>NZ_JBEORF010000027.1:0-107347 GCF_040302125.1 Nocardioides sp. NPDC127514 | reverse complement strand
TGTCACCCTTGAACGGGACGCCCGCCGGCACGGCCTCGGCGCGGCTGGCCAGGATCTGCGAGGTCGGGGCGTTGTTGAAGTAGGGGTCCGTGGCGTTCTCCTCGGCCAGCGTGGACTGGGCCTCCAGGTTGGCCGGGAAGTTGCCGGCCACCTTCGAGGCAGCGACCTGGGACTCGGCGTTGGTCAGGTAGTTGGCGAACTCCTTGGCCTCCTCCTGGTGCTCGGACTGAGCCGGGACGGCGAGGTAGGAGCCGCCCCAGTTGCCGCCGCCGCCCGGGAAGGCGTCGACGATGTCCCAGCCCTTCACGTCAGGTGCGGAGTCCTTGATGTTGGCGAACATCCAGCCGGGGCAGGGGATGGTCGCGAAGCCGTCGTTGGTGAAGTTGGCCATCCAGTCCTCGCCCCACTGCTCGACCTTGGTCGACTGGGTGGCGGCGTGCTCGGCGACCGTGTCGTAGACCGCCCGGAGCTCCGGGTTGTCGGCGTCGACCTTCTGGTCCTTGGTCTGGAAGGGGTATTCCACCTGGTTGAGCATCGCCTGGGCGATCGCGCCGCTGGAGTCGTACCACGCGGTCTTGGGCATCTTCGCCTTGAACTTGTCGCCGGTGGCGAAGTAGGTGTCCCAGTCCTTGAAGAGGGCCTTCACGGACTCGCGGTCGCTCGGCAGGCCGGCCTTCTCGAAGAGGTCGGCGCGGTAGCAGAACGCCTCGGGGCCGGCGTCGGTCGGATAGCCGATCTGCTTGCCGTCGGCGGTCTGGCCCTCGAGGTACTTCGACTCCATCCAGCGGCTGTCGAGCTCCTTGTCGGTGAGGTCGACGAACTGGTCGGAGGCGCCCTCGGCGACGAGCGCGGGCATCATGTCGCCCTCGATGCCGACGATGTCGGTGAGACCCTCGCCCGACTGCAGGCCGGTGGTGAGGCTCTGCTTCCAGGTGTCCCACTCGGCAACGACGGTCTGCTTGACCTTGAAGGGGCGATCAGGGTCGGCGTTCCACTGCTCGATGAGGTCGCCGTAGCCGAACTCGCTGAAGGTCGTGATGGTCAGGGTGTCGTCCTTGCCGAGCTTGGCCTGCTCGCCGGTGTCGTCGCTGCCGCCGCAGGCCCCGACGAGGCCAGCGACGAGAGTGGCGACCGCGCCAGCGGCTAGACCGCGGCGCCAGGACTTGGAGATCTTGGACACGGGGTGCTCCTGCACGTCTGTGTGGGGAGTGAGAGCGCTTCCACTCTCGGGACTAGGGAGAGTGTGATCGCGCTCACAAGGCTCTGTCAAGTAGCCGGGTGGTAACGATTTCGTGACCGTGGGAGCGCTTCCACCAAACTGGGGAAACGAGGGCGTCGCTCAGCCCGAGATGACGGTGAGCAGCCGGGCGGTCTCGGCGGCCATCGCGTCGCGGCCGGCGCCGAGGTAGCGGCGCTGGTCGACCAGGGCCGGGTCCGCTTCGAGGGCGTCGCGGACGGCGCCGGTGAAGGCCTTGTTGAGCTGGGTGGCGACGTTGATCTTCGTCATCCCGGCGGCGATGGCGGCTCGGAGCCCGTCGTCGCTCACGCCGGAGGAGCCGTGCAGGACCAGCGGTACGTCGACGGCGCGGTGGATCGCTGCGATCAGCACCTCGTCCAGGGCCGCGTCGCGGGTGGTCATCTTGTGGCTCGAGCCGACCGCGACGGCGAGGGCGTCGACGCCGGTGCCGGCGACGAACGCGGCCGCCTCGGCCGGGTCGGTGCGTACGCCGGGCGTGTGGACGCCGTTCTTGCCGCCGACCTCGCCGAGCTCGGCCTCGACGTGGGCGCCGCGGTCGTGGCAGCGGCGGGCGACGGCGGCGGTGCGGGCGAGGTTGTCCTCATAGGGGAGCTGGGAGGCGTCGTACATCACGGACGAGAAGCCGAGGTCGACCGCGATCCCGACCAGGCGCTCGTCGGTCGCGTGGTCCAGATGGAGCGCGATCGGCATCGTCGAGCCGGACGCGACCGCGATCGCGGCCTGGGCCAGTGGAGCCAGGCCGCGGTGGTAGCGCACCGCGTTCTCGCTGATCTGCACGATGACCGGCCGGTTCGCGGTCTCGGCTCCGGTGGCGATCGCCTCGACGGTCTCCAGGTTGATCGCGTTGAAGGCGGCGACACCGCGGCCCTCCTCGTAGGCCGAGCTGATCAGCGAGGCGGTGGTCGTGAGGGTCATGGTCGAAGTGTCGCAGCCAGCCGACGACGAGAACGGCCGCCGACCCACGAGGGTCGGCGGCCGTCCGATGAGTCGATCAGGACTTGTTGGCCTTGCGGGCGCGGGAGGCGATCCTCAGACCTTCGGTCTGGATCGCTTCGCCTCCCGCGACAAGTCCAATCAAGCAGGCTCCGCTAGCGCTCCGCCTACTTGTTGGCCTTGCGCGCTCGGCTCGCGATCTTGGCGCGGTCGTTCTGGTCGAGGACGACCTTGCGGATGCGGACCATGTCGGGGGTGACCTCGACGCACTCGTCCTCGCGGCAGAACTCCAGGCACTGCTCGAGCGAGAGCTTCTTCGGCGGGATGAGCTTCTCGAAGTTGTCGGAGGTGGCGGAGCGGACGTTGGTCTGCTGCTTCTCCTTGGTGATGTTGACGTCCATGTCATCGGCGCGGGAGTTCTCGCCGACGATCATGCCTTCGTAGACCTCGGTCGCCGGCTCGACGAACATGACGCCACGCTCCTGCAGCGAGGTCATCGCGTACGCCGTGGCCGCACCGGCCCGGTCGGCGACGAGCGAGCCGTTGTTGCGCGAGCGGATCTCGCCGGCCCAGCGGTCGTAGCCCTCGGAGATGTGGTGGGCGATGCCGGTGCCGCGGGTCTCGGTGAGGAACTCGGTGCGGAAGCCGATCAGGCCACGCGCCGGGACGATGAACTCCATGCGCACCCAGCCGGTGCCGTGGTTGGTCATGCCCTCCATGCGGCCCTTGCGGTTCGCGAGCAGCTCGGTGATGGCGCCGAGGTACTCCTCCGGCGCGTCGATGGTCAGGCGCTCGAACGGCTCGTGGATCTTGCCGTCGATCTCCTTGGTGACCACCTGCGGCTTGCCGACGGTCAGCTCGTAGCCCTCGCGGCGCATCTGCTCGACCAGGATCGCGAGCGCCAGCTCGCCACGGCCCTGGACTTCCCAGGCATCGGGACGCTCGGTGTTGAGGATCTTCAGGGACACGTTGCCGATGAGCTCGGAGTCGAGGCGGTCCTTGACCAGGCGCGCGGTGACCTTCGAGCCCTTGACCTTGCCGACCAGCGGCGACGTGTTGGTGCCGATGGTCATCGAGATGGCCGGCTCGTCGACGTGGATGAGCGGCAGCGCGACCGGGTTCTCCGGGTCGGCGAGGGTCTCGCCGATGGTGATGTCCGGGATGCCGGCGATGGCGACGATGTCGCCGGGGCCGGCGATCTCGCCCGGCTTGCGCTCGAGGCCCTCGGTGATGAGCAGCTCGGTGATGCGTACGTTCTTGACCTCGCCGTCACGGCGCATCCAGGCGACGTTCTGGCCCTTCTTCAGGGTGCCCTGGTGGATGCGGACCAGCGCGAGGCGGCCGAGGAACGGGCTCGCGTCGAGGTTGGTGACGTGGGCCTGGAGGGGCGCGCCCTCGACGTACGTCGGAGCCGGGATCGTGTCCATGATCGTCTGGAACAGCGGCTCCAGGTCCTTGGAGTCGGGCAGCTCGCCGTTGCCGGGCTGCTCGAGCGACGCGACGCCGGCCTTGCCCGAGGCGTAGATCACCGGGAAGTCGAGCGCGTCCTGGCTGTGGGAGTCGTCGAGCAGGTCCATGAAGAGCTCGTACGTCTCGTCGACGACCTCCTCGATGCGGGCGTCGGGGCGGTCGACCTTGTTGACCACCAGCACGACCGGCATGTCGGCGTTGAGCGCCTTGCGCAGCACGAACCGGGTCTGCGGGAGCGGGCCCTCGGAGGCGTCCACCAGCAGCACGATCCCGTCGACCATCGACAGGCCGCGCTCGACCTCACCACCGAAGTCGGCGTGGCCGGGGGTGTCGATGATGTTGATCGTCATCCCCTCGGGCGCGCTCGGCCCGGTGTAGTGGATGGCGGTGTTCTTCGCGAGGATGGTGATGCCCTTCTCGCGCTCGAGCTCGCCGGAGTCCATGACCCGGTCGGCGACCGATTCGGCCTCGTGCTCGGTGAACGTGCCTGCCTGACGCAGCATGGCGTCGACCAGCGTGGTCTTGCCGTGGTCGACGTGCGCAACGATGGCGACGTTGCGTAGATTGGCCTTGAGGATCTCGGACATGTGCGAAGCGGCTCGATTTCTGGCGCGGGACGGGACGTCTGATCTTATCCGCCGTGACCTCCTTGACCCGCATCCGGAGATGACGGTTGGCTGAGGCCCATGACTTCTCGGAAACACGTCTGCCAGATCGTGCCCCCGTATCTCATGCAGCGGCTCGACGCCGGCCGCCTCGACGAGGACAACGCGTTTCGAGCCGCTCGGGCCGAGCACCTGACCAGGGTTCTCGCCCAGGGCGCCGCGCCCGAAGCAGGCGAGACCACCGCCGAGGCCGGGGACTGGACGGTCTACACCGCCAACAACGGCACCGACCTCCCCGGGCAGAAGGTCCGCGCCGCGGGTGAGCCGGAGTCGGGCGACGAGAGCGTCGACGAGGCCGCGACCGGGATCACCGGCTCGCTGGCGCTCTTCGAGGAGGTCTACGGCCGCGACTCCTACGACGGCCGGGGCATCGAGGTCGTGATGACGGTCCACTACGACCGCGACTACGCCAACGCCTTCTGGGACGGCACCCAGCTGGTCTTCGGCGACGGCGACGGCGAGATCTTCCAGCGGTTCACCAAGGCCGTCGACGTGATCGGTCACGAGCTCTCCCACGCGGTCACCGAGCACTCCGCCGGGCTCGTCTACCAGGGCCAGCCCGGCGCGCTCAACGAGTCGATGTCGGACGTGTTCGGCTCCTGCCTCAAGCAGCGCCTCCTCGGCCAGAGCGCCGACGAGGCCGACTGGATCATCGGCGAGGGACTCTTCACCGAGTCGGTCCAGGGCGTCGGGCTACGGCACATGCTCGAGCCCGGGAGCGCCTACGACGACCCCACCTTGGGCAAGGACCCGCAGCCGGCCCACATGGACGACCTCTACGACGGCACCGACGACAACGGCGGCGTCCACATCAACTCCGGCATCCCCAACCGCGCCTTCGCCCTCGCCGCGAAGGCGATCGGCGGCAACTCGTGGGACGGTGCCGGCAAGATCTGGTACGCCGCGCTGACCAGCGGCGCCGTCACCACCGACACCGACTTCGCCGGGTTCGCCGCGGCCACCATCGCCGAGGCCGGCGACCAGGCCGAGGCGGTCACCACCGCGTGGTCCGAGGTCGGGGTCACCCCAGCATCCGGGGCTCCCGCGTCCGATGGTGAGGGCCCGACCATGGTGAAGGTACGCCGCAGCGGCGGTTTCCTGGGACGTACCAAGGAGGGGGTCGCGGAGCTCGCGCCCTCGGCCGCCCATGTGGCCGCCCTGCGCAACCTGATCGCGCAGCGCGACGTCACCCCTTCGAAGCCGAAGGGTGCCGATCGCTACATCTACGAGTTCGAGGTCGACGGCCGGAAGGTGGTCGTGCACGAGGGCGACATGAGCCCCGAGCTGCGCGCCGTTGCCAACGAGCTGCTCGAGAGCTGATCAGCGTCAGGGCAGGGCGCGGTCGAGCGCGGCCTCGACGTGCACGGTGATGGCGTCGAGGATGGGTACGTCGACGTCGCTGGGTCGCACCAGCAGGCTGAGCTCGGAGGCGCCGAGGATGACGCCGTCGGCGCCCGCGTCCCACAGCTCGTGGACGACCTCGAGGACCCGCTTGCGCGAGCCGGACACGACGTTCCGGTGGATGAGCTCCTCGTAGATGATCGAGTCGAGCATCTCCACGTGGAGGGTGTCGGGCAGGTTCACGTCGACGCCGTGGTCCGAGATCCGCTGGGCGAAGAAGTCGTTCTCCACGGTGTAGCGGGAGGCGAGGAACCCAGCCTTGGTGATGCCGAGCTCCTTGGCCTTCGCGGCGAGCTCGTCGGCCAGGTGCAGCACGGGTACGTCGACGGCGGCAGCCACCTCGTCGTAGACCTTGTGGAAGGTGGTGGTGCACAGCAGGATGAAGTCGGCGCCGCCGGCCACCACACTGCGGGCCGCGGCGGTCAAGATCTCGGCGACCTGGTCCCAGGACTCCTTCTCCTGCAGTGCCGTCAGCTCGGCCAGGTCGACGGAGGCCAGCACGATCTTGGCGGAGTGGAGACCGCCGAGCCGCTCCTGGACACCCTTGTTGAGTCCCTCGTAGTAAGCGGCGGTGCTTTCCCAGCTCATGCCGCCGATGAGTCCGATCGTCTGCACGTCATCGAGTGTGACACCGTCGGCTCTCGCGTACTGAATCCTCGGCGTCGCTCTGACCTGGACTAGACCAGGTCAGAGGCCGGATCAGGGGCTGTCAGCCCTCGCGGTGCACCTTGTGCGGGGCCGCCTGGGCGCGCGGCTTGATGACCAGCTCGTCGATGTTGACGTGAGCCGGACGGGTCGCCATCCACACGATCGCGTCGGCGATGTCCTCGGCGACCAGCGGGTCGGCGACGCCCTGATAGACCGCGTCGGCGGCCGCCTGGTCGCCCCCGAGACGTACGAGCGAGAACTCCTCGGTCTGGACCATGCCCGGGGCGATCTCCATGATCCGCACCGGCTTGTCGACGATCTCCAGGCGCAGCGCCTCGGTGACCGCGCGGGTGCCGAACTTGGCCGCGTTGTAGCCCGCACCGCCCTCGTAGGCGCGCCGGCCGGCGATCGAGCCGACGTTGATGATCGCGCCCGCTCCCGAGGCGACCAGCGCGGGGAGCAGCGCCTTGGTCACGCGGGTCAGGCCGATCACGTTGACCTCGAACATCGCCTGCCACTTGGTCAGGTCCGCCTCGGCCACCTTGTCCACCCCGAAGGCGCCGCCGGCGTTGTTGACCAGCAGGTCGAGACGGTCGCCGACCGCCTCGACGAGCGTGGCGACGGAGTCGTCGGAGGTCACGTCGGTCGCGATCGCGGTGCCACCGATCTCATCGGCCAGCGCTGCGATCCGGTCGGCCCGGCGAGCGGCGAGGAAGACGTGGTAGCCCTCCTTGGCGAGCTGGCGGGCGGTGGCCGCGCCGATCCCGCTCGAGGCGCCGGTGACGACAGCATTCTTGGACGACATGGCGCCATTCTCTCGTCGCTCGCTCGACTTTGCCCACCGGGTCCCACGATCGAAGACGATTCACGTTGGTTCACGCGGCCGGGAATGATGAGCGAGATCCACGTGTTGAGAGACGGGACCACAGGCGTATACACAAAGGGGCAGGAATGATCCACCGCGTAGCGATGGTCAGTCTGCACACCTCTCCGCTCGACCAGCCCGGCACCGGCGACGCCGGCGGCATGAACGTCTACGTGCTCGAGCTCTCCCGGCGGCTGGCCACCCAGGGCATCGCGGTCGACATCTTCACGCGCGCGACCTCCTCGCGCCTGCCGCAGGTCGTGGAGGCGTACGACGGGGTCGCCGTCCACCACGTCCACGCCGGTCCGTTCGAGGGGCTGGCCAAGGGTGACCTTCCGGGGCAGTTGTGCACGTTCGCGCGCGAGGTGCTCCGCGCAGAGGCGTCCAACCCGCCGGGCTACTTCGACGCCGTGCACTCCCACTACTGGCTCTCGGGCCAGGTCGGTGCGCTCTCCCGCGACCGCTGGGGCGTGCCGCTGGTCCACTCGATGCACACGATGGCCAAGGTCAAGAACGAGGCGCTCGCCGAGGGCGACTGTCCCGAGCCCGAGGCCCGCGTGATCGGGGAGGAGCAGGTCGTCGATGCCGCCGACATGCTCATCGCCAACACCGACCTCGAGGCCAAGCAGCTGATCAACATGTACGACGCGGAGCCGGGCCGTGTCGCCGTCGTGCATCCCGGGGTCGACCTGCGGGTCTTCCGTCCGCGCGGGCGGGCCGCGGCGCGTGCCGCGCTCGGGCTCCCTGCCCGTGCTCACGTGCTGCTCTTCGCCGGTCGCATCCAGCCGCTCAAGGCTCCGGATGTGTTGTTGCGGGCGGCCGCGGTCATGCTCGCCCGGGACCCGTCGCTGCGCCCCAACCTCGTCGTCCCGATCGTCGGTGGTCCCTCCGGCTCCGGTCTGGAGCACCCGACCGGGCTGGCCGATCTGGCCGCTGAGCTGGGGATATCCGACGTGGTCCGGTTCGTCCCGCCGGTGCGCCAGGACCAACTCGCGCTCTGGTACTCGGCCGCCTCCGTCGTCGCCGTCCCCTCCTACAACGAGTCGTTCGGCCTGGTCGCCGTCGAGGCCCAGGCCTGCGGCACGCCCGTCGTCGCGGCCGCGGTCGGCGGGCTGACCACCGCCGTGCACCACGGCCGCAGCGGGCTCCTGGTCGACGGCCACGACCCGGCGCAGTGGGCCGACGCGCTCACCAACGCCATCGCCTCCCACTCACGCTGGTCCGCCCTGGCCGACGGAGCCCGCGAACACGCCCAGGACTTCTCCTGGGATCTCACCGCACGCAATACGCTCGAGGTCTATGAAGAGGCCAAGATGCTGATGCGTGAGGAGCTGACGGCATGACTGATGCGCGGACCGACCTGGAAGAGGTCGTACGCGGCTGGCTGAAGTCCAACGACCTGACCTGGGACGAGACGTCCCAGCCGGGTGGCGAGGTGGTCTTCTCGTTCTCGCTCCCGGGCGAGCGCAAGCTGCAGACGCCGGTCCGGCTCGACCTGGGGCAGCACGCCCTCGGCGTCCATGCCTTCGTCTGCCGCCGTCCCGACGAGAACCACGAGACCGTCTACCGCTGGCTGCTCGAGCGCAACCTGCGGCTCTACGGGGTCTCGTTCGGTCTCGACCGGCTCGGCGACATCTACCTCGACGGCCGGCTGCCCTTGGCGATGGTCGAACCGGGCGAGCTCGACCGGCTGCTGGGCTCGGTCCTGACGTACGCGGACGAGTCCTTCAACACCATCCTCGAGCTCGGCTTCGCCTCCTCGATCCGCAAGGAGTGGGAGTGGCGCAAGCTGCGCGGTGAGTCGACCGCCAACCTCGAAGCCTTCCGGGGCTGGCTCGAGGCGACCGAGTGAGGACGAGCGGCGAGCTTGCTCGTCCGCTCGCGCCGAGCGAGGGAGCAAGCGCGCGGAGCGCGCAGGCCGGCGAGGACTAACGCGGCTGGCGCCGGGTAATCAACACACCCGCGATGCACATCGCGCCACCGATGAAGGCGAGGGCCGGCGGCACCTCGTCGAGCACCAGCCATGCCATCAGCGCGGTGATGAACGGCACCAGGAACGTCGACTGTGCGAACTTGCCGGCATCGGAGTGTGACAGGGCATAAGCCCAGGTCACGAAGGCCAGCGCGCTCGGGAAGAGACCGAGGTAGACGATCCAGCCGATGTTGCCGACGCTGATGTCGGGGATCGTGGTGGCCAGCTCGAACGACCAGGGCAGGCAGATGACGAGGCCGGCGATGGCGTACCAGAACGTCAGCAGCAGCGCGCTCATCGTCGGCAGCAGCTTCTTCTGGGTGAGGACGCCGACCGCGAAGGTGAGCGCCGCGACGACCGAGAGGGCGACGCCGATCCAATCGCCGGTGTCACCGTTGGCCGAGGCGCGGCCGATGACGACGACCCCTGCGAAGCCGACGCCGGTGCCGATCAGGATCCACCGGTGGATCGTCTCCTTGAGCACGAGGCCGGCCAGCAGCGCCACCACGATCGGCCCGACCTGCACGATCAGCGCCGCCGTCGCGGCGTCGATCCGGCGCTCGGACTCGTTGAGCGCCAGGTTGTAGATCCCGAGCCACGATGCACCGCCCAGCGCGATCAGCGGCCATTCCTTCCGGGTCGGCAGCCGGAACCCGCCCTTCAGTGCGAGGTAGGCGCCGAGCGCCGCCACCATCACGATCAGCCGGCCCAGCGACAGGCTCCCCGGAGGAACGGTGTCGCCCAGGTGACGGATCCCGACGAACGCCGACGCCCACAGGACCAGCGTGATCCCGCAAGCGATCAGTGGCTTCCAGATCGGCGTGGTCGCAGCGGGCGCGGGGCTGATCGTCGTCGTCACGATAAAAGGGTAAAGATCCGCGCCCCGGGGCGCGAGCGGATATCAGCCATCCATGTTCGACATCCCGCCATCTCGCCCCCGCCGAGACGTCAGCCGCGTCGGCCGAAGCGTCACCGGCGTCGGCCGAGAGGTCACGGTGGTGCCCACTCGGCCGACCGGAGTGACGCCTCGGCCGACCGGGGTGACGCCTCGGTGGGGTCAGCCGCGGAAGGTGCGGCGGTACGCGGTGGGGGTGACGCCGAGGGCGGCGTGGAAGTGGAGGCGGAGAGACTGGGCGGTGTTGAGGCCGCAGCGGGCGGCGACCTGCTCCATCGAGAGGTCGGTGGTCTCCAGCAGGTTGCGGGCGAGCTCGATGCGCTGGCGCTGCAGCCAGCGGCCGGGGGAGTCGCCGGTCTCGTCGCGGAACCGCCGGGTGAAGGTGCGTACGGACATCGAGACCCGGGACGCCATCGCCTCCAGGCTCAGCGGCCGGTCGAGGTGGGCGAGGGCCCAGGCGGTCGCCGCCGAGATGCCGGTGTCGCCGGGGGCGGGGGCGTGATGCCGGATGAACTGCGCCTGCCCGCCGTCGCGGTGGGGAGGTACGACCGTCGCGCGGGCGACGCGGTTGGCGACCGCGGCGCCGTGGTCGCTGCGTACGACATGCAGGCAGAGGTCCAGGCCCGAGGCAACGCCGGCGGAGGTGAGGATGTCGCCGTCGTCGACGAAGAGTACGTCAGGGTCCAGCTTGACCTGCGGAAACAGGGCTCGGAAGTCGTCGGTGTGCGACCAGTGGGTGGTCGCCGGGCGGCCGTCGAGAAGACCCGCGGCGGCGAGCGCGAAGGCGCCGGTGCAGATCGACATGATCCGGGTGCCGGGCCGGATGAGGTCGAGCGCCTCCTTCAGCGGCGCCGACAGGACGCCGTCCGAGACCGTCGGGTAGTCGAGGCCGAACTTCGGGATCACCACGGTGTCCGCGTCCGCGAGCGCCTCGGGTCCGTGCGGTGCGAGGACGACCACGTCCGAGTCCGACTGCACCGGTCCGGCTTCGCCGGTGGTGCAGGTGACGACCTCGTAGAGCAGCCGGTCCTCGCTGTCGCGGGCCCTGCCGAAGATCCGGTGCGGGATGCCGATCTCGAACGGGATGAACCCGTCCTGGATCAGCACCGCGACCCGGTGCGGGGAAGCCACCCGTACGTCGCTCATGGCTGGATCTTACCGATAGATGACAATCAGGCCACTATCTGGAGTGGTGCGAATCCGGAAGGATCACCGTCATGACCCAGACGACGACCCCGCCGCCTGCCGGCCGCGCAGCCGCGCGCCGCCCCCGCATCCACCCGGCCTGGTGGGTGGCCGCCGTCGCCTTCGTGACCATCGTCGGCGCCGCCGCCTTCACCGCGGCGCCGGGCCTCCTGGTCGGTCCGCTGCACGAGGAGTTCGGCTGGTCGCGCGGCACGATCGGCGCCGGGATCACCCTGCAGCTCGCGCTCTACGGCCTGACCGCCCCGTTCGCTGCGGCGCTGATGGACCGCTTCGGGATCCGTCCGGTGGTCGCCGTCGCGCTCGCCATGATCACCCTCGGCTCGCTCGGCACCGTGTGGATGAGCCAGTCGTGGCAGTTCGTCCTCGGCTGGGGTGTCCTCGTCGGCGGCGGCAGCGGCTGCATGGCGCTCGCCTTCGGCGCGACGATCACCACCCGCTGGTTCGACAAGCGGCAGGGCCTGGTCAGCGGTCTGCTGACCGCCGGCGGCGCCTCGGGACAGCTGATCTTCCTGCCGGTACTGGCCGTGCTGATCGGGGAGCTCGGCTGGCGGGCCGCCTCGGTGACCATCGCCCTGGTCGCCGCCGCGGTCATCCCGTTCGTGCTGCTGCTGCTCCGCGACTACCCGGCGGATATCGGCTTGGCGCCCTACGGCGCCTCGAAGATCGTGCCGCGCCCCGCGCCCGCGACCGGCGCCGCGCTACGGACTGTGCGCGTGCTCGGGATGGCGATGCGTACCAAGGCCTTCTGGCTTCTCGCCGGTGCCTTCGCGATCTGCGGGATCACCACGAACGGGCTGATCAGGACCCACTTCGTACCCGCTGCGCACGACCACGGGATGGCCACCGTCGCGGCCGCCTCGCTGCTCGCCGTGATCGGGATCTTCGACGTCGTCGGGACGATCTTCTCCGGCTGGCTCACCGACCGCTTCAACCCCGTGGTGCTCCTCGGCGTCTACTACTCGCTGCGCGGGATCTCGCTGATCTTCCTGCCGATGCTGCTCTCGTCCGAGGTGCACCCGCCGATGGTGTTCTTCATCGTCTTCTACGGTCTCGACTGGGTCGCCACCGTGCCGCCCACGCTCGCGCTGTGCCGCGAGATCTGGCCCGAGGACGCTCCGATCGTCTTCGGCTGGGTGCTCGCCTCCCACCAGGTCGGAGCCGGCCTGGTCGCCTGGATCGGCGGCGTCGTACGCGATGTCACCGGGTCCTACGACCTGGTCTGGTACGCAGCCGGCGCCCTGTGCGCCGCCGCCGCGCTGATGTCTCTGGTGATGCCGCGCGGCGCGGACCTTCGTCAGGGTATGCAGGCCGAGGAACACATCCCCAGCGGAGCTCCGCTGGGGGAGTGAGCCTTCGGCTGCATACCTCGACGAAGGAACAGCCTCAGAGGTCGAGCTTGTAGCCCAGCCCTCGCACCGTGACCAGGAACTTCGGCTCCGACGGGTCCGGCTCGAGCTTGGCGCGCAGGCGCTTGACGTGTACGTCGAGGGTCTTGGTGTCGCCGACGTAGTCGGAGCCCCAGACGCGGTCGATGAGCTGGCCGCGGGTGAGGACGCGGCCGGGGTTGCGCAGGAACATCTCCAGCAGCTCGAACTCCTTGAGGGGCAGCCGCTGCTCGGACCCGTCCACGGTCACGACGTGGCGCTCCACGTCCATCCGGACGGGCCCGGCCTCGAGGGTGGCGGGAGCCGCGTCGGGCTCGGTGCCTCGGCGGAGGACGGCGCGGATCCGGGCGACGAGCTCGCGCGGGGAGTAGGGCTTGGTCACGTAGTCGTCGGCGCCGAGCTCGAGGCCGACGACCTTGTCGACCTCGTCGTCCTTGGCGGTCACCATGATGACCGGGACCGACGAGGTGGCCCGGATCTGCCGGCACACCTCGGTGCCGGAGAGGCCGGGAAGCATCAGGTCGAGCAACACGATGTCTGCCCCGTTGCGGTCGAACTCCTTCAGAGCGTCGGTGCCGTCCTCGGCGACGGCGACCTCGAAGCCTTCCTTGCGGAGCATGTAGGACAGTGCCTCGCTGTAGCTGGCTTCATCTTCGACGACGAGTACCCGGGTCACGGGCGTTCCTCCTTGCTTGTGCCGGACTTCCCGGCAGTTGGTAGGTGCTGGGGCAGGGTGAGGGTGAAGGTGGAACCTTGACCCTCCTGCGACCAGACCTTGACCTCGCCACCATGCGTAGCGGCGACGTGCTTGACGATCGACAGGCCGAGCCCGGTGCCACCGGTGGAGCGGTGGCGAGCCGGGTCGACGCGGTAGAAGCGCTCGAAGATCCGATCGATCTCCGTGGACGGGATCCCGATGCCCTGGTCGACCACGGAGATCTCGACGGAGCCGTCGGTCGCGCGGGTCGAGACGGTCACGGTCGAGCCGGGGTCGGAGTAGGCGACCGCGTTGGAGACCAGGTTGGTGACCGCGGTCGAGACCTGCTCGTCGTTGCCGAAGACGTGCAACCCGGCGGTGCCGGCGCTGACCACGTTGATGCCCTTGGCGTCGGCGTCGACCGTCGAGGCGTCGACGGCGGCCGCGATGACCTTGTCGACGTCGACCGCGATCGGCGCCTCCAAGGGCTCGTCGCCCTGGAGCCGGGAGAGCTCGATGATCTGCTGGACGAGCTCGGTCAGGCGCTCGGACTCGGTGATCATCCGGTGGGCGAAGCGGCGTACGGCCTCGGGGTCGTCGGAGGCCTCGGTGACCGCGTCGGCGAGCACTCGGATCGCGCCGACCGGCGTCTTGAGCTCGTGGCTGACGTTGGCGACGAAGTCGCGGCGTACGGCCTCGACGCGGCGTTCGCGGGTGCGGTCCTCGACCAGGGCGAGCGCCAGGCGGGTGCCGAGCGGAGCGACCCGGGCGGTGACGTGCCGCGAGGCCCCGTTGGCGCGCGAGATCACCAGCTCGGTCTCCCGGATTTGGCCGTCACGGCGCACACCGTGGACGAGCTCGGACAGCTCGGGCGAGACCAGCGAGGTGCCGCGCACCAGACCCAGGGCGTACGCCGGGGCGCTGGCCTTGAGCACCGTGTCGTGCTCGTCGACGACGACCGCGCTGCTGCGCAGGACCGAGAGGACCGCGGCCACCTCGGAGGGAACCTTCGGGGGCTCGACCTCGGGGATCCGGCGGCGGGAACGTTCGCTCATCGCCCACGCAAGCACCGCCGCTCCGGCGACGACAGCGCCGAGGAGCGCAGCAAGAAAGGCCTGCGTCGTCGAGTCCACACGATCAGGGTAAGCCCATCAAACACCCATTCTTCACCTCTGGACGTCTCCGCGCCGAACGTTCACCGTCGGTTCACTCGGGATGAAGATCAGTACATGTCGTGTGTCTAGGATCGGCCCATGCGCGCTGCTTTCCATGAGGACCTCGATGCCATCTTCACCGATCTCACCAGTGTCTGTGAGCTGGTGTCGGTGGCCGTACGCGACGCCACCACCGCTCTTCTCGAGGCCCGCAACGACCTCGCCGAGCAGGTGATCGACAAGGATGTCGAGATCGACGACGCCCGCGAGCGCATCGAGGAGAACGCCCTCGAGCTGCTCGGCCTCCAGTCGCCGGTCGCCGGCGACCTGCGCGTGGTCGTCGCCGCGCTGCGGATGATCTCCGACCTCGAGCGGATGGGCGACCTCTCCGTCCACGTCGCCAAGATCGCCAGGCTGCGTACGCCGAACAAGGCCGTCCCCGAGCTGGCCCAGCCGACCATCGGCAAGATGGCCGAGATCGCCCAGCAGATGGTCGAGCGCACCTGCGAGATCCTCCGCACCCGCGATATCTCCGCGGCTCAGGACCTGGTCGCCGACGACGACGAGATGGACCAGCTGCGACGCAAGTCCTTCGCCGAGCTGCTGGGCCAGGACTGGACCCACGGCGTCGAGCCGGCCGTCGACGTGGCTCTGCTGGGCCGCTACTACGAGCGCATCGCCGACCACGCCGTCACGGTGGCCAACCGGGTCGTCTTCGTCGTGACCGGCGAGACCCCCGCCGACTCCTGACCTGCCGAGTCGGCTCGTACTGACCGAAAATCCCGCCGGGTCGGCTCGTCAAGACGAGCCGACCCGGCGGGATTGTGGTTGTTACTGCTTGCCTTGGTTGGCGACGGCCTCGGCGGCGGCGGCCGCGGCCTCGGGGTCGAGGTAGGTGCCGCCGGTGACGACCGGCTTCAGCGACTCGTCGAGCTCGTAGACCAGCGGCTGGGCCGTGGGGATGTTGAGCTTGGCGATCTCGGTGTCGGAGATGTTGTCGAGGTGCTTGACCAGCGCGCGCAGGCTGTTGCCGTGGGCGGTGACCAGGACGGTCTTGCCGGCCTGGAGGTCGGGCACGATCGCCGACTCCCAGTAGGGGATCATCCGGGCGACGACGTCCTTGAGGCACTCGGTGGCGGGCACGTCGATGTCGGCGTAGCGCGGGTCACCGGCCTGGGAGTACTCGGAGTCGGCCTCGATCGGGGGCGGCGGTACGTCGTAGGAACGACGCCACAGCTGGAACTGCTCCTCGCCGAACTTCTTCAGCGTCTCGGACTTGTTCTTGCCCTGGAGCGCGCCGTAGTGGCGCTCGTTGAGACGCCAGTCGCGGCGCACCGGGATCCAGTGGCGGTCGGCGGTGTCGAGCGCGATGTTGGCGGTGTTGATCGCACGTCGCAGCAGGCTCGTGTGGACCAGGTCGGGAAGGATCCCGGCCTCGGCCAGCAGCTTGCCGCCGTTGACGGCCTCGGCCCGGCCCTTGTCGGTGAGGTCGACGTCGACCCAGCCGGTGGACAGGTTGAGCGCGTTCCACTCGCTCTCGCCGTGACGCAGAAGGACGAGCTTGTAGGTCATCAGTGAGCTTCCTCGGCACCGGGCAGAGCGGCCGGGGGGAACTCGCAGGAGTAGGGGTCCTCGGAGATGGTGCCCGCGGACTCGTCGTGCGCCTCGCCCTCGGTGGCGTGCTCGCCCTCGGTCTCGGTCGCGTGCTCGCTCTCGGCGGGCTCGTCGGCCGGCAGGGTCGACGCCTCCTCGGTGCCCTCGGCAGCGCCCTCGGCGGCAGCGTCCTCGGACGCCTCGGCCTCGGCGTTCTTGCCCTTCTTCGCGGGCTTCGTGGTCTCGTCGACGGCTGCGACGACCTCGGCGTACGGACCACACTGGGTGACCACCGGGACGGAGATGGTCTTCTCCTCACCCTCGGAGAAGGTGAAGGTCATCGGGATGCTGTCGCCCGGCTTGAAGTCGCCGGTGACCGCGATGCCACCGACGGTCGGGTCGGCCAGGTTGATGATGCCGGACTTCGGCAGCTCGATCGGTGTGAACGACTCGGGCGTGACCGTCTCCTCGGCGTCGGCCGCCGTGGCGATCGAGGTGACCGTCGGGAGCGCCTTGCCGGCGACCGCCGGGTTGATCGCCGGGTCGAGCGAGAAGGTGCCGACCAGGACGCCGGAGCCTTCCTGCGCGGTCACGATGCGAGCGGCGTTGATCCGGATGGCACCGTCGAGCGTCGACCCGCCGTGGGTGATCTCGTTGGGCCGGTCCGTCGCGTAGTCGAAGCTGCTGCAGGCGGTCAGCGCCGGAAGCGCGAGAGCCACGAGTGCGCCCGTCACTGCGAGCCGCTTCTGCATAACCTTGGTCGTCACGCGCGACACTCTATCCGCCCGATCCCGCGATCTCGGAAAAGGGTCAGGCACGCAGTCCGACGGCGCTCGCGGCGTACAGCATCCCGGCGATCACCACGGCGATGTAGACGAGCGTGACGAGGAGGAGCTTGCCGGCCCCGAGCTTCAGCCCGGCCTTGAGCGGCAGGTACGTCCACTTGTCCTCGTTGTCGGCGACCAGGCCCCACAGCGCGGTCAGGAAGTGCACGCCGACACCGAGCGCCGCGGCGAGCGCGACCATCACCCAGTGCGGCGGTCCGCCCGCGGACTCACCGGCCCAGCCGGCGTACGAGAGGTATCCGGGGTAGCAGGCGAAGGCCGCCGCCCACAGGACCCAGGAGAAGAGGCCCTTGCGGAGCAGTACGTTGGCGAGCATCCCGAGGACCAGCGAGCCGAGGTAGAACAGCCCCGCGACGGTGCCCGAGGTGACCGAGAGCGGAATGACGAGCAGTACGCCGCAGCACAGCGCGAACCAGACGCTGCCCGATTCGAGACGGCCGTCCGAGATCGGCTTGCCCTCGCGCTCGTGACGACGGTCGACGGCCTGGTCGACGAGGTCGTTGTGCCAGCCGAGAACGGCCTGGCCGACGAGCACGGTGACCGCGATCAGCGTGACCTCGCGCGTCGTCAGCCCGGCGAGGACGGCCGCCACCGACAGGCCGATGGCGGTCAGCACCGCCTGGCGGGGGTGGGCGGAGCGGATGAGGAGGAACGGGGCCCAGTTGCCCACCTTGTCCATGACGCTTGCTCGGCCCGCCGGGGCATCAGGAACGGCCGACGCACTGGCTTGCGTCTCTTCCGGGTCCTGATCCTGGGCGTGCGACGACGACACGGTGAAGATGGTCTTGGGGGCGCTCTGCGATGCATTCGCCATGGCGGCAGTATCGGGCACTCTGCCGAGCCGCGCAGGACAACAGGCTGGCTACGGCGAGATTTCGGAGTCGTTTCGAAATCAGCCATGCTGCCACGTTCAACGGGCCTGCGCGCGCGGAACCACACAAGTTATCAATCTGTCAACCCCAGATTGAGCCCCTGACCTGCGCAAACACGGAATCCGAATTCTAAGATCCGTGGTAGACTTATAGCCCTAGGAAGGGGTACCTAAAAATATGACTTTCACCGTCGGCGAGACCGTCGTATACCCGAACCATGGCGCGGCCGTCATCGAAGACATCGAGATGCGCACCATCAAGGGCGAGGAGCGGCAGTATCTGGTCCTCCGCATCATCGCTCAGCAGGACCTCGTGGTGCGTGTTCCGGCCAACAACCTCGAGCTCGTCGGAGTTCGAGACGTCGTAGACAAGGACGGGCTTGATCGAGTCTTCGAGGTGCTTCGTGCGGAGCACGTCGAAGAGCCGACCAACTGGTCGCGTCGTTACAAGGCAAACCTGGAGAAGCTGCACAGCGGCGATGTCATGAAGGTCGCCGAGGTCGTGCGTGACCTGTGGCGTCGTGAGCGTGACCGTGGCCTCTCCGCCGGGGAGAAGCGCATGCTCGCCAAGGCACGCCAGATCCTCGTCTCGGAGCTCGCGCTGTGCGAGCACACCAACGAAGACAAGGCTGAAGTCCTCCTCGATGAGGTGCTGGCCAGCTGACGCTGGTTTCGGTCTGCGTTACAGGCTCCGGGGAAACCCGGGGCCTGTTTCGCGTTTTGGTGTGGATACGGTGACTCTCATGGAGGACCCCTACGCCGACTACGACGAGATCGACGAGACTGCCGAGGTTCCGCCGGCCCTCGGGTTCGTCGCCGATGACGGTCGAGGCTCGCTGCCGTTCGCGTTGATCCACGGTGAGGCGCTGGTCGCCGCGGCGACCTGGTCCCTCGGGGAGTCCGGCGTGACGCCCGTCGACTTCACCACCTCGTGGGAGGGGATGGTCGAGGCCGAGGAGCCGCTGGTCCTGCACGACTCGCTGTGCCCGATGACCCCGCCGGCCTTCATTGCTCACTGTGTCTCGACCGCGCTCGCGCGCGAGGCGGTCGTCGTCGGCGTACGCCCGGTCACGGACACGGTCAAGAACCTGGCCATCGAGGACGGGGTGCCGGTGCTCGGCGCGACCATCGACCGCACCTCGCTGGTCTCGGTCGCCTCGCCGATCGTGCTGCCCCCGGCCGTCGTCGCGGCCCTGGACGACTGGCCTTCCGGCGACTTCGCCGAGATCGCGGGCTCGCTCGCCCGCCGGTTCCCGGTCGTCTCGGTCGAGGCGCCGCCGGTCGGCCGCCGCGTCGCCTCCGAGGATGACGTACGCCTGCTCGAAGCGCTGTCGGTCAGCGCCGTCAGCTGAGCAGCTTCCCGACCGCGCCCAGGTCGTCGGCGAAGGTGACCTTGAGGTTCAGCGACGAGCTGGGCACGGCGACGATGCGTACGCCGGAGGCGTAGCGCTCCAGGGTGGCGCCGGTGTCGGTGCCGTCGAAGCCGTCTGCCGCGGCCTGGGCATAGGCGGCCAGCAGGTCGGCCGCGCGGAACGCCTGCGGTGTCTGTACGCCGACGAGAGGACCTGCCACCGGCTGCAGGTCACGCGTCGAGAGGTGGCTGAGCGGGGCGGCGGGGATGGCGCCACCGTGCTTGCGGGCGACGCCGATGACCACGGAGAAGAGCTCGGGCGACACCAGTGGCCGGGCGGTGTCGTGGATCGCGACCACGTCGATCCCGTCCTCACCGGCTGCCTCGATGTCGGCCCGGAGCACGGCCAGTGCGGCCTGTTCGGAGGCGTGCCGGGTGTCGCCGCCGGCGACCATCACGACCTCACGGTCCCCGAGCAGGGGCTGGGCGACGGCCGCGACCGCCTCCTCGTCGCCGCTGCGTACGACCAGGACGAGACGGTGCACGTCGGGCACGGCCAGGGCGGTCCGGAGCGAGAGACCGAGGGCTGAGGAGGCCGGATCGTCGGACCCGTCGAGCGGGAGCAGCACCTTGTTGGTGGCGGCTCCGACGCGGGTGCCGGATCCGGCGGCCAGGAGGACGAGAGCGGCAGGCACCCCTGGAGGCTATCCGTTCGGCGGCGAAGACGGCCGATGGGCTGGGCGCTGGTGTTTACGTACGCGTAACAGAGCGAAACAGGAGGTGTCCCTCACGCGTCCTACGGTTCAAATCCACCGAAGGGAGGACCCGACGAATGTGGACGAAGCGGCTCGGGCCGGCGACGTCATGAGCGAGCGCCAGCGAGCGACCATCGGCCTCAGGCCGGCGGATCCGTATTCTTGGCCCTGTTCCACGGAGGCGCCGGCATGAGTGCGCACGCGCAGCGGGACGACCAGGGTGACTGGCAGTCCGTCTGCCCGGTCGACGCGCTCGAGGTGAAGCGCGGCGCCACGGCACTGGTCCACGGGCAGGCCATCGCCATCTTCCGGATGCCCGACGACGTCGTCTACGCCCTGGGGAACCACGACCCGTTCGCCAAGGCGTCGGTGATCGCCAAGGGCATCGTCGGGGTGCGCGACGGGGTGCCGTTCGTGGCCTCGCCCGCTCACCGGCACGGGTTCGACCTGCGTACGGGACAGTGCCTGGACGACCCGCACGTGACGATCCCCGCCTACGAGGTCCGGGTCGTCGACGGGCTCATCCACGTCGGCCACCGAAAGGCTGCCTGAGTCCTATCTGGGAGACTGCGGAGCGTGCAGCTTCCTCTGGTCGGCATCGGGACCGACGTACACAGCCTTGCCGACGGTGTCCCGATGCATGTGGCCGGTCTCGCCTTTCCCGACGAGCCGCAGGGTCTCGCCGGGCACTCCGACGGGGACGTCGCCGCCCACGCCTGCTGCGACGCGCTCTTCTCCGCCGCGGGGCTCGGCGACCTGGGGTCCAACTTCGGCACCTCCGAGCCCGAGTGGGCGGGGGCGGCCGGAGTCGTCCTGTTGGCCGAGGCCGCGCGCCGCGTCCGTGAGGCCGGCTTCGAGATCGGGAATGTCGCGGTGCAGGTGATCGGCAACCGGCCCAAGATCGGTCCCCGGCGGGCCGAGGCCAACGAGACGCTCTCCGCGGCGGCGGGCGCGCCGGTCGCCGTGACCGCCACGACCACCGACGGCCTCGGGCTCACGGGCCGCGGCGAGGGCGTAGCCGCGATCGCAACCGCGCTCATCGTGCGTCGCGATAGGTAGGGAACCCGCGTACGTCCCTAGACTTGGGGCATGGCACTCAGGCTCTACGACTCGGCGACCCGTGAAGTACGTGACTTCACCCCCTTGCAGCCCGGCAAGGCGTCGCTCTATGTCTGTGGCCTGACCGTGCAGAGCGAGCCGCACGTCGGGCACGTGCGGAGCGGGGTGAACTTCGACGTGCTGCAGCGGTGGCTGCGAGCGTCGGGCTACGAGACCACCTTCATCCGCAACGTGACCGACATCGACGACAAGATCCTGGCGAAGTCGGCCGAGCAGGGACGTCCCTGGTACAACCTCGGTTACACCATGCACCGCGAGCTCGACGCCGCGTACGCCTCGCTCAACGTCGCCCGGCCGACCTACGAGCCGCTGGCCACCGGTCACATCCCCGAGATCATCGCGCTGATCGAGGAGCTGATCGCGAAGGGCCATGCCTACGCTGCCGAGGACGGCTCTGCGGACGTCTACTTCGACGTGCGCTCCTGGCCCTCCTACGGCGAGCTGTCGGGGCAGAAGGTCGACGACATGGAGGCCGCCGCCGACGCCGACCCGCGCGGCAAGCGCGACCCACGTGACTTCGCGCTGTGGAAGGGCCGGAAGGTCTCCGAGCCGGAGACCGCCTCCTGGCCCTCGCCCTGGGGGCTGGGACGGCCCGGGTGGCACATCGAGTGCTCGGCGATGGCCGGGAAATACCTCGGTCCCGCCTTCGACTTCCACGGTGGCGGCATCGACCTGCGCTTCCCGCACCACGAGAACGAGCAGGCCCAGTCGCGCGCTGCCGGCCGGCCCTTCGCGAGCTACTGGCTGCACAACGCCTGGATCACGACCTCCGGCGAGAAGATGTCGAAGTCGCTGGGCAACTCGCTGGTCATCCCCGAGGTCCTGAAGAAGGTACGCGGCATCGAGCTGCGCTACTACCTCGTCGCGGCCCACTACCGGTCCCACGTCGAGTTCTCCTTCGAGGCGCTCGAGGAGGCCGCAGCCGGATTCCAGCGGATCGAAGGCTTCCTGGAGCGCGCGGCGGCTGCGATCGGAGAGATCCCGGGCGACGGCGTCCCGTGCGCCGACTTCGTCAACGCGATGGACGACGACCTCGGCACCCCGGCCGCCGTGGGCGCCCTGCACGAGGTCGTCCGCGAGGGCAACAAGCTGCTCACCGACGGCGACAGCCCAGCGCTGCGCGGGGTCGCCGCTAGCGTCCGCGCGATGCTGGACGTGCTCGGTCTGGACCCCGCCGACCCGGCGTGGGGCCCGGCGAGCGGTGATGACGAGAAGCTGACCGGCGCGCTCGACGTACTTGTTCGCGGGGTCCTGGCCGAGCGCGCCGAGGCGCGCGCCGCCAAGGACTGGGCCCGCGCCGATGCCATGCGAGACCGGCTCAAGGACGCCGGGATCGAGATCGAGGACACCCCTGAGGGTCCGAAATGGAGCGTTAACTGATGGCAGGCAACTCCCAGCGTCGCGGAGCGATCGCGAAGGGGCGTAAGAAGGGTGCCCAGGTCGGCACCGGCGGCAACCGGCGCAAGGGTCTGGAGGGCAAGGGCCCGACGCCGAAGGCGAAGGACCGGCCCTACCACAAGGCCCACAAGGCGGCTCAGGCCGCGGAGCAGCGCAACAAGGGTCCGCGCAAGCGGGCCGCCGGTGACGCCGAGTGGATCATCGGACGCAACTCCGTGGTCGAGGCACTGCGCGAGGACGTACCGGTCAACGGGCTCTACGTCGCCGAGGGTGCTGAGCGCGACGGCCGGCTGCGCGAGGCGTTCATGCTCGCCTCCGAGAAGGGCATCTCGCTGCTCGAGGTGACCAAGGTCGAGCTCGACCGGCTCACCGGCTTCAACGGCCACCAGGGGCTCGCGGCGCGGATCCCGGCCTACGAGTACGCCCACGCCGACGACCTGCTCGACCGCGCGGCCGAGGTCAGGGAGAAGGCGCTGATCGTCGCTCTCGACCAGGTCACCGACCCGCGCAACCTGGGCGCCATCGTGCGCTCGGCCGCGGCTTTCGGAGCCCATGGCGTGGTGATCCCGGAGCGGCGTGCGGCCGGGATGACCGCCGCGGCGTGGAAGACGAGCGCCGGCGCCGCGGCGCGGATCCCGGTCGCGCAGACGGTCAACCTGACCCGGCAGCTGAAGGCCTACCAGGAGGCCGGCTGCATGGTCGTCGGGCTCGACATGGAGGGCGACATCACGCTGCCCGAGCTGGGTGCTCCTGAGGGCCTCGCCGATGGTCCGCTGGTGATCGTCGTCGGTGCCGAGGGTGGTGGGCTGTCCCGCTTGGTCCAGGAGACCTGCGATCAGATAGTGTCGATCCCGATGGCCAACTCCGTAGAGTCCCTCAATGCCGGCGTCGCTGCGTCGGTCGTGCTCTACGCGGTCGCGGAGGCGCGCCGCTGATCTCTCGCCGCACTCTGTTTCGGGGCCTCGCCGTCTGGGCGGGGCTCGGAGTGCTGTGGCTCGTGCTGGCCGTGGCGCTGAGCGCGTGGCTCTTCCTGTCCAGCGAACGCCAGGTGGTCCTGGCCGGCCACGACTCGGTCCTGCGCCCGACGTTGTCGGGGAAGGCGGTCATCCACACCGGACCGGTGCTGCCTGACGTACGTCTGGACGTCGGCGGCCCGGTCGGCGTCGACGTCACCCTCGGGAAGACCGAGCTGCGGTCGATGGACGAGCTCTTCGAGCGCTACGCGGTCCTCGGGTCGGCCCCCGCCGGCCAGCGCGCGGTCGTGGTGGAGCAGGTCGAGTCGATGCTCGTCGCGGCCGTGGTCCGCGGCGCCGCGGTCTCCTTGGCGATCGTCGCCGGGGGAGTCGTGCTGTGGTGGCTGCCCGGCTCCCAGCGCCGCGCCGACCTGCGCAGACGCATCAAGGAGTCGGCCCGCACCCGGCGCGGTCTCACCACCGCGGGCATCGGCGTGGTCGCAGTGGCGGTGATCGCGGCCGCGGTCTGGCAGCCCTGGGGCGAGGCAGGAGCGCCCGCCGCGGACAAGGAGGCCGGACCGGTCGCCGGCGAATGGACCCCGCTGGCCGACTTCCTCGGCGCGGCGATCCCCGTGCCCGAGGAGCTGGCCGAGGTGGAGGTCCGCGGCGACGCCTACGCCAACCAGACCCGCCGGCTCGTGGCCAGCGCCGTCGACACCTACAACTCCAGCCGGACCTTCTACGAGAAGGTCGTGGAGAAGGTCCCGGACCTGGCGCTGCGCGAGCCGGGCGAGGACGAGACCGTGTCGGTCCTCGTCTCCGACCGCCACGACAACGTCGGCATGGACTCCGTGGTCCGCGCGATCGCCGACGAGGGCGGCGCGACCGGCATCCTCGACGCCGGCGACGACACCTCGACCGGATCCGACTGGGAGACCTTCTCCCTCGACTCGCTCACCGACGCCAGCGACGGCCTGGACAAATGGGCGGTCACCGGCAACCACGACTACGGCCCGACGGTCGGTGACTATCTCGCCGACCGGGGCTGGACCATGCTCGACGGCGAGGTCGTCGACGGGCCCGGTGGCTCGACGCTCCTGGGCGTCCCCGACCCGCGCACCAGCGGCCTCGGCAACTGGATCGACGAGAAGGGCGTCACCCTCGAGGAGGCCGGCGAGAAGCTGGCCGACATCGCCTGTGCCTCGATGGAGGACGGCAAGCCCGTCGCGACCCTCCTCGTCCACGACCCCTCCCTTGGACGCGAGACGCTACGACGGGGCTGCGCGACCCTCGTCGTCGGCGGCCACCGCCACGTCCACCTGGGGCCGAGCGAGGTGACCGGTGAGAACGGCGAGATCGGCTGGACCTACACCAACGGCACCACGGGCGGCGCGGCGTACGCCTTCGCGATGGGGAAGATCCGCCGCACCGCCGAGGTCACCCTGATCACCTACGCCGACGGGCTCCCCGTTGGTCTCCAGTCCGTCGAGCTGGAGACCAACGGCGCCCTGACCGCCCACGAGTACATCCCGCTGGACGCCCCGCCGGGGACGAGTGACGCGAGCCCCTAGACCCCGCTCGCGCCCGGACTCGTAGGTCTCCCTGCACGTGTTTTCAAGGGGATGCCTCGGCGCGCGTCACGGTCAGGACGGCACGCCGGATGCGCACTCGGGCCAATGACTGGCTACGATTGTCCCGCCGTTGCGGATGCGTACGGCATGCCGGTGTAGCTCAGTTGGTAGAGCGTTCGCCTTGTAAGCGAAATGTCGCGGGTTCGACTCCTGTCACCGGCTCCACGAAATGTCGGTGGTCGGCCATACAGTCATTGCCATGAGCCGATGCTTGGGGTGCGGGCGAGAACTTACCCAGCGCCACCAGAAGATCTACTGCAGCAACGCCTGCCAGATGCAGGTCAAGCAGAAGCGCATGGTCGAGGAGTGGCTGGCGACCGGGATCGGCAAGGCCCTGAGCAAGCGTCGCCACTACATCCGTGACTATGTCCTCGAGCAGCAGGAGGGCCTGTGCGCGATCTGTGCCATCCCCGCCGAGTGGAATGGCTTGGAACTCGCCTTCGTGCTGGACCACATCGACGGGGACGCGTCGAACAACCGACGTGAGAACCTTCGGCTCCTCTGCCCGAACTGCGACAGCCAGCTGCCGACGTACAAGGCCAAGAACCGGGGAAGTGGCAGGGCCTGGCGGCGACAGCGGTACGCCGACGGCAAGTCCTACTGATCAGCGGAGCTGAGTGACCTCGTACGTCGTCGGCGGGTTGGCGATGTCGTCCTGGGAGGCGACGAGCTCGAGCTCGCGACGGCCCGACTTCAACGTCCGGTCGAGGATCGCGAAGAGGGTGTTCGCGGTGCGGCCGAGGGCGGCCGGCGTCGAGCCGGTCGAGAGCAGGTGGGAGAGGTAGACCGCCGCAGTGACGTCGCCGCCGCCGTTGGGGGAGATCGGGAGCAGGGGAGTGGTGACCGACCAGGCGCCCTCGTCGGAGACGGCGACCAGGTCGAGATGGGTCGGGTCCTTGGTGATCACCGAGGTCACCAGCACGTTGGACGGGCCGGACTCGCGGACGATGTCGACGGCGGCGAGCACCTCCTGCAGCGTGTCGGTCGACTCGAGGCCGGCGAGGAAGTTGAGCTCGAAGTGGTTGGGCGTGATCACGTCGGCGGCGGGCACGACCTCGTCGCGCATGAACTCCGGGATGCCCTCACGGACGAACATCCCGCGCCCGACGTCGCCCATCACCGGGTCGCAGCAGTAGAGGGCGCGCGGGTTGAGCGCCTTCACGCGGCGTACGGAATCCAGGATGATCGCGCCGACAGCCGGGTCGCCCTGGTAGCCGGACAGCACGGCGGAGACGGTGGAGAGACCGTCGCGCTCGGAGATCCCCTCGATGACCTCGGCGACCTGGTCGGCGGCCACGACCGGTCCACGCCACTCGCCGTAGCCGGTGTGGTTGGAGAAGTTGACCGTGAGCACGGGCCAGACCTCATGACCGAGGCGCTGGATCGGGAAGACTGCCGCCGAGTTGCCGACGTAGCCGAAGGCCACGTGCGACTGGATGGAGAGGATCTGCATGAAGCCAGTCTCCATCAGCTGGTTCAGGCGGGCTTCTTCTGGGCCTGCTTCTGGGGCGGGTCGTTGAGCAGCCAGGCCGCCAGCGCGCCACCGATCGCGCCGAAGAGGTGACCCTGCCAGGAGACGCCGGTCTGCCCCGGGAGTACGCCCAGGAGCAGGCTGCCCCAGGCCAGGAAGATGAGTACGCCGATGACGATCTGGCCGACGCGGTGACTGAACAGGCCACGCAGGATCAGGTAGACGAGCCAGCCGAAGATCAGCATCGAGGTGCCGGCGGTGATGCTGCCCGGGGGCGACATCAGCCAGACGCCGACGCCTCCGACCACCCAGATGATGAGTGTCGCCACGATCCCGCGGCCGACGCCCGAGGCGAGCACCAGGAAGCCGAGGACGAGTGCGAACAGGGTGTTGCCGTAGAGGTGGGCCCAGCCGAAGTGGAGCACCGGAGCGAACACGATGCCGAGCAGGCCGGCATCGGTGCGCGGCTGGATGCCCAGCGTGTCGAGCTGGTGTCCGCTGATGTAGTCGGTGGCCTCGAGCACCCAGAGCAGGGCGACGAAACCGAGCGACCAAATGCCGGCCCGAAGCCAGTTGGCGCGCTGGGGCCGCGTGGGGGAGTCCTGGCTCACGCTTGAAATCTTACCTACCGCTCCACAGCGGCGAGTCTTTGCTCGAGACTCTCATAGAGGTAGGGGACGGCGGCCGGGTGCGGACCGGTCTCGTAGAGCTCGGTGGCGAGGCCCCGGGGCGACTCCCCGGCGTGGTCGGCCGCCCAGGTCTGGCCACCCCCGGTGATCCGCCCGCCGTCGAGGGGCAGGACCGCCTCGGCCGCCAGCGCCACCCAGCGTCCACCGCCGTCCTCGAGCCAGGCCACCGGCACTGCGTACGCTTCGCCCTCGGTCATGTCGGCGTCGAGGTTGATCCCGCGGCCGATCGGGTGGGCTCCCTGCCGGCTCCACAGGATGGTCGTGACCTCGAGCCGGTCCGCGTCGTCAGGGCCGGCGGTGCCGAGGACGAGGTGGTCGGCGAAGGTCGCCCAGTCGCGTACGTCGGTCGCGGGGTACTCCGGGGGACCGGCCCGTTCCAGGAGGGTCCGTCCGCCGAGCACGGCGGCCCAGACCGCTATCAGGACGACGACGATGGTCCCGCCGATCTTGAGCCGCCGTGACACCGACAGCGTCGGTCCGGTCGTGTTCTCGCCCACGTGACCCCCGTTCACCGCGCCGATGTGCCGATGGGGCGACCCTCATCAGGCAGAGCCTAATCGGGAAGGGACCAGTCGACCGGGGAACCGCCCTGCTCGACCAGGAGGGCGTTGGCGCGGGAGAACGGCCGGGACCCGAAGAACCCCCGGCGCGCGGAGAGCGGCGAGGGGTGGACGGACTTGATCGCGGGCACCCCGTTGAGCTGTGGCTCGAGATTCTGCGCGTGCCGGCCCCACAGGATCGCGACCAGCGGTCCGCCGCGTCGGCCGAGGACGTCGATCGCCCGCCCGGTGACCTCCTCCCAGCCCTTCTTCGAGTGGGAGGCGGGAGCACCCGGCCGCACCGTCAGCGAGGTGTTGAGCAGCATCACCCCACGGTCGGCCCAGGCCGACAGGTCGCCGTGCTCGGGCATCTTCAGGTCGAGGTCGGTGGCCAGCTCGGCATAGATGTTCCGCAGCGACGCCG
Source organism: Nocardioides sp. NPDC127514 (assembly GCF_040302125.1). Classification (NCBI taxonomy): domain Bacteria; kingdom Bacillati; phylum Actinomycetota; class Actinomycetes; order Propionibacteriales; family Nocardioidaceae; genus Nocardioides; species Nocardioides sp. NPDC127514. The sequence continues at coordinate 79,159 of NZ_JBEORF010000027.1, read as the reverse complement.
GCAGCGGACGTACGTCCTTCTCGACCGCGAAGCTGAGCCCGATCGGGTGCCCGATGGTCGGGTAGGGGTCCTGGCCGACGATCAGGACGCGTACGTCTCGCAGCGGGCGCCGGAAGGCGTTGAAGATCCGGTCGCCGTCGGGAAGGTAGGGACGCCTGGCCGCCAGCTCGTCGCGCAGGAAGCGGCCCATCTGCTCGATCTGCGGCTCGGCCGGCGCCAGCGCCTCGGCCCAGTCGGCAGCCATCAGGCCCTTGTCCACGAGTCCGGCGAGTGCGCTCATAGTCGCTCAACATATCGTTCGCCACCCACACCGGCGCTGGATAGGTTGGATGCATGAAGTTCGGACTCTTCATCCCGCAGGGATGGCGCTTTGACCTCGTCGGCATCGACCCGGCGGACCAGTGGACGACGATGAAGGAACTCGCGCTGCACGCCGACTCGGGCGAGGCGTGGGAGTCGGTCTGGGTCTACGACCACTTCCACACCACCCCGGAGCCGTCCGACCAGGCGACCCACGAGGCCTGGTCGCTGATGGCGGGTCTGGGCGCGGTGACGTCACGGGTGCGCCTCGGGCAGATGTGCTCGTGCATGTCCTACCGAAACCCGGCCTACCTGGCGAAGGTCGCTGCGACCACCGACCACATCAGTGGCGGCCGGGTCGAGATGGGCATCGGCGCGGGCTGGTACGAGCACGAGTGGCGGGCCTACGGCTACGGCTTCCCCGAGGCGCGCGACCGTCTCGGGATGCTCCGCGAGGGCGTTCAGATCTTCCAGCAGGCCTGGACCAAGGGCATCTCGTCGCTGGACGGGAAGTACTACCAGGTCGACGGCGCCATCTGTCAGCCGCTGCCGCTGCAGCAGGGCCGATCCGGCATTCCGCTGTGGATCGCCGGCGGCGGCGAGAAGGTGACCCTCAAGATCGCGGCCCAGTACGCCGACTACACCAACTTCGCCGGCGACCCGGAGACGTTCAAGTCCAAGTCCGACATCCTCGCGGGGCACTGCGAGAACCTCGGCCGCGACTTCTCGGAGATCACCCGCTCGTCCAACTACAACGTCTTCATCGGCGAGACCGAGAAGGACGTCCAGGACAAGATCGACTGGTACGCCGACCACCTCGCCAAGTCGCTCGGAGAGGCCGCCGGCGCGGAGCATGCCCGCCGCAGTGGCGTCCAGGGGCTGGCCGGCACGCCCGAGCAGATCGTGGAGAAGCTGAAGTCGATGGAGGAGCTGGGGATGACGTACGCCATCACCTACTTCGGAGACGCCGCCTACGACCGCTCTTCGATCGAGCTCTTCGAGTCGAAGGTCGTTCCCGAGTTCGCCTGAGTGACGCCCGGCGACACGGTCGCGGACTTTTACAACGAGGAGACCGCCCGGTAGGAAGACGTACATGAAGATGACGACCCTCCTCGGGGGAGTGGCAGTTGCCGCCGGCGTGGTCGCCGCGCGCGACCTGACCCAGCGCAAGCACGCGATCCTGCGGAACTTCCCGGTGATCGGGCACGCGCGTTACCTGATGGAGAAGATCGGGCCGGAGCTGCGGCAGTACATCGTGACCGGCAACGACGAGGAGAGGCCCTTCAGCCGTGACCAGCGGCGCTGGGTCTACGCCTCGGCCAAGGAGCAGAACAACTACTTCGGCTTCGGCACCGACAACGACATCGAGCACACCCAGGGCCACATCCACATCAAGCACCGTACGTTCGCCGACTCCCTGCCCGATGACCACGACCGGGCCGCCAGGCTCCCGTCGGCGAAGGTGCTCGGAGGTCCGCGCGGGCGCGCGAAGGCGTTCCGGCCGGAGTCGGTCGTCAACATCTCGGCGATGTCGTTCGGGTCGCTGTCCGGGCCGGCGATCACGGCGCTCAACCGGGGTGCGTTCAAGGCCGGCGCGATGCACAACACCGGCGAGGGTGGCATCTCGTCCTACCACCTCGAAGGTGGTGCGGATCTGGTGATGCAGATCGGCACCGCGTACTTCGGGTGCCGGAACGCGGACGGCACCTTCTCGATCGATCGGCTCAAGGAGCGGGTCGCCACCGCGCCGGTCAAGGCGATCGAGATCAAGCTCTCCCAGGGCGCCAAGCCCGGCCTCGGTGGACTGCTGCCGGCGGCCAAGGTGACCCCGGAGATCGCCGCGATCCGCGGCATCGAGGTCGGCAAGGACTGCGTGTCGCCGTCTCGCCACTCCGCCTTCCACGACGTCGACTCGATGCTCGACTTCGTCGAGATGATCGCCGCCGAGACCGGGCTGCCGGTCGGCATCAAGTCGGCGGTCGGTGAGATGGAGTTCTGGCGGGAGCTCGCCGCCAGAATGCGCTCGGGGGAGCGGGGCGTCGACTTCGTCACCGTCGACGGCGGCGAGGGAGGCACCGGCGCCGCGCCGTTGATCTTCTCCGACGCGGTCGCGATGCCGTACCGGATCGGGTTCTCGCGGGTCTACGGCACCTTCGCCGAGCTCGGCCTGACCGACTCGGTCACCTTCATCGGCTCGGCCAAGGTCGGTCTGCCGGAGAACGCCGCCGTCGCCTTCGCGCTCGGCGCCGACATGGTCAATGTCGGCCGCGAGGCGATGATGTCGATCGGCTGCATCCAGGCTCAGAAGTGCCACGACGACACCTGTCCGACCGGCGTCGCGACGCAGAGCAAATGGCTCTCCGGCGGCCTCGACCCGCTGGACAAGGGCGACCGCTGCGCCAGCTACCTCAGGACCCTGCGCAGGGAGCTGACGAAGGTCTCCGCCGCCGTCGGCGTCGCCCATCCCGGTCTGATCACGCCCCACGACATCGAGGTCATGAACGGCGACTACGAGTCACGCACCCTCGCCGGTGTCTACGGCTACAAGGACCACTGGGGCGCCCTCGGCCCCGAGATCGCCCGCGAGCTGCTCGCGGTCGTGCAGCCGCACCGCACGTTCAACGAGAAGCCGAACACCGCCTGAGAGCCGAGCCGTCAGGTACGTCGGCCGAGACGTCACTCGCGTCGGTCGAGTCGGCACCTGGGTGCCAACTCGACCGACGCAGCTGACGTCTCGGCCTGCGGGGGTGACTTCTCGTCAGGACTCGCTCGCGTAGCGGGCGCCGATGGACTCGCGGATCATGTCCATCTGGCGCATCAGACTGAGCGTCTGGCTGTGGGGCACCAGCGGGGACTCCAGAAGACCCTCGCGCAGGCAGCGCTGCACCTCGGCGATCTCGTTGCCGTACGCCGCGCCGATGACGGGCTCGTCGCCGACGATCTCGACGGGCTCGTCGCCGTTGGCGGGCTTGAAGACGGCCGAGGACGGGTGGTGGAAGTCGGTCAGCTCGATGCGGCCCTGGTCGGTGGCGATGGCCGCCGAGCGCGAGGAGTAGGAGGTGACCGAGGAGACCATGGTGGAGAGCTCGTTGCCGGCGTACTTCCCGGTCATCACCAGGTCGAGGTCGAAGGTGCCGCCGTCGGCCCCGGTGCCGATGTTGGCCTGAGCGGTCAGCGCGCGGGCCTCGCCGAAGAGCAGGTGGGCGAAGGTGAGCGGGTAGATGCCCATGTCGAGCAGCGCGCTGGCTCCGAGCGCGGGGTCGAGGAGGCGCTGGTGCTGCTCGGGGTCGGCGACGAAGCCGAGCTCGGCGTGTACGTGTCGGGGGACCCCGAAGCGGCCCGACTTCACGTCGGTGACGAGCCGCCGGATGATCGGGTTGGTCGCCATCCACATGGCTTCCATGAGGAAGAGCTTCTTGGAGATGGCCAGGTCGACCATCTTCTGCGAGTCGGCGGCGTTGAGCGTCAGCGCCTTCTCGCACAGCACGTGCTTGCCGGCCTCGAGCATGAGGGTGGCGTGCTCGAGGTGGTGGGAGTGGGGGGAGGCGACATAGACGACGTCGACGTCCTCGTCGGCGGCGAGCTCCTCATAGGAGCCGTGCGCGCGGACCGGGCCGTTGGCGGCGTACTCCTTCGCGAACGTCTCCGCGGACTCCGTGCTCCGGGAGCCGACGGCCGCGAGCCGGCCGTCGGGGACGAGCATCAGATCGGTGGCGAGGGAGTGGGCGATCCGGCCGGTGCCGAGAATTCCCCACCTGATCGGGTCAGAGTTGGTGGTCACGCGACGACTCTAGCCACCTGGCCGGTCCTAGTGGGCGTTGGGCGGAAGGACGTTCTTGGTGTGGCTGCCCTGCACCCCGGCGAGCTCCTCGAGGAAGGAGTCGGCCCAGTAACGTACGTCCTTGGAGGCGACCTGCTTGCGCATCGCCCGCATCCGGCGGGTGAGCTCCTTCGGCTCGGCCTTGTACGCCTCGAGCAGCGCGGCCTTCATCCCGTTGATGTCGTAGGGGTTCACGAGCCAGGCCTGGCGCAGCTCCTCGGCCGCGCCGGCGAACTCGGAGAGCACGAGGGCGCCGTCGTTGTCGTAGCGGCAGGCGACGTACTCCTTCGCGACCAGGTTCATGCCGTCGCGGTAGGGAGTGACGACCATGATGTCGGCGGCGCGGTAGAGCGCGGCCATCTCCGCACGGGGGAGCGAGGTGTGGAGGTAGGAGATCGCGGGACGGCCGATGCGGCCGAGATCGCCGTTGAGCCGGCCGACGAGGCGGTCGATGTCGTCGCGCAGCTTGCGGTACTGCTCGACGCGCTCCCGCGAGGGCACTGCGACCTGGACGAAGATCGCGTCCTCGACGTCGAGCTCGGTGTCGCGGAGCATCTCGCCGTAGGCACGCAGCCTGGCGTAGATGCCCTTGGTGTAGTCGAGCCGGTCGACACCGAGCAGGATCTTCTTCGGGTCGCCGAGCTGCTGGCGGATCTCCTTGGCACGCTGGTTGATGGCCTCGTCGTGGGCCATCTCGTCGAAGCCCACGAAGTCGATCGAGATCGGGAAGGCGGCCGCGTGCACGGTGCGCCCGTCAGGGAGATAGACCAGGTCACGATGGGTCTTGTGGCCCACGCGCTGGCGCACCAGGCGGACGAAGTTCTGGGCCGCCTGCGGCAGCTGGAAGCCGACCAGGTCGGCGCCGAGGAGGCCCTCGAGGAGCTGGCGGCGCCAGGGGACCTGCTGGAAGAGCTCGGCCGGTGGGAACGGGATGTGCAGGTAGAAGCCGATGCGTAGGTCGGGGCGGAGCTCGCGCAGCATCTGCGGGACCAGCTGGAGCTGGTAGTCCTGCACCCAGACGGTCGCGCCCTTCGCGGCGACGTCCGCGCACTTCTCGGCGAACCTCTGGTTGACGCGCTGGTAGCCGTCCCACCACTCGCGGTGGAACTCCGGCTTGGCCACGACGTCGTGGTAGAGCGGCCACAGGGTGCCGTTGGAGAAGCCCTCGTAGTGCTCCTCGATGTCCTGAGCGGTCATCGTCATCGGCAGCAGGTGGAGCCCGTCGTCCTCGAACGGCTCGAGGTCTTCGTCGGTGCCGCCTGGCCAGCCGATCCAGACGCCGTCGTTGGCCCGCAGGACCGGCTCGAGGGCGCTGACCAAGCCTCCTGGGGAGCGCCGCCACGCCTTCGTTCCGTCCGGCATCTCCACACGATCCACGGGGAGCCGATTGGCCACGATTACCAGGTCAGCCTGCACATCTCCGACTGTAATGGACCGGCGCCAGGTTCGGCGCCGAGTCGTTCCACCCATGACTTCCGGCCCTCTGATGCGAATACCTGTCGAGTAACACGCCGGGAGGGTGAACCACAGCGGTGTAGTTCGGCGCGTTAGGGTGTGGTCAGATGCAGACGACACCGGGGGACGAGGAATGAGCGCTGTCAACGTGCAGGTCACAGGCCCAGGCGAGGACCCCCCGAGCCTCAGCGAGCGAGACAAGCAGATCCTCGACTTCGAGCGTCAGTGGTGGAAGTACGCCGGAGCCAAGGAAGCCGCTGTGCGTGAGGCGTTCAACATGTCCGCCACCCGTTACTACCAGGTGCTCAACGCTCTCATCGACAAGCCGGAGGCGCTTGAGGCCGACCCTCTGCTGGTACGCCGCTTGCGGCGGCTCCGCGCGGCCCGGCAGCGTCAGCGCTCGGCGAGACGGCTCGGTTTCGAGGTCTGAATGACCGGCTGCGTACGTCCTTCGAAGGGTGAGCGTGGCGTTGCGCTCCCCACACCCGTCATCGCGCTGAGCGTGGTGGCCGTGGTCGCCGCGGTGATCATCTTCTGGATCACCGGTGGCGACGAAGATGAGGGCAAGGAGATCGCCCAGGCCGGCGGCAGCCCCTCGGCTTCGGCGTCGGCCTCGCCGAAGGCGGCCAAGGCGGAGGAGAAGAAGCCGGCGAAGGCCGAGCCCTCGCCCGTCGACCGTGCCAAGGTCAGCGTCGAGGTCTACAACAACACCAACATCGCCGGCCTGGCCGGTGAGGTCGCGGCCAAGGCGACCACGGTCGGGTGGAACGTCGTCGGCGAGGACAACTGGATGGGCTCCATCCCGGAGAACACCGTCTACTACCCGAGCGAGATGAAGCGCGAGGGTCAACAGCTCGCGGACGACCTCGGCATCAAACGCACCCATGTGTCGGTCGAGGGCTCAATGAAGGGCGACCGGTTGACGGTGGTTCTGACCGGGGCTCTCTGAGCCTTTCCGGCCGTTGTCGCGGGTGTGTGATCTACCGCACGGCGGCGACCTCGCGGTCGGCTCCGAGGTGGTTGCCGTGTCACAGTTGAGGCATGGCCGAACTCCAGCCTGATGGCACCGCAGGAGAGCAGAAGTACGCGGCGATCGCGGCTGCTGCCGCCGAGACCCTCGTCGGTCTCGACTTCGACGGCACGCTCTCCCCGATCGTCGAGGATCCGGCCGCGGCTCGGATCCATCCGGACGCGGCCGCGGTCCTGATCGCGCTCGCATCCCGGGTGAAGGCACTGGCCATCGTCACCGGCCGACCGGCCGGACAGGTCGTCGAGCTCGGCGGGCTGGCCGCGATCGCCGACGCGCTCGCGGAGGCGGGCAAGGAGCTGTACGTCTTCGGGCAGTACGGCAACGAGCGCTGGAGCGGTGCCGACCGGGTCGTCGTCGGCCCGCCGCCGCCCGACGGCCTGGCCGCCTTCGAGGCGGCGCTGCCGGGGGTGCTCGCCGTTCACGGGGCGCAGGACGCCTACATCGAGGAGAAGGGTCTCGCCGTCGGGGTGCACACCCGCCGGTTCCCCGACCCCGACGGCCTCGCCGCGCGCCTGCTTCCGCCGCTGACCGAGCTGGCCGGCGAGCACGGGCTCGTGATCGAGCCCGGCAAGCAGGTCATCGAGGTGCGTGCCCCTGGCACGCACAAGGGTCACGCGATCGACGCGCTGATCTCGGAGGTCTCGCCCGGTGCGATCCTGTTCGGCGGCGACGACCTGGGTGACATCGAGGCGTTCGAGGCGGTCAGGGCCTGGGGAAAGACCACCGGATCGGCGACGCTGCTCGTCTACTCCCACGCCGGGCCCGACCGGGGTCCGCTCGCGGACCTCGCCGATCTCGAGGTGCAGGGGCCGGAAGGCGTACTGGGGCTGCTGCGTGAGCTGACCGCCGACGCCGTCCGCTGACAGCGAACACGATAACCGGAGGGAACATCCGGTTGCTCCCAGAAGTTGAGCCAGTATCACTCAACTCTTCTAGGAGGGTCCGCAAATGGACAAGCTTCCTGTGCTGTTCGTCTCGGATGTCGTGGTCCTGCCGGGGATGGTCGTGCCCATCGAGCTCGACGAGGCCGCGCAGGCTGCGATCGACGCCGCCCGGGCCGGCTCGGAGAGCCGGCTGCTGGTCGCGCCGCGGCTGGGGGACCGGTATGCGACGTACGGCGCTGTGGCCACGATCGAGCGCGTCGGCCGGTTCCGGGGCGGTGAGCCCGCGGCGGTGCTGAGGGCCGTCGGCCGCGCGAAGATCGGCTCCGGCGTGACCGGCCCCGGTGCTGCGCTGTGGGTCGAGGTCGAGACCGCCGCCGAGACGACCACGGAGCACGCGAAGGAGCTGGCCGAGGAGTACAAGCGGCTGGTCGTCGCGGTGCTCCAGCGTCGCGAGGCGTGGCCGGTCATCGACCAGGTCAACCGGCTCACCGAGCCGTCCGAGATCGCCGACACCGCCGGCTACGCGCCCTACCTCGACGACGAGGCGAAGCGTGAGCTGCTGGAGACGCCGTCGGTCGAGGAGCGGCTCGAGAAGGTGATCACCTGGGCCAAGGACTACATCGCGGAGTCCGAGGTCAGCGACAAGATCGCCGAGGACGTACGCGAGGGCATGGAGAAGACGCAGCGGGAGTTCCTGCTGCGCCAGCAGCTCGCCGCGATCCGCAAGGAGCTCGGCGAGGGCGAGCCCGAGGGGTCCGACGACTACCGGGCCCGCGTCGAGGCCGCCGACCTCCCCGAGGCCGTACGCGAGGCCGCGCTGCGCGAGGTCGACAAGCTCGAGCGTGGTTCCGAGCAGAACCCCGAGACCGCCTGGATCCGCACCTGGCTGGACACGGTGCTGGAGCTGCCGTGGTCGGTCCGGACCGAGGACTCGACCGACGTGGTTGCGGCTCGTGAGGTGCTCGACGCCGACCACCACGGCCTCGAGGAGGTCAAGGACCGGATCGTGGAGTACCTGGCGGTGCGGACTCGACGTGCCGAGCGGGGCCTGCAGGTCATCGGTGGCCGGGGCTCCGGTGCCGTGGTGCTGCTCGCCGGCCCGCCAGGGGTCGGCAAGACGTCGCTGGGTGAGTCGGTCGCGCGTTCGCTCGGACGGAAGTTCGTCCGGGTCGCGCTGGGCGGTGTCCGCGACGAGGCCGAGATCCGTGGTCACCGGCGTACCTATGTCGGGGCTCTGCCCGGCCGGATCGTGCGGGCCATCAAGGAGGCCGGCTCGATGAACCCGGTCGTGCTCCTGGACGAGGTCGACAAGGTCGGCTCGGACTATCGGGGCGACCCCGCCGCTGCACTGCTGGAGGTGCTCGACCCGGCGCAGAACCACACCTTCCGCGACCACTACCTCGAGCTCGACCTGGACCTCTCCGACGTCCTGTTCATCGCCACCGCCAACGTGGTCGAGCAGATCCCGTCGGCGCTGCTGGACCGGATGGAGCTGGTCACGATCGACGGCTACACCGAGGACGACAAGGTCGCCATCGCCCGTGACTTCCTGCTGCCCCGGCAGCTCGAGCGCGCCGCGGTGACCTCCGAGGAGGCCACGGTCACCGACGACGCGCTGCGTGAGCTGGCCGCGAACTACACCCGCGAGGCAGGCGTACGCCAGCTCGAGCGGCTCATCGCCAAGGCGCTGCGCAAGGTGGCGACGCGGCTGGCCACCGGTGCGGAGCACGTCGAGATCGGCCTGGACAACCTCAAGGACCTGGTCGGACGGCCTCGGTTCACGCCGGAGTCGGCGGAGCGTACCTCTGTCCCGGGGGTCGCCACCGGACTGGCGGTGACCGGGCTCGGTGGGGATGTGCTCTTCATCGAGGCGTCCTCGGCCGAGGGGCAGACCGGCCTCAACATCACCGGTCAGCTCGGCGAGGTGATGAAGGAGTCCGCGCAGATCGCGCTCTCCTTCGTCCGCTCGCACGCCGCCGAGCTGGGCGTCGACCCGGCTGTGCTCGACCGCTCGCTCCACGTCCACGTGCCCGCGGGTGCGGTCCCCAAGGACGGCCCGAGCGCCGGCATCACGATGGTCACCGCCCTCACCTCTCTCGCCACCGGTCGCCCGGTGCGCAGCGAGGTCGGCATGACCGGTGAGGTCTCGCTCTCCGGGCGGGTGCTGCCCATCGGCGGCCTCAAGCAGAAGCTGCTCGCCGCCCAGCGAGCCGGCCTGACCGAGGTCTTCGTGCCCCAACGCAACGAGCCCGACCTGGACGAGGTCCCCGACGAGGTGAAGCAGGCCCTGAAGATCAACCTGGTGAGCGATGTCAGGGATGTCGTACGCGGCGCTCTCGCGCCTGCTGAGGGAGAGGCCACCACCCAGAGCACGGTTGCCGCTGCCTGACCGGATCGTTCCGGATGCTGCCCGCTTGATGCCTCGTGCGTCGAGCGGGCAGCTCGCACACTGGGGACATGAGCAACCGAGCGCTTCTCGTCATCGACATCCAGGAGTCCTTCCGGCAGCGGGAGGTATGGCAGCAGACTCTTCACCCCGACATCGCCGACCGCGCCGACCGGCTGGTGAGCCTCGCGCGGGCCGCGGGCGACCTGGTGGTCTGGGTGGTCCACACCGAGCCCGGCAGCGGCGGCGTCTTCGACCCGGAGTCGGGTCACGTTCGCTACCTCGACGGGCTCAGCGGCCCCGAGCCGGGCGATGTCGAGCTGCGCAAGACCGCCCACAACGCCTTCACCACGACCAACCTGCAGCAGGTGCTGACCGAGCGCGGGATCACCGAGCTCGTGGTGTGCGGGATCCGCGCCGAGCAGTGCGTCGAGACCACCGCGCGGGTCGGCTCCGACCTCGGCTACCGGGTCACCTATGTCGCCGATGCCGTCACCACCGAGCCACTGGGCGGGCTCTCGGCCGAGGAGGTCGTGGAGCGTACGAAGCTCGTGCTCAGCGGCCGGTTCGCCGAGATCGCGACCATCGATGATCTGGAGGCTGTGGCAGCATCTGCGGCATGACCGCAGTCGTGTTCGTGCTGCTGCCCGGCGTACATCTGCTCGACCTCGCCGGGCCGGCACAGGCGTTCCACACCGCGGGCAACCTCGGACACCCCTACGACCTCGCGTACGTCGCGGGTGCCGAGCCGGGGGAGGTGCTCTCCGCGCAGGGTCTGGCGCTGACGGCCACCGCGGAATGGCCCGATCTCGACCCCGGTGACCTGCTCGTCGTGCCGGGCTGGCGAGCGGCGTACGACCTCGTCGCCGGCCCCCGGCTCAGCCGTGATGCCGCCGAGCGGCTGCGTGCCCATCATGCGGCCGGGGGTGAGGTGGCCAGCGTCTGTGCCGGCGCCGACGCCCTCGGGCAGGCGGGCCTCCTCGACGGACGTCGCTGCACCACTCATCACGATCTCCAGGACGCGCTGTCACGGCGCTACCCGAAAGCCCGGGTGGTGCGCGACGTGCTCTTCACCAGCGATGACCGGATCGTGACGTCAGCAGGCATCGCCAGCGGCATCGATCTGAGCCTGCACCTGCTCGCGGTACGCCACGGACCGGCGCTGGCGGCTCGCGTGGCCCGCGACATGGTCGTCTACGCGCGGCGCAACGGGGACCAGCCGCAGGAGAGCGTCCTGCTGCGCCACCGGAACCATCTCGACGACACCGTCCACCATGTGCAGGACGTCATCGACGCCCGGTTCGCCGAGCCGCTCCCGCTCTCCGCTCTGGCGGACGGTGCGGGGGTGAGCGAACGCACCTTGACCCGCGCCTTCGTCGCGGCGACCGGTCTGACTCCGCTCCGCTACCAGCAGGCTCTCCGTCGCGAACGGGCCGACCATCTGCTGGCCGCGGGCACCACGATGGAGTCGGCCGCTCGAGCGGTCGGTTTCGACGACGCCCGGATGCTGCGCCGCCTCCGATCGCGCTGATTGAGGACCCCGCCGGTGTCCAAATGGTGGACACTTGGTCCGCGGAGTGGAACCCGGGTGTGTTTCAGGCAAGTTGCCTGCCGTACGATCGGTATCGCTCATCGAGAGGGACTGAGGGAACGGCCCAGTGAAGTCCCGGCAACCGACCACGAGCCTCCTCCCGGCCATCGGGTAGGGCGTGGAGCAGGTGCTAATTCCGGCCCGGCGCGAGAGACGTGATCGGGGAAGATGAGGAGGAGGTTTCTCATGAGCGCTGCGACCACGGAGACGAAGGGCCTGCGCGAGGGTGCTTTCGGCAACGCCTCGGCGCTGTCGTGCCGGGAGTGTGGGCACCAGATCGAGCTCGGACCGCATTACGCCTGTCCGGAGTGTTTCGGGCCACTGGAGGTGGCCTATGACTTCCCGGCCGTGACCCGCGAGGAGATCGAGGCCGGACCCCGCAACATCTGGCGCTACAAGGCCCTGCTGCCGGTGCCCGACGACATCGAGCAGAGCCCCAACACCGAGCCCGGCTTCACCCGGCTGCTGGACGCGAAGAACCTCGCGCGTGAGCTCGGCATCGAGAAGATCTGGGTGAAGGACGACTCGACCAACCCGACCAACTCCTTCAAGGACCGCGTGGTCGCCTGTGCTCTGAGCGCCGCCCGCGAGCTCGACGCCAAGGTCTTCGCCTGCCCCTCGACCGGCAACCTGGCGAACGCCGTCGCTGCCGCCGGCGCCCGCGCCGGGATCCCCACCGCCGTCTTCATCCCCAGCAACCTCGAGCAGCCCAAGCAGGTCAACTCCGCCGTCTTCACCGACAACCTGATCGCCGTCGACGGCAACTACGACGACGTCAACAAGCTCGCGCAGGAGATCGCCGCGGAGGAGGACGGCTGGGCGTTCGTGAACGTCAACGTACGTCCCTTCTACGCCGAGGGCTCCAAGACGCTCGGCTTCGAGATCGCCGAGCAGCTCGGCTGGCGCCTGCCCGACCAGATCGTCATCCCGGTGGCCTCCGGATCCCAGCTGACCAAGGTCGACAAGGCCTTCAAGGAGCTGATCAAGCTCGGTCTGGTCGAGGAGAAGCCCTACCGGATCTTCGGCGCCCAGGCCACCGGCTGCAACCCGGTCGCGACCGCGTTCAAGGCCGGCGTCGACGCCATCCGCCCGGTCAAGCCCGACACGATCGCCAAGTCGCTCGCCATCGGCAACCCGGCCGACGGCATCTACGTCCTCGACGCCACCCGCTCCTCCGGCGGTGCTGTCGAGGAGGTCACCGACGACGAGATCCGCGCCGCGATCGTGCTCCTGGCCCGCACCGAGGGCATCTTCACCGAGACCGCCGGTGGCACCACGCTCGCGGTCACCAAGAAGCTCGTCGACAACGGTCTGCTCGACCCGAGCCTGGAGACGGTGATCATCAACACCGGCCACGGTCTCAAGACGCTCGACGCGGTCAGCGGCATCGTCGGCCCCCGCGCCACCATCGCCCCCAACTACGACGCCTTCGAGGAAGCCGGGCTCTCCCAGGCGTAGGACCTGCGTCAAGGAACCTTGCGTTCACACTCGTGCGCTACAGATAAGGAATGTGAGCAGCGCGAAGACGAGTGAAGAGGCCAGGTGGCTCGGCATGGTCGCCGCCACAGCTGGAGTCGCCGGCGCAGTCGGTGTGGTGGGTGCGGCGGCCGGTGCCGGGTTCGTGACGTTGCTGAAGAGACAGGCGGCGCACGCGCGCGACGTGATCGGCAAGCCGCTCGGCGAGGAGGCGATCGACGCCGACAAGGTCTACAAGAAGACCTACGGAGGTACGCCGGTCGAGCTCCTCATCCTCGGCGACTCGATCGCCGCCGGGCTGGGTGCGGAGACCAGGGGCGGCACCCTCGGGGCCCGGCTGGCCAAAGGCACGGCCAAGGCTCTGCTGAGGCCGGTGCGGCTGCGTACCGCGGCCGTGGTCGGCGCCGAGACGTCGATGGTCCCCGCGCAGCTCGAGTCGCTGCCGGAGGGCTACCGGCCCGACGTGGCGGTGGTCATCGTCGGTGGCAACGACGTCACCCACCGGGTGCCGCAGAAGGACTCCACCCGGGTGCTGGGGGAGGTCATCGACGCCCTGCGCGAGCGTGGCGCCGAGGTCGTGGTCGGAACCTGCCCGGACGTGGGCGCGGTCAGGCCGCTGCCCCAGCCGTTGCGCTCGCTCGGGCGCAGGATCGCCAAGCAGCTGGCCGACGGCCAGCGGGAGACCGCGCTGGCCAAGGGTGCCCACGTGGTCTCACTCTCCGACGTGGTCGGGCCGTTCTTCATCACGAACCCCGACGAGATGTTCGCGATCGACCACTTCCACCCCAGCGCGATGGGCTACAAGCGCACCGCCAAGGCGATGCTGCCCTCCGTCCTCGCTGCCCTCGGGCAGATCCAGCAGGTCCCGTTCGGACACCACCTGCCCGAGCTCCCGCCCGAGGCGACCGAGCCGCCGGATCCCGACACGAACACCGGTCGAGTCGGCTCGTCGTAACGCGCCGACTCGGCGCGTCTGTCCCGCTAAACGATCCCGAGTCGGCGCCAATGTCCCAGCTGCTTGGGACATTCGCGCCGACTCGGTGTCCGGCGGCGGGGCAGTTGCGCCGACTCGGCTACTTTTCGGCTGCCACGTCCTCCGGGCTCTTGCCGCCGGTGCTGAGCATGTCGGCGGTGAGGCCGGTGGCGGCGCGGTAGTCGACGGTCCCCGCAGGCGTACGCGGCACCGACTCGACCAGCAGGACGAGCTTGGGCTCGTGCGACTCCCCGAGCCGGTCGCGGGCGTGCTTGCGCAGGTCGGCAGCCGTCGTCTCGGTCGACGGGGTCAGCTGCACCAGCGCCGCGACCTGCTGGCCCCAGCGCGGGTGGGGCATGCCGAAGACGGCGGCGTCGACGACGTCCTCGTGGGCGAGGAGCACGCCCTCGATGGTCTCGGGGTGGATCTCGAGGTCACCGGTGCGTACGAGCGTGGCAGCTCTGCCGAGCAGGGTGATCGAGCCGTCCTGCTCGCGGCGGGCGAGGTCGCCGGGGAAGGTCCAGCGGCGGTTGTCGATCAGCTTGATCGCGGTGGCGGAGCGGGCGTTGTCCTTGTAGTAGCCGAGAGCCGAGGGGCCGGAGCGGGCCAGCAGGCCCTCGACGCCGGGAGCCGCCGGGGTGAGGTCGGGGTTGAACACCTCCACCTCAGGACCCACCATGAACCGCGCCTCGCCGGGCACGAGCGGGGATCCGTCGTCGGCGCGGGAGCCGGTGACGCCGGTCTCGAGGGTGCCGTAGGAGTCGACGATGACCCGGCGGGCGAAGGCGTTGCGCAGGGTGCCGAGGACACCGTCGGAGAGCGGCGCCGCAGTGTTGGAGACCCCGGCGAGCGAGCGCAGCGGCCAGCGCTTCTTGCCGGTCAGCCGGGCGTTGGCCACCGGCCGCGCCTGGGCGTCTCCCAGCAGCGTGATCGCGGTCGCGCCGGCCTGCTCGGCGAGGTCGAGGAAGGCCTCGGCGGAGAAGGTCGGAGAGGTGTCGAGCACCGCGGTGCCGCCCGCGACCAGTGCCCGCAGGAGCAGCAGCTGGCTCTGCCCGTGCAGCAGCGGACCGCCGGCGAGCAGGACGACACCCGAGTCACGAGCGGCCGCCTCGGCGGCGAGCCCCTCGACCGACGGGATCGGCGCGTTGCGGCGGACGGTGTTCAGCGCGGCCCAGATCAGGTCCTCCTGGCGCCAGACCGCACCCTTCGGGGTGCCCGTGGTGCCGGTGGTGAAGATGATGTGCCAGTCGCCGGGCGTACGTCCGACCGTCGGCCGCTCCTTGGACGCCGCGGCGACCTTGGCGTCGTAGTCGGGACCCAGGACGACGCGGTGGTCGAGCCTCAGGTCGAGCTCGTCGAGGTCGTCGGTGAACTCGGGGGAGACGATGGCTGCGACGCAGTCGGTGGCGGCGTACGTCCTGGCGAGCTCGTCGCGCCGGTAGGCGTGGTTGATGTTGACCGGGATGGTGCGGGCCTTGAGGCACCCGTAGAGGGCGTCGACCCACTCGATCCGGTTGGTCGCGTGGACGGCGACCTGGGCACCCGGCTCGAGGCCGACGCTCAACAGGTGGTTGGCCAGGCGCGTGGCACGCTCGTCGATCTCGGCGTACGAGTAGGTGCGGTCGGAGGTGACGACGGCCGTGCGATCGGGGATCGCGTCGGCCATCGCTTCCAGGATGTCGGGCAGTGTGAGGGGGATCACGGCGGACACAGCGACGTACGTGCCTTCCAATTGATAGAGCCAGGGGTAGGGCCGTACGGCACCGAACCGTACGTCCGATCAGCCGGCCGTCACGTACGCGCCTCGAGCAGCTCCGCAGCGACCGTAGCGCTGGCACGATAGTCCACCTTGCTCACGGGCGTGCGGGGGACTCGCTCCACGAGCAGGATGTCCTTGGGCACCTTGTAGGCGGAGATGAGGCTGCGACAGTGCTCGCGAAGGGCATCGGTCGAGGTCGCGGCGCCGTCGCGGAGCTGCACGAGAGCGGTGACCTGCTGGCCCCAGCGCTCGTGGGGGGTGCCGACGACCGCGGTGTCGAAGACGTCGCCATGACGCAGCAGGACCGACTCGACCTCCTCGGGGAAGACCTTCTCGCCACCGGTGTTGATGCAGCCCGACCCGCGGCCGAGGACGGTGATCGAGCCGTCCTCCTCGCGCCGCGCGAAGTCGCCCGGGATCGACCAGCGCTGCCCGTCGACCTCCTTGAACGTCGCCGCGGTCTTCACCGGGTCGTTGTAGTAGCCCAGCGGGATCGACCCGGTGCGCGCGAGCATCCCGGTCTCACCCGGCGCGCACGGCCTCATGTCGGTGTCGAAGACCTGTACGTCCATCCCGACCTGGAACTTCGGCGCGGCCTGGACGCCTTGGTCGCCGTCGTCGACCTGCATGCCGGCCGCCCCGGACTCCGAGGCGCCGTAGGAGTCGAGGATGTAGCGGCCCGGCAGTGCCTCCCGGAGCTGGGTGCGGACCCCCGCGGAGAGCGGGGCGGCGCCGTTGGAGACTGCGAAGAGGCTGCTCAGGTCCCAGCGCTCCGGCTCGCGCAGGATCGCCTCGGCGACCGGGCGGCCCATCGCGTCGCCCAGGAAGGTGAGCGAGTTGACCCCGGCGGCCTGGACCAGGTCGAGGATCGTCTCGGGCGACCAGGTCGGCTCGGTGTAGAGCGAGACCGTGCAGCCGGCGACATGGCCGTTGCCCATGATCCACTGGCTGCCGCCGTGCATCATCGGGCCGCAGGCCAGCAGCACCATCGGCGACTCCTGTGCCGCGGCCTCCTGGGCGAGCTGCTCGACGGTGTCGAAGGGAGCTCCGAACCGGCTCGCGTTCATCGCGGCGCGGATGATGTCCTCCTGGCGCCACACGACGCCCTTCGGCATCCCGGTCGTGCCGCCCGTGTAGATGACGTAGCGGTCGTCGGCGCTGCGCTCGATGTCGGGGCGCTCCTTGGATGCGGCGGCGACCGCGGCGTCGTACTCCTCGCCCAGGACCAGCGTCGGGATGCCCAGGCCGAGCGCGGCGACCGCCTCGACGTGCTCCGGTCCGATGATCGCCGCGACCGCGTCGGAGTTGCGGTAGAGGTGGTCGAGCTCGTCGTGGAGGTACTTGTGGTTGATGTTGATCGGCACCGCCCGCGCCTTCATGCACCCGTAGAAGGCGTCGACCCATTCGATCCGGTTGCGGGAGTGGACGGCGACGTGGTCGCCGGGTTGGATGCCCTGCCCGAGGAGGTGGTTGGCCAGCCTGGTCGCGCGCTCGTCGACCTCGGCGAAGCTGTAGGCGTGTTCCATCGTGAACACGGCGGTGCGGTCGGGGATGGCGTCGGCCATCGCCTCGAGGATGTCAGGGAGAGTGATCGGGGTCACATCCCTGAGTGTGGCAACTAGAACGTGTTCTCGTCCAGGGAATGAGGTTCAAAAACTCCCAGGACGTACGCGGCGGTGATCACGTCATCGGGATCACGGGTGGGACAAGCCCGAATCGACACCGAGAAAGAACGATGATGGACGCCATCCGTTCAACTGACCCCGGAAGGCTCCGCGTGTGACCGACCCCCTGCTGCGAGGCGACCTCGCACCCGAGCCCCGGACCCTCGTCGACATCTTCCGGGCCACCGCGGCCCAGGTGCCCGACGAGCCGGCCGTCGACGCGGGCAACGGGCTGCTGACGTACGCCGAGCTCGAGGAGGCCGCCGACGGGCTGGCCGCCGAGCTCAACGCCGCCGGGATCGGGCCGGGGGACAAGGTCGGGCTGCGGATCGCGAGCGGCACCACCGACCTATACGTCGCGATCCTCGGGATCCTCTGCGTGGGTGCCGCCTATGTGCCGGTCGACGCCGACGACCCCGAGGAGCGGGCCCGGCTGGTCTTCGGTGAGGCGCAGGTCGCCGCGGTCGTGACCAACGACCTGCGGGTCACCACGGTCGGGACCGGCGAGGCGCGTGAGCCGGAGGAGCCGTCGACCGACGACGACGCCTGGGTGATCTTCACCTCCGGCTCGACCGGGACGCCGAAGGGCGTCGCGGTGACCCATCGCAACGCGGCGGCGTTCGTCGACGCCGAGTCGCGCCTCTTCCTCCAGGACGCCCCGATCGGGGTCGGCGACCGGGTGATGGCGGGCCTCTCGGTGGCCTTCGACGCGAGCTGTGAGGAGATCTGGCTGGCGTGGCGCTACGGCGCCTGTCTGGTCCCGGCTCCACGGGCGCTGGTGCGCTCCGGTGTCGACGTCGGTCCGTGGCTGGTCGCCAACCAGATCACCATCGTCTCGACGGTGCCCACGCTGGTCGCGCTGTGGCCGTCGTCCTCGCTCGACCGGGTCCGGCTGCTGATCACCGGCGGCGAGGCGATCCCGCCCGAGCTCGCGGCCCGACTGGTCACGGCCGACCGAGAGGTGTGGAACACCTACGGCCCGACCGAGGCGACGGTCGTGGCCTGCGGTGCCCGGCTGACCGCGGAGGGACCGGTACGCATCGGCCTGCCGCTCGACGGCTGGGACCTCGCCGTCGTCGACCCTGCCACCGGCCTCCCGGTCCCCGAGGGCGAGACCGGCGAGCTGATCATCGGCGGCGTCGGCCTGGCGCGCTATCTCGACGCGGCCAAGGACGCCGAGAAGTACGCCCCGATGCCCACCCTCGGCTGGGAGCGCGCCTACCGGTCCGGTGACCTGGTCGTCAACGACCCCGCCGGGCTGCTCTTCGGCGGGCGCGCCGACGACCAGATCAAGCTCGGCGGCCGGCGCATCGAGCTCGGCGAGATCGACAGTGCCCTGCTGCAGCTGGACGGGGTCGTCGGGGCCGCGGCAGCCGTGCGGAGGAGCGCCGCGGGCAACAGCCTGCTGGTCGGCTACGTCACCGTCGACGACACCTTCGACCAGTCAACGTCCGTCGCCCGGCTCAGGGCCGACATGCCCGCGGCCCTGGTGCCGCGGCTGGCCGTGGTCGACAGCCTCCCGACGCGTACGAGCGGGAAGGTCGACCGCGACGCACTGCCCTGGCCGCTCGCCTCCGCCGCGGGTTCGGGCGAGGGGCTCAGCGACACCGAGGCCTGGCTGGCCGGGCTGTGGAACGATGTCCTGGGCGCCGAGGTCTCCGGGCCGGGGGCGGACTTCTTCGACCTCGGCGGTGGAAGCCTGACCGCGGCCCAGATGGTCAGCCTGATCCGCGAACGCTTCCCCGAGGTCGCGCTCGGCGACATCTACGACCAGCCGAAGCTCGGGGCGCTCGCCACCTACATCGACGAGATGGGCAGCTCTGCCGCGCTCTCCGAGCACGAGGTGCCGGCCGTACGCCTCAAGACCCAGGTCGCTCAGGTGGTCGCCACCATCCTGCTGCGCTGCCTCGCGGCACCGCGTTGGCTGACCTGGATCGCGCTCGGGACGACGCTCGCCCAGCCGTGGGCGCCCTGGCTGCCCGCACTCAGCTGGTGGGTCCTCGCACCGGCCGTCCTCGCCTTCCTGACCCCGCCCGGCCGGATGCTGCTCGCCGCGGGCGCGGCGCGGCTCATCCTGCACGGCGTACGTCCAGGGGAGCACCCCCGCGGCGGCAAGGTCCATCTCCGGCTCTGGCTGGCGACGCACGCCGTCGACGAGCTCGGCGCCCACGGTCTCGCCGGGGCACCCTGGATGCTCTGGTATGCCCGGCTGCTCGGCGTGCGGATGGGCAAGAACGTCGACCTGCACAGCCTCCCGCCGGTCACCGGCATGCTCACCCTCGGCAAGGGCTGCTCGATCGAGCAGGAGGTCGACCTCTCCGGTCACTGGATCGAGGGCGACGTGCTCCATCTCGGTGAGGTCGAGGTGGGCGAACGGGCTCGGGTCGGCGCCCGGTCGACGCTGCTGCCCGGCGCCCGGGTCGGCGACGACGCCGAGGTCGGACCGGGTTCGGCGGTCTTCGGCGTGGTGCCGGCGGGCGAGTTCTGGTCGGGTTCGCCGGCGGCTCGTGCCGCGTGTGAGGCCCGCGGGCCGTGGCAGCCGCCCCAGGCTCGCGCCCAGGTCTGGATGCTCCTCTACGGGATCGCGGCCGGCGTCCTCGCTCTGCTTCCCGCGGTCGCCATCGGCGTCGGGGTGCTCGTCGGCGTCGCCCTCGCCGGCGTGCCCACCTCCTACACCGACATCGGGGCGCTGCTGGCCTGGAGCCCGGTCGCGGTCGCGGCCGGCTTCGCCACCCTGGCCGCGCTGATCTGGGCGGTGGTGCGGCTCGCCGGTCTGGCGATCGCCCCCGGCGTACATCCCGTACGCAGCCTGGCCGGTGTCGCGGTCTGGTCGACGATGCAGGTGCTCGATGAGGCCCGCACCTGGCTCTTCCCGCTCTACTCCTCGACGCTGACGCCCCTGTGGCTGCGGGCGCTGGGCGCGAAGATCGGCAAGCACGTCGAGGCCTCGACGGTGCTGATGATCCCCGGGCTGACGCAGGTCAACGACCAGAGCTTCCTGGCCGACGACACCCTGATCGGCGGCTACGAGCTCGGCGGCGGCTGGCTGCGGGTGGAGCGGGTGAAGATCGGCAAGCGGGCCTTCGTCGGCAACTCCGGCATGGCCGCACCCGGCCGCAAGGTGCCGAAGGCGTCCCTGGTCGCCGTGCTCAGCGCGGCCCCGCGCCGCAAGCGCGCGCAGAAGGGTGAGAGCTGGCTCGGCTCGCCGCCGGCGCCGCTGCGCCGGGCGGCCGGCGAGGCCGACTCGGGACGTACCTATGACCCGCCGGCCGGGCTCAAGATCGCACGGGCGCTGGTCGAGCTGGCCCGGCTGGTGCCGCAGACGCTCGCGGTGCTGCTCTACGCCGGGGTGGCCTATGTGCTCGTCAGGATCTGGGAGGCGACCGACCTCCTCGTCGCGATCCTGGTCACCGGGCCGGTGCTCGCCGCCGCCGGAGCGGTCGCCGCCGGCATCACGGTGGCGGCGAAGTGGCTGCTCGTGGGCCGCATCCGGGCAGGGTCGCACCCGCTGTGGAGCTGGTTGTGTGGGCCAACGAGCTGGCCGACACCTTCGTCGAGGTGCTCGCCGCGCCCTGGTTCACCGGCGCCGTGTCCGGGACCCCGGTGCTCAACCTCTGGTTTCGGGCGCTCGGCGCGAAGATCGGCCGCGGCGTGTGGATCGAGACCCACTGGCTCCCCGAGACCGACCTCGTCGAGGTCGGCGACGGCGCCACGGTCAACGCCGGCACCGTCGTGCAGACCCACCTCTTCCACGACCGCGTCCTGGCCCTCGACGAGGTCGTCCTCCGGCGCGGCGCCACGCTCGGCCCCAACTCGGTGATCCTGCCCGCCGCCGCCATCGGCCGGCATGCGGTCGTCGGCCCGGTCTCGCTGGTCATGCGCGGGGAGAGCCTCCCGGACAAGACCCTGTGGATCGGCAACCCGATCGGTCCCTGGGACCAGGCCGGCTGAACGGATGCCTCTAACATGACCGCCGTGCCGAAGCTCCCCACAGCAGACCCCTACCTCTCAGGTCACGGGGACCTGTCGTGGAGCGCGACCCACTACGACCTCGAGCTCACCTACGATCTGGTCGGCAACCGGCTCGCGGGCACGGCGACGATCCGTGCCGTCGCCGTCGACGACCTCAGCCGCGTCGTCCTCGACCTCTCCCACCTGCGGGTGCAGAAGGTCGCGATCGACGGCCGCCCGCCGGCCAAGTGGTCCCACCACGACCACCGCCTGGTACTGAACCTCCGCTCGCGGATCGCTGCCGGCGAGGAGTTCGTGGTCACGGTCAGATACTCCGGCAAGCCTCGTCCGGTGGTGCTCTCGCACCACGGCGACGCCGGCTGGGAGGAGCTCGACGACGGTGTCATCGTCGCAGGTCAGCCGCATGGTGCGCCGACCTGGTTCCCATGCAACGACCGCCCCTCCGACAAGGCCCGCTACGCGATCAGCGTGACCACCGCGCCGGGCTATGCGGTCGTCTCCAACGGCGAGCTGACCTCCCGCGTACGCCGCGGCAGCGGGGAGACCTGGCGCTACTGGCAGGCCGAGCCGATGGCGACCTATCTGGCCACGGTGCAGATCGGGCGCTACCGGGTCGTCGACATCGCGCCGGCCGAAGGGCCGGGCGGTCGGGTGCCGATCCGGGCCGCGTACCCGGTCGACGCCACCGCCGGGTTCGAGGCCTCCTTCGGGCGCCAGCGGGAGATGATGGCCTACTTCACCTCGGTCTTCGGGCCCTACCCGTTCGCCTCCTACTCCGTCGTGGTCACCGACGACGAGCTCGAGATCCCGCTCGAGTCGCAGTCGCTGTCGACCTTCGGGCGCAACCACCTCACCGGCGAGTGGTCGGAGGTACGCCTCGTGGCCCACGAGCTCGCCCACCAGTGGTTCGGCAACGCGGTGACGTTGCGCGAGTGGCGCGACATCTGGCTGCACGAGGGCTTCGCCTGCTACAGCGAGTGGCTGTGGTCCGACGCCTCCGGCGGCCGGTCGTGCGGCGAGCACGCGCGCCACCACCACCGCCGGCTGTCCGCCCTGGCGCAGGACCTGGTCCTCGCGGACCCCGGCCCCGCCGACATGTTCGACGACCGCGTCTACAAGCGCGGAGCGCTCACCCTGCACGCGCTGCGACGCACCGTCGGCGACGAGGCCTTCTTCACGATCCTGCGCACCTGGGTGGCCCGGCACAGCGGGGGATCGGTCACCACCGCCGACTTCGAGGCCCTCGCGGCCGAGGTCTGCGGCCGCGACCTCACCGCGCTCTTCGATGCCTGGCTGCGGCGGGCGGCGCTGCCCGACCTGCCCGCCTGATTGTCGCTCTGTCGTATTTTGGGGCTCGTGCCCGAGCTGACCTTCCGTGACGCCAACCTCGTAGACGTCGAAGCCCTGGTCGGGCTGATCGAGTCGGCCTACCGCGGCGACGCCTCCCGTGCCGGCTGGACCACCGAGGCGGACCTGCTCGCTGGCCAGCGCACCGACCCCGACGGCGTACGTGAGGTGATCACCGCTGCGGGCTCCCGGCTCCTGGTCGCCGAGCGCGCCGGCG
This sequence comes from Nocardioides sp. NPDC127514, assembly GCF_040302125.1. Classification (NCBI taxonomy): domain Bacteria; kingdom Bacillati; phylum Actinomycetota; class Actinomycetes; order Propionibacteriales; family Nocardioidaceae; genus Nocardioides; species Nocardioides sp. NPDC127514. The sequence goes on along the minus strand of NZ_JBEORF010000027.1, from coordinate 56,285 downwards.
AGATGGTCGCCTGCTGCCAGCTGCAGAAGCGAGAGGCGTACGTCTATTTCGGCATGTTCTCCGTCTCGCCGCAGCTGCAGGGAGCTGGCGTCGGCAAGGTCGTCATGGCCGAGGCCGAGCGGATCGCGCGCGAGTGGGGTGCGGAGGAGATCCGGATGACCGTGATCCGCCAGCGCGAGGACCTGATCGCGTTCTACGAGCGGCGCGGGTTCGGGCGTACGGGACGCTTCGAGCCGTTCCCCTACGGCGACGAGCGCTTCGGCCGCCCGCTGCGTGACGACCTCGAGTTCGCCGAGCTGGCGAAGCCTCTCTGACCCGGCCCCGACCAGGCTCTGCCGAGCTGGGGCTTTCATGTCCTCTCAGGATCCCGAGGGATCCTGAATCGCGTGACCACGACCTCAGCCGAACCTGTCCGGGTGCTGCTCGTCGACGACGAGCCGGACGTGCGCGCGAGCCTGAAGGGCGGCCTCGCCTTCGAGGGGTACGCCGTGACCACCGCCGCGGACGGGGGCGAAGCGCTCGGGCGGCTCTCCGAGGACGTACCCGACCTGGTGATCCTCGACATCGGGCTGCCCCACATCGACGGCCTGGAGGTGTGTCGGCGGGTGCGCTCGCGGCACCTCGACGTACCGATCCTCCTGCTCACCGCCCGCGACGGCACCGAGGAGCGGGTGACCGGACTCGATGCCGGGGCCGACGACTACCTGGTCAAGCCGTTCGCCCTCGAGGAGCTGCTGGCCAGGATGCGCGCGCTGCTTCGCCGTCGAGGCGGCGCCGGGGACAGGCTGCTCCGCTTCGCCGGGATCGTCGCCGAACCTGCCCTGCGCGAGGTCACCGTGGACGAGCGCCGCGTGGACTTGACCCGCACCGAGTACGACCTGCTCGAGCTCTTCCTCCAGAACCCGCGCCGCGTGCTCTCCCGCGACACCATCCTTCGCGAGGTCTGGGGGCTGGACTTCGACTCCGGCTCCAACACGCTCGATGTCTTCGTCGGCTGCCTGCGCCGCAAGACCGAGGCCGGCGGCGGGCCCCGCCTGATCCACAACGTCCGCGGTGTCGGGTACGTCCTGAAGGAGCCGTCGTGAGGCAGTGGCCGATCCGGGCTCGGATCGCGCTGCTGTCGGCGGTGGTGGTGGCGCTGGCGATCGTGCTGGCCAGCGTGTTCGCGTGGACCGCCACCCGAGCGACCCTGCTGCGACAGATCGACAGCTCGCTCGGCGACCGGCTGCTCATCCGGGGCTCGATCGACGCGAACGGAACCCGGATCACCGCGCTCAGCGAGGGCCTGACCGAGCGGATGTGCGAGGACCCGCCGGCGCTGCCGCCGGAGCTGGAGGCGGAGGACGCACCGGTGCCGCAGGTGCAGCTGCTCAGGGGTGACGGATCGATCTGCCTGCTGGGGAAGAAGGAACGGCTGGTCGAGCCCGACGCCGAGGAGCTGGTGGTCGCCGAGTCCGGTCGCGGCGAGGTCGTCCGCGACACGACCACCGACCAGGGCACCCGGGTCAGGGTGCTGACCAAGGCGGTGGAGCCGGGGCTCGCGGCCCAGTCGGTGCGCTCGCTGGAGGAGGTCGACGCGACCCTGCGGAGCCTGGCCGGGCTGCTCGGCCTGGCCAGCCTGCTCGGGGTGCTGTTCGCGGCGTTCGCCGGCATGCTGCTGGCCCGCTATCTGGTGGGCCCGATCGAGCGGCTGACCACGGCCGCCGAGTACGTCGCCGCCACCGACGACCTCGACGTACCGCTCGACGTCGACAGCGCCGAGGGCTCCCGCGACGAGGTGGCCAGGCTGAGCACCGCCTTCCGCGCCATGATGACCCGGCTGGCCGGATCCCGGCGGCGTCAGCAGCAGCTGGTCGTCGATGCCGGACACGAGCTGCGGACCCCGGTGACGAGCCTGCGTACCAACGTCGAGTGGCTGATGCGGCTCGACGACAGCGGCCGCCCGCTGCCGCCCGAACAGCGGCGCCGGGTGGCGCAGGCCGTGCTGGGCCAGGTCGAGGAGCTCGCCGACCTGGTCACCGAGCTGAGCCACATGGCCCGGGGCAACGGCGACAACGGCGACGATGCGGCGACGGGCCCGGTCCAGGTCGACGAGGTCGTGCTGCGAGCCGTCGAGCGCGCCCAGCGCCGCGACCCGGCGCGCCGTTTCGATCTCGACCTCGAGCCGCACCGGATCACCGGCGATCCGGCGGCCCTCGAGCGGGCGGTGGTCAACCTGCTCGACAACGCGCTGAAGTTCTCCGACGGGCCGGTCTCCGTCGTGGTTCGCGACGAGGAGGTGTACGCCGCCGACCGCGGCCCGGGCCTCTCGGACGCCGAGGCGACGCACGCCTTCGAGCGCTTCTGGCGCGCCGAGACCGACCGCGAGCTGCCCGGTTCGGGCCTGGGGCTGGCGATCGTCGCGGAGGTCGCCGCGCGCCACGGCGGCACGCCGTTCTTCCGCGCTCGCGAGGGCGGCGGGAGCGAGGTCGGCATCCGGTTCTCCGGCCGTCGCTGAGCTCTCTGAGTCTCTTCACGGACCTCTCAGGTTGCCCAGCGAAGACTCACAAAGCGGACTCCTAGCGTCGTCTCATCCGAAGGACGGATGAGACGACCAGGAGGACGAGATGCGACGGATGACCGTGGCGATCGGTGCCGCGTTGTTGGCGATCACGCTGGCTGCGTGCGGCGGCGGCGGCGCCGACGACGGTGGCGTGGCCACCCTCAGCGACAAGGACGCCGGCAGCTCGGCGAGCCCCTCGGCGAACGCCGAGGACGTCGAGCAGCAGTGGCTCGACTTCGCGGCCTGCATGCGGGAGAACGGCGTGGACATGCCCGACCCGGAGTTCACCGAGGACGGCGGCGTGCGGATCCAGGGGCAGGGCGGCAAGGGTGCGATGCCCGACCCCGAGGTCCGCGACAAGGCGATGAAGGCGTGCGAGGACAAGCGCCCCGAGGGCGGCATCGGAGGTCCGCGTGATCCCGAGGAGGTCCAGGAGATGCAGGACCGGGTGCTCGAGTTCGCCGCGTGCATGCGGGAGAACGGCGTGAACGTGCCCGACCCGGACTTCAGCGGCGGCGGCGTGATGATGCGGATGCCCGAGGGCATCGACCCCGAGGACCCGAAGGTGCAGGCCGCGGAGAAGAAGTGTGCCGAGGAGTCCGGCATGGACGAGATGCGGAAGGGCGGTTCCCAGTGAGCGCCACCCAGAAGGACGTCGACACCGAGACCAACGCCGCGGGGACGGCGCCGGAACCGAGGCCGGCCGCGTCCCGTCCGCCGCGTCGCCGCGGCCGGGGCCGCACGGTGCTGGTCGGCGCCACCGCGCTGCTGGTGGTCACCGGGCTCGGGGTCGCCGGCTTCGCGGGCTACACCCGCCTCCTCGCCCCTGCCGAGGGGGCGGCGGAGGAGGCGCCGGCCTCGAGCACGGCGACCGTGGAGCGGCGTACCCTCGCCGACACCGAGCAGGTCAGCGGCACGCTGGAGTACGACGACTCCTTCGACGTCGTCAGCACCGCCCAGGGCACGCTCACCGAGCTGCCGGAGGAGGGCAGCGTCCTGGAACAGGGCGATGTGGCGTACCGCGTCGACGACGTGCCGGTCATCCTGCTCACCGGGGCCACCCCGATGTGGCGGCCCCTCGACCTGGGCTCCGAGGACGCCAAGGACGTACGCCTCCTGGAGCGCAACCTGAAGGAGATGGGCTACGACCCGGGCACCGTCGACAAGGACTTCACGGAGTCGACCCAGTCGGCGCTCTACGACTTCCAGTCCGACCACGGCCTGGAGGAGACCGGTACGGCCGACCCGGCCGACTTCGTGATCACCCCGGGAAAGATCCGGATCGGGGCGCACAAGGCGACGCTCGGCCAGCAGGTCGGGCCGGGCGGTGGCGCGGGGCTCTACCAGGCCGCCAGCACCGATCAGGTCGTCGCGGTCGGTCTCGACCCCGACTCCGAGGCGCTCGCCAAGGTCGGCGCCGCGGCGACCGTGACCCTGCCCAGCGGCAAGGAGGCGAAGGCGAAGATCACCTCGGTCGGCGCCCTAGAGCAGTCGACGGGCAACGAGGGCGAGACGACGTCGGTCATCCCGATCACCCTCACCCTCGATGATCCGAAGCTCGCCGAGGGGATGAGCCTGGCCACTGTGTCGGTCGACCTGACCAGCGAGACGAAGAAGGACGCCCTGGCGGTGCCGGTCACGGCCCTCGTTGCTCTGGCCGAGGGCGGGTTCGGAGTCCAGAAGGTCACCGGAGACACCGAGACGCTCACCGGCGTCGAGGTCGGGCTCTACGCCGACGGCTACGTCGAGATCACCGCAGGGCTGGCCGAGGGCGACACCGTGGCGGTGCCCGATGAGTGAGCGCACGAGCGTCCTGGAGATGCGCGACGTCCGCAAGAGCTACGGGGACCTGGAGGTCCTCCATGGTGTGAACCTGCAGGTCAGCGCGGGGGAGCAGGTCGCCATCGTCGGCCCCTCCGGGTCGGGGAAGTCGACCCTGCTGCACATCGTCGGCACCCTGGAACGCCCCACCAGCGGAGCGGTGGTGATCGACGGGTACGACACCACCGAGCTCTCCGAAGCCGAGCTGGCCGGGCTCCGCTCGCACCGTGTCGGGTTCGTCTTCCAGAGCTTCCACCTCATCGACGGGCTCTCCGCGACCGAGAACGTCGCCCAGGGTCTCCTCTACAGCGGCGTACGCCGCCCCGAGCGCATGCGCCGGGCCCGCGAGGTGCTGGAGCGAGTGGGCCTCGGCCATCGGCTCGACCACGACCCGCGGATCCTCTCCGGTGGCGAGCGACAGCGGGTCGCGGTCGCGCGGGCGCTGCTCAACCGGCCGGCCATCGTCTTCGCCGACGAGCCCACCGGCAACCTGGACAGCCACTCCGGCGAGGAGGTGCTCAACCTCTTCGACGAGCTTCACCGCGACGGCACCACGATCGTGGTGATCACCCACGAGCACGAGGTCGCCGCCCGGATGGCCCGCCAGGTCGAGATCCGTGACGGCCAGATCACGCACGACTCCCAGGTGGTGGCCGCATGAGCCGCCTGCGTACGCGGGTCGAGCCGTCCCGGGTCTCGATCGCCGACCAGGCCCGCGCCGGAGGAAGGGCGCTGCGGGCGCGCAAGCTGCGCAGCCTGCTGTCAGCCTTCGGCATCGCGATCGGCGTGGCGACCGTCGTGGCCGTGCTCGGTATCTCCCGCTCGTCCCAGGCCGACCTGCTCGAGCAGCTGGACTCGCTGGGGACCAACCTGCTGGAGGCCAAGGCCGGGGAGGGGTTCGGGATGGGCGGTGACACCGCGATGCCCCAGAGCGCAGCCACCCAGGCGCGCAACATCGAGCCCGTCGAGGACGTCGCCCAGGTCACCGACCTGTCGGCGGTTCCGTTGCGCAGCTCGCTGGCCGACCCCTACCGCACGAACGGACTCTCGGCGAAGGCCGCTACCCCCGACACCCTCGCCACCCTCGCGGGAGAGATGGCCGAGGGCCGGTTCATCGACGCAGCGGTCGACGACTTCCCGGTCGTCGTGCTGGGATCGGTGGCCGCGGAACGGCTCGGGATCACCTCGGTCGGGAGCGGGGTCTCGGTCTGGATGGACGGACGGGCCTGGCAGGTCGTCGGCATCATGGAGCCGCTGCCGCTCTCCCCGGACCTGGACCGGGCGGCCCTCGTCGGCTACGACGCCGCGGAGGTCTATCTCGACGACGAGCTGGACCCCTCGCTGCTCTATGTGCGTACGGCTCCGGACGCGGTGGACGCGGTCAGCGGCGTACTCGCGGCCCAGGTCAATCCCGAGGCGCCCGAGAACGTCGACGTCTCGCGGCCCTCCGACGTGATCGCCGCCAAGGCGGCGGCCGAGGACGCCTTCACCTCGCTCTTCCTGGGCCTGGGCGCGGTCGCATTGCTGGTCGGCGCGGTCGGCACGGCCAACGTGATGGTGATGTCGGTGCTCGAACGGCGCCGCGAGATAGGCCTGCGCCGGGCACTGGGTGCCACCGGACGCCACATCCGTACGCAGTTCCTGGTCGAGGCGGTGCTGCTCTCCCTGGCCGGCGGGGTACTGGGGGTGCTGGCCGGCGCCGTGGTCACCTTCGGGTACGCCCGGTGGAAGGCGATCACCTTCGCGATGCCACCGGAGTCGGTCGGCTACGGCCTGGCCGCGGCGCTCCTCATCGGCGTTCTGGCGGGCGTCTACCCCGCCGCGAGAGCCGCGCGGCTCTCGCCGACGGAGGCGTTGAGAGCGGCATGACCGGCACCCGTCGGCGCTTGCACTCGCAGGGGTCGAGTGCTAAACATGAGGCTGGCACTCTTACCATGAGAGTGACAACAACCGGACCGGTGACGTTGAGGCGTCGCGAGCGGCAGGGAAGGGTTCTGCCGGGAGTGGCGTCGTCCGTCGCGGGCAACCCATCGGACCGGATCCAACGAACTTCCCAAGTGAAGGATCGCAGGAGCAATGCCGAAGCTCATCGCTTTCAACGAGGAGGCCCGTCGGGGTCTGGAGAAGGGTCTCAACACCCTCGCCGACGCCGTCAAGGTCACCCTCGGTCCCAAGGGCCGCAATGTCGTGCTCGAGAAGAAGTGGGGTGCCCCCACGATCACCAACGATGGTGTTTCCATCGCCAAGGAGATCGAGCTCGAGGACCCCTACGAGAAGATCGGTGCCGAGCTGGTCAAGGAGGTCGCGAAGAAGACCGACGACGTCGCCGGTGACGGCACGACGACCGCGACCGTTCTCGCCCAGGCGCTGGTCCGCGAGGGCCTGCGCAACGTCGCCGCGGGTGCCAACCCGGCCGGCCTGAAGCGCGGCATCGAGGCGGCCGTCGACGCCGTCTCCGAGCAGCTGCTCGCGCAGGCCAAGGACATCGAGACCAAGGAGCAGATCGCTGCTACCGCCTCGATCTCCGCTGCTGACACCACCGTCGGCGAGATCATCGCCGAGGCGATGGACAAGGTCGGCAAGGAAGGCGTCATCACCGTCGAGGAGTCGAACACCTTCGGGCTCGACCTCGAGCTGACCGAGGGTATGCGCTTCGACAAGGGCTACATCTCGGCCTACTTCGTGACCGACCCGGAGCGTATGGAGACCGTCCTCGACGACCCGTACATCCTGATCGTCAACTCGAAGATCTCCAGCGTCAAGGACCTGATCCCGGTCCTGGAGAAGGTCATGCAGACCGGCAAGCCGCTGGTCATCCTGGCCGAGGACGTCGACGGCGAGGCTCTCTCGACGCTGGTCGTCAACAAGATCAAGGGCACCTTCAAGTCCGTCGCCGTCAAGGCTCCGGGCTTCGGTGACCGCCGCAAGGCCATGCTGCAGGACATCGCGATCCTCACCGGTGGTCAGGTCATCTCCGAGGAGGTCGGCCTCTCCCTGGAGACCGCCGGCATCGAGCTGCTCGGCCAGGCCCGCAAGGTCGTCATCACCAAGGACGAGACCACCATCGTCGAGGGTTCGGGCGACCAGGGTCAGATCGAGGGCCGGGTCAACCAGATCCGCGCCGAGATCGAGAAGTCGGACTCCGACTACGACCGCGAGAAGCTCCAGGAGCGCCTCGCCAAGCTGGCCGGCGGCGTGGCCGTCATCAAGGTCGGCGCGGCCACCGAGGTCGAGCTCAAGGAGCGCAAGCACCGCATCGAGGACGCCGTCCGCAACGCCAAGGCTGCTGTCGAGGAGGGCATCCTCGCCGGTGGTGGTGTCGCGCTGATCCAGGCCGCTGCCGCTGCCTTCGAGAAGCTCGAGCTCGACGGCGACGAGGCCACCGGTGCCTCGATCGTCAAGGCCGCCATCTCGGCGCCGCTGAAGCAGATCGCCATCAACGCCGGCCTCGAGGGCGGCGTCGTGGCGGAGAAGGTCGCCGGCCTCCCGCAGGGCCACGGCCTCAACGCCGCCACGGGCGAGTACGTCGACCTGCTGGCCGCGGGCATCATCGACCCGGCCAAGGTGACCCGCTCGGCGCTGCAGAACGCCGCGTCGATCGCCGCGCTGTTCCTCACCACCGAGGCCGTCGTGGCCGACAAGCCGGAGAAGGCCGCCGCTGGTGGCGACCCGACCGGTGGCATGGGTGACATGGGCGGCATGGGCTTCTGAGTCCGTCCCGCTAGCGCCACAAGAGGGCCCCTCCTTCGGGAGGGGCCCTCTTGCGTTTTGGTGGTGAACGTTCCTTCGTCAAGGTATGCAGGGAAACGACCGCTTCCCCGGCGGACCTCCGCAGGGGAAGCGATCCTTCGGCTGCATACCTTGACGAAGGAACCGCACGCTGCCCCAGGATCACCGGGCTACTCTCGACGGCATGAGGCCGAAGGCGATGGCGGCGCTGGCGATCTCGGCCGTGCTTCTCGCCGGGTGTGGTGGTGAGCCGACCGCCGCGCCCTCGTCTCGGGCAGCGAGCCCGACGGCCTCGTCGGCGACTGCGACGCCGTCACCGAGCCCGTCGGAGACGCTGCCGCCAGTGACCGACAAGGTCTCGCTCCCGCAGCTGATGCGAGAGGACTTCCCGGGCGGGGAAGTGAAGATGCTGCGGGAGTCGGGGAGCACGGATGCCTACCGGCGCTTCGAGGTCAGCTACCCGAGCGGTCCGCTGACGATCACCGGGGTGCTCTTCCGGCCACGGGGCGCCGGGCCGTTCCCCGGAGTCGTCTTCGCGCACGGCCACATCGACACCGACATCTACGTCACCGGCCAAGGGCTGATGCGGGAGCAGGACCGGCTGGCGCGGGAGGGCTACGTCGTCCTGCACACCGACTACCGCGGCCACGCCGGATCGTCCCCCATCCCGGAAGGAACCGAGGAGGACGAGAGCCGGCTCGGCTACACCCGGGACACCATCAACGCCGTCCAGGCGATGAAGCGACTTCCGTACGTCGACCCCGACCGCACCGCGCTGCTCGGCCGCTCCATGGGCGGGGGAGTGGTGATGAACGCGCTGGTCGCCCAGCCGGGGGTGGTGCGGGCCGGGGTGACGTACGCGTCGGTCTCCTCCGACATCGTCGACAACATCAACCGGTGGGCGGTGCCGTCGCGGCCCGACGAGGTGGCCCGGCTCTATCGGCAGTACGGCGATCCCGAGACGGAGCCGGAGTTCTGGGAGGGGCTGTCGGCGCGGACGTACTTCGACCGCATCGAGGTCCCGGTCCAGATGCATCACGGGACCAATGACGAGTCCTGCCCGATCCGGTGGGCCTACACGACCCGGGACCTGATGGAGACCGCAGGTGTGCGCCAGCGGCTGTGGGTCTACCCCGGGGAGCAGCACGCCTTCGGGCCGCAGTGGGACCTCTCGATCCGGCGGGTCATCGGGTTCCTCGATCGTCATCTGGCATGACCTGACCAGGCGATCAGGAGGGGCCCAGCGGTCCCATCCTTTTGGGGACTTTCGACACTGTCTCGACAACAGCTCGGTAACGCAACATTGGTGCTCCACACAGTGGCCGACTGCGGGGAAGCGTCTGGATCTGGGGGGCTTTGAAGCCCAAGGGAATATCCGGGTGAAGTTCTGCAGCGGCGGGCGGGGTCAGGGCTCTTCGAAGCCAGGGCCCCGCCTGCGTGTGTCGACCCGAGTGTGTCCGACGGGTCCACGACTGGCACCCAGTGATGGGGCATGATGTTGGCATGAGCGTCGACCTCGGACAGAAGACCGGGATGCAGCCGCCGCGGTCACCGTGGCGATGGGTCGCAGCCGTGATCGCCGCCGCGGTCGTGCTCGTCGCCATCGTCGCTTCCTTCGGCCTGCTCAGCTCCGATGACACCGCTGAGGACCCCGACGCCGCACCTCCGTCGCCGACCGCGACGGTCACCGAGACCGCGCCGGTCCCCTCGTCATCCGCTCCTGCCGGAGGCGCCGGGGCGACCGAGCTGACCGTCGTCGCGGACGCCGCCCGATGCATCCCGCCGACCTCGAAGTGGCTCTCCCAGAACGCCGCGCTCGCCTTCGAGGGCACCGCGGAGAGCGTGACCGAGAGCGAGGCCGTGCTGCGGGTGAAGACGTGGATGTACGCGGACGGCGTCGGTGGCACCGACACCGTCCGGATCACGCTGCCCGCGCCGAGCACGATCCCGATGCCGGAGTTCGAGAAGGGCAAGAACTACCTGGTCGCGGCCAAGGGTGATGCCAAGGTCATCGGCTGTGGCTACAGCGACGTCAAGAGCGCGAAGCTGCAGAAGCTCTACACCGCCGCGTTCAAGTGACGCTCGGCGGATGATCGCGGGCGTACTGCTTGCTGCCGGCGCCGGTCGGCGGATGGGCATGCCCAAGGCGCTGGTCGACGACTGGCTGGTGCGGTCGATCGAGGTGCTGCGGGAGGGCGGCTGTGACGACGTACTCGTCGTGCTCGGCGCCGCCGCCGACGAGGCGCGGGCGTTGCTCCCGGCCGATCAGCGGGTCGTCGTCGCCGAGGACTGGGACGAGGGGATGGGAGCGTCGCTGCGGGTCGGCCTGGGTGCGCTCGGGCCGGATGTCGAGGCGGCCGTGGTTCATCTCGTGGACCTGCCGGACGTGGGGCCTGATGTGGTCTCTCGGGTGCTCTCGACAGCCTCGACAACCGGCTCGACCGCGGGTCTGGCGCGGGCGGCGTACGCCGGGGTTCCGGGTCACCCGGTGCTGATCGGGCGCGACCACTGGGCAGGGGTCATCGAGGCAGCCGTCGGGGACCAGGGCGCCCGGGGCTACCTGAAGACCCACGACGTACGTCTGGTGGAGTGCGGCGACCTGGCGGGCGGGAACGACATCGATCGGCGCTGAACGAAAATTCGTTCGTCCCCTCATAGGAGGTTGTCCAACCCTGAGCCAACGCTTCGCGTTCTAGGCTCAGGTCATGGACCTGACGCCCCAGGAGATCGCTGACCGCCTGGCGGCGACCGGATACCTGGCCGACCCGGAGCTGGCGACGGTGACGTTCCTCGCGCTCCGGATGCAGCGGCCGCTGCTGCTCGAGGGTGAGCCCGGGACCGGGAAGACCGCACTCGCGGAGGCCGTCGCCGAGGCGCTCGACCTGCCTCTGGTGAGGCTGCAGTGCTACGAGGGGATCGACGCCACCCAGGCGCTCTACGACTGGGACTTCGCCCGCCAGATCCTGCACCTGCGTGCCCTGGAGGCCGCCGGAGGCGCGGGGGAGGTGGAGGAGGCCGAGAAGTCCCTCTACGACGAGCGGTTCCTGCTCGCCCGCCCGGTGCTGGCCGCGCTGCGCCAGGCACCGTCCGTACTGCTCGTCGACGAGGTCGACCGGGCCGACGACGAGTTCGAGGCGTTCCTGCTCGAGGTGCTGTCCACCTACCAGGTGACGATCCCGGAGTTCGGGACCGTCGCGGCAACGGTCCCGCCCGTCGTCGTGCTCACCTCCAACCGCACCCGCGAGCTCCACGACGCCCTCAAGCGCCGCTGCCTCTACCACTGGATCGACCACCCGGGCCTGGCCCGCGAGGTCGAGATCGTACGCAGCCGGGCCCCCGAGGTCGCCGACGAGCTCGCCCGCCAGGTGGTCACCGTCGTCCAGCAGCTGCGCGGCGCCGAGGGCGCGAACGCCCTGCTCAAGCCCCCAGGCGTCGCCGAGACCCTTGACTGGGCCCGAGCCCTGCACCACCTCGGAGTCGCCGAGATGGACCTGGAGAGCGCCGCCGCGACCCTCGGCGCACTCGTCAAGCACCGCGAGGACGCCGACCGCGTCCGGGCGGCACTGGACCGGCTGCTGGCATGACAGCACACGAGGCTCCCGAGATCCTGCTCGGCTTCACCCGAGCGCTCAGAGCGGCCGGGGTGCAAGTGACCCAGGACCGCACCCACGGCTTCCTGCACGCGACCGCGATCCTCGACGCCGGCGACCCGACCGCCACCTACACCGCCGGACGGGCCACGCTGTGCGCCGGACCCGATGACCTGCGCCGCTACGACCAGGTCTTCGAGGCCTGGTTCGGATCGACCGCGACGCTGCCGGGACCGCAGGGGCCACCGCGTACGGTCTCGGTCACCTCCACCCTCCCCGAGACCGAGCCGCAGGAGGGCGAGGGAGAGGGCGAGGAGACCGACGACCTCATCAGGGCACGCGCCAGCGAGATCGAGACCCTGCGTCATCGCGACGTCGCCGACCTGAACCCGGCCGAGCAGGAGCGAGTAGCAGCGCTCATCGCCCGGCTGAGGCCCCGGGCGCCACGACGGAGGACGCCGCGGCAGGACCCCTGGCGACGAGGGCGCGTCGACGCCCACCGCACCCTGCGGGCCAGCCTGCGGCACCTCGGCGAGCCGGCCGGGATCCACTACCGCAGGCGTGGCGAGCGGCCGCGGCGGGTCGTGTGGCTGATCGACGTGTCCGGGTCGATGAGCTCCTACGCCGACGTGCTGCTGCGGGTCGCCCATCGGGTGAGCTCGACGACCGGGAGTGGCGCGGTGTTCACGATGGGGACCAGGCTCACCAACGTCACCCGCGCGCTGCGCCACCGTGACCCCGACCGTGCGCTCGTCGCGGCCGGCGAGACGGTGCCCGACTGGTCGGGCGGGACCCGGCTCGGTGACAACCTGCAGGCGTTCCTGCGGCGACATCAGGGTCTGGCCAGAGGCGCGGTGGTGGTCATCGCGAGCGACGGCTGGGAGCGCGGCGACACCGCGCTCCTGGAGGAGCAGGCGGCGAGGCTGCATCGCCTCGCCCACCGCGTGGTGTGGGCCAACCCACACCGTGGCAAGGTTGGATATGAACCACTGCAGCGAGGCATCGTCGCGGTGCTGCCGCACGTGGACGACTTCGTCGCCGGACATTCCCTGGCGACGTACGAGGATCTGGTGGAGGTGATCGCGCGTGCGTGACGTACTCGACGATCTGATGAAGTGGTGGGAATCCGGCGAGACCGTGGCGGTGGCCACCGTGGTGGCGACGTTCCAGTCAGCTCCGCGGCCGCCGGGCGCCTCGATGCTCGTCGGCCCCGACGAGAGCGCGGTCGGCTCGGTCTCCGGCGGCTGTGTCGAAGGCGCCGTCTACGAGGTCGCCCGCGAGGTCGCCGAGACCGGCGTCCCGGAGCTCAACCGCTACGGCGTCTCCGACGACGACGCCTTCGCGGTCGGGCTGACCTGCGGCGGCATCCTCGACGTCTTTGTCGAGAAGGTGTCCCAGGAGACGTTCCCGGAGCTCGGCGAGCTCGCCGAGGACGTACGCAGCGGCAGCCCCGTCGCCCTGGCGACCGTCATCGAGCACCCCGACCCCGAGATCCTCGGCCGCCGCGTCCTCATCCGACCCGAAGGGGTCAAGGGATCGCTGGGCAGCGCCCGGATGGACGACGCCGTCCACGACGACGCGCTCGGTCTGCTCGCGCACGGCACCAACCAGACACTGTCCTACGGGATCGACGGCGAGCGCCGCGGCGAAGGCATGCGGGTCTTCGTCTGGTCCTTCGCGCCCAAGCCCCGGATGCTCGTCTTCGGGGCGATCGACTTCGCCGCGGCTGTCGCTCGCGTCGGTGCGTTCCTCGGCTATCACGTCACCGTCTGCGACGCCCGCCCGGTCTTCGCGACCAACTCGCGCTTCCCCTCGGCCGACGAGGTCGTCGTCGACTGGCCCCATCGCTTCCTGACCCAGGAGGTCGAGGCCGGCCGCATCGACCAGCGCACCGTGATCGCCGTCCTCACCCACGACCCGAAGTTCGACGTACCTCTCCTCGAGGTCGCCCTCCGTCTCCCCGACATCGCCTACGTCGGCGCGATGGGCTCCCGCCGCACCCACGACGACCGTCTCGCCCGCCTGGTCGACGCCGGTCTCACCGACGAGGAGATCGCCCGGCTGAGCAGCCCCATCGGCCTCGACCTCGGCGCCCGTACGCCGGAGGAGACCGCCATCTCCATCGCCGCCGAGATCATCGCCGGCCGCTGGGGCGGCTCGGGCGAGCGCCTGGCCACCACCAACGGCCGCATCCACCAGGACGTGGAGTACCGCTGAGTGGGTGTCCGGGGCGGCTCTACAGCTCCTTCTCGTAGTAGAGCGCCCGCGGCCCGGAGCCGCGCCCCTCGTGATTGTCGAAGCCGAACTTCTCGTACAGCGCACGGGCCGAGACGTCGTCCTCGCTCGTCCCCAGGTCCATGTACGTCGCGCCGCGGGCCTTCGCCTCGTCGATGATCGCCTGCAGCAGGATGGTGCCGAGGCCGTGCCCGCGGCGGTCGGGCACGATGTAGAGCTCGGCGAGGTAGGCCTCGAGCTCGTCGGCCGTGGTCTGCAGGCGGAAGCGGGTGATGCCGTGGCCGACCGCGGGGTCGCCCATCAGCATCACCGTCGTGTCCCCACTCTCGACGAGCCGGCTGAAGTGCCGGGCGAGCTCGTCGACGGGCGGGGCGGGGTAGGCGTACTCGGTGTTGAAGTCGACCTGCAGTCTGGCCGCGGTCTCGAAGTCGGCCCAGGTCGTGGCTGTGCGCGTGGTCATGCACCCACTGTGACACCGCCGCCCGAACGCTGTGGCGCCTGTGATCGGAGTGCGTACGGAGCGGGTACCACCGAGGGGATCGTGAGGCACGTCACAGGGTGCTACCTTGGCAGAACCGAGCCTCAATGGGCCGAGCTCCAAAGGGGGAGTGATGGTTCGTAGCGATCTGCAGGAGCGCCGTATCAGCGCGGCGCGGGCGTGGACCGCCTTCGTGGAGAGCGGCGATGCCGCCGAGGACTTCGTCCGGCCCGAGATCCTGAGCAGCTGGACGCGCTCGGCGACGACCGTCAGGACGGACGTACGCGAGGCGCCGCTGGCCGATGAGGACGAGACCCGCGAGATGTGGCGCGGCTCGCCGCTCCAGGTGGCGGTCGAGCGGGTCGAGGAGGAGCTGCGGTGCACCGCCGACGACGGCGACCTGGTCATCGCGGTGACCGACCCCGACACCCGGGTGCTGTGGACGTACGGCGGCCGGGTGATGCGACGGAAGGCGGAGTCGGTCAACTTCGTGCCGGGTGGCCGCTGGGACGACGAGAGCGCCGGCACCAACGCGCTCGACCTCGCCAACCGCACCAACTCGCCGTCGATGGTCTTCGGCCCCGAGCACTACGCCGAGGTCGTGCACAACTGGGTCTGCTGGGCCGCGCCGCTCCACGACCCCGTCACCGGCAAGCACCTCGGTGTCCTCGACCTCTCCACCACCTGGGACCGCACCCATCCGATCGGGCTGGCCACCGCCCGGGTGATGGCGCGGCTCATCGAGAGCGCGCTGCCGAAGATGCCGACCCAGCGTGACAGCGACGAGGCGATCGAGCAGCCGGGGCTGGTGCTGACGCTGCTCGGCACCGCCGAGACCTGGCTCGACGGGCAACGGCTGCTGCTCAACCGCCGCCAGACCGAGATCCTCGCCCTGCTCGCGCTCCACCCCGAGGGCCTCTCGCTGGAGCGGCTGCACGCGATGGTCTACGGCGACCAGGCGGTCACCTTCTCGACGCTCAAGGCGGAGGTCTCCCACCTGCGCCACGCCCTCGGCGGCCAGGTCGCGTCGCGGCCCTACCGCCTGCTGATGCCGGTCGCGACCGACGTCGAGCAGGTGCTCGCCCTGGTCCGGCACGGCCGGGTGGCCGCTGCTGTGGAGGCGTACGGCGGTGATCTTCTGCCCGGCACCAACAGTCCGGCGCTGGCCGAGATGGCCGAGTACGTCGCGGTCGCGCTGCGCGAGGCGCTGATCGCCGACCCGCAGCCCGACGCGGTGCTGAGCTACAGCGAGCTGGCTCCGTACGACACCGAGGTCGTCGACGTCTGTCTGCGCCACCTGGGCGGCAGCGCGCACCCCGCGTTGCCCCTGCTCAGGGCACGCCTGGCTGCCAGCCGCTGACCAAGAACGGGTACGCCACCCGAGCAGCCAACCGACGCCCAACCCTGCGCGTCCTAGTGTGATCTGGCCCACACAGCTTTCCACTAGAACAGTGACGTCTGGCAGGGAGACAACATGGCCCGGATCAGCATGCGCGTCGACGGTATGAAGGTCACCGACGACGTCGAACCACGAACGCTGCTCGTGCAGTACCTTCGCGAAGGACTCGGCAAGACCGGCACGGTGATCGGTTGCGACACCAGCAACTGCGGCGCCTGCACGGTCCATCTCGACGGCGACTCGGTGAAGTCGTGCAACGTGCTCGCGGTCCAGGCCGACGGATGCGAGGTGACCACGATCGAGGGCCTCGCCGACACGGTCGAGAGCGACCTCCACCCGGTCCAGGAGGCGTTCCGTGAGTGCCACGGCCTGCAGTGCGGATTCTGCACGCCGGGCATGATCATGCAGTCCGTCGACCTGCTCAAGCGCAACCCGCAGCCCAGCGAGGAAGAGATCCGTGAGGGCATCGAGGGCAACCTGTGTCGCTGCACGGGCTACCACAACATCGTCCGCGCGGTGCAGTACGCCAGCGGCCACCTGGCCACGGCTGCCGGCCCCAAGGGCGCGACCGAGGAGGTGGACGCGCTGTGACCGCCGTAGAAGCTCGTCCGGAGCAGACCAACGAGATCGGCCGCGACCGCCGCCGCAAGGAGGACGCGCGCCTGATCACGGGACGGACGCGCTGGACCGACAACATCAACCTGCCCGGGATGCTGCACCTCGCGATGGTGCGCAGCCCGTTCGCGCACGCGCGGATCACCGGCATCGACACCAGCGCCGCGGAGGAGTCCGAGGGTGTGGTGACCGTGCTGGCCGCCAAGGACTTCGACGAGAGCCTCGGCGTCTGCATCAACGCCTGGCCGATCACGCCCGACCAGAAGACGCCGGCCCACCCGCCGGTCGCCACCGACCGGGTCACCTTCGCCGGTGAGATCGTCGCGGTCGTGGCCGCCCGCTCAGCGGCCGCGGCCCGGGACGCCGCCGAGATGGTCGAGGTCGACTACGAGGAGCTCCCCGCGGTCGTCTCCCTCGAGGAGGCGGTCAAGGACGAGGTGCTCGCGCACCCCGACCTCGGCACCAACAAGTCCGCCCTGTGGGTCTTCGACAGCGCCCAGGCCGGCACCGGCGGCAGCGTCGACGAGGCGATCGCCTCCGCGAAGAGCGACGGGATCGTCATCGAGCGCACCTACCGCCAGCAGCGGCTGATCCCGGCGTTCATGGAGCCCCGCAGCGTGGTGTGCGACCCGACCGGTGAGCAGATCACGGTGTGGAGCGCCACCCAGATCCCGCACATCCTGCGGTTCGCGTTCGCCGCGACCACGGGCGTGCCCGAGTCGAAGATCCGGGTGATCGCGCCCGACGTCGGCGGCGGCTTCGGCGGCAAGCTCCAGCAGACGCCGGAGGAGATGATCGTCTTCGCGATGGCTCGCCGGCTCGGCAAGCCGGTGAAGTACACCGAGACCCGCTCCGAGTCGCTGCTCTCCGCTCACCACGGGCGAGACCAGATCCAGAAGCTGACCCTCTCGGCCACCAAGGACGGCCAGGTCACCGGCCTCAAGGTCGAGCTCGACGCCAACCTGGGGGCGTACGTCGCCATCGTCGGCGGCGGTGTCCCGGTCCTCGGCGCCTTCATGTTCAACGCGATCTACAAGTTCCCGGCCTACCAGTTCAACTGCCAGACGGTGTTCACCAACACCACCTGGACCGACGCCTACCGCGGCGCGGGGCGGCCGGAGGCGACGTACGCCATCGAGCGGCTGATGGACGAGCTGGCCGCCGAGGTCGGGGTCGACCCGCTCGAGATCCGGGAGAAGAACTGGATCAAGCACGAGGAGTTCCCGTTCACGACCATCGCCGGTCTGACCTACGACTCCGGGAACTACGAGGCGGCGACCGCCAAGGCGAAGGAGATGTTCGGCTACGACGCGCTCCGGGCCGAGCAGGCCGAGCGCCGCGCCAACAACGACCCGGTCCAGCTCGGTATCGGCATCTCCACCTTCACCGAGATGTGCGGCCTGGCTCCGTCCCGAGTCCTCGGCAGCCTCGACTACGGAGCCGGCGGCTGGGAGCACGCCCAGGTGCGACTGACGCCCACCGGCAAGGTCGAGGTCATCACCGGGGCCAGCGCCCACGGCCAGGGCCACGAGACCGCGTTCAGCCAGATCGTGGCGGACCGTCTCGGGGTGGCCTTCGAGGACGTCGAGGTGCTCCACGGCGACACCCAGATCGCGGCCAAGGGCTACGACACCTACGGGTCCAGGTCGCTGGTCGTGGGCGGGGAGGCGCTCGTGCGGGCTGCCGACAAGGTGCTCGAGAAGGCCAAGCCGATCGCGGCCCACCTGCTCGAGGCGAGCGTCGACGACATGGAGTTCACCGGCGGCAGGTGGACGGTGCGCGGCACCGACCAGGGCATGTCCATCGGCGAGCTGTCCACGGCGGTCTTCGCCGCGCACAACCTGCCCGACGGGGTCGAGGCCAACCTCGACTCCGAGGCCACCTTCGACCCGGAGAACTTCAACTTCCCGCACGGGACCCACCTGTGCGCGATGGAGGTCGACACCGAGACCGGCCAGGTGAAGATGCGGAAGTACGTCTGCTGCGACGACATCGGCAACATCATCAACCCGCTCATCGTCGCAGGTCAGGTGCACGGTGGCCTGGTCCAGGGCATCGCTCAGGCGCTGTGGGAGGACGCGGTCTACGACGACGCCGGGACCCTGGTGTCGGGCTCGTTCGTGGACTACCTGCTGCCGACGGCCGCCGACACGATCAGCTTCGACATCGACCACACCACCTCGCCCGCCACCACCAACACGCTCGGCACCAAGGGCGTCGGTGAGGCCGGCACGATCGCCTCCACGCCCGCCGTGGTCAACGCGGTCGTCGACGCGCTGCGCCCGCTGGGCGTGCACGACGTGACCATGCCCTGCACGCCGGAACGGGTGTGGCGGGCGATCAACGAGGGCTCGTCCGGTGGCGAGACCACCGGCGCGGCCGCAGCACACTTCGATCCGTCGACGGGCATGTCCGGGAACGTCGACCGCACGGAAGGAGAGGTCCAGTGATTCCCGCATCGTTCGACTACGTCGCCCCGACCACGGTCGAGGAGGCGCTGGCCGCCCTCGCGCAGTACGGCGACGAGGCCAAGATCATCGCCGGCGGACAGAGCCTGCTGCCGGTGCTGAGGATGCGCCTCAACGCTCCGGAGTGGGTCATCGACCTCGGTCGTATCGACTCGCTCCGCGGCGTACGCGACGAGGGTGAGTCGATCTTCGTCGGCGCCATGACGCGCCACTGTGACGTCGCGGCCGATCCTCTGGTCGCCGAGCACGCGGCCCTGGTCGCTCGTGCCACGGCGACGGTCGCCGACGAGCAGGTACGCCACCGCGGCACGTTCGGTGGCGCGCTCGCCCACGCCGACCCGGCGGGCGACCTCGGAGCCCCGGCCCTGGCCCTGGACGCCGAGTTCGTCATCGCCGGGCCGGCCGGGGAGCGGGTCGTCCCAGGTGCCGAGTTCTTCCAGGGGCTCTTCGACACGGCCGTCTCCGAGGACGAGCTGCTCATCGGCGTACGCATCCCGAAGCACACCGGATGGACGGCCCACTACGAGAAGTTCGTCCGGGTCGCCCACCAGTGGCCGATCTGCGCGGTCGGCGCGACCCTCAAGGTCTCCGGCGGGGTGATCGAGGGCGCGGCGATCGGTCTCACCAACATGGGCTCCACTCCGTTGCGTGCCGCCGGCGTCGAGCAGGCGCTGGTCGGCCAGCAGGCCACCGAGGAGGTCGTACGCAACGCCGCGGCCCTGGCCGCGGACGGCGCCGAGCCGCCCTCCGACCTCAACGGTGACGCCGACTACCGGCGTCATCTGGTCACGGTGCTGACCCGGCGCGCGATCACGAAGGCCCTCGGGGGCTGAGGCGTGGACCTGACGCACGAGTTCACGGTTCCGACCTCGGTCGAGGAGACCTGGAACAGCTTCCTGGACATCGGCTCGCTCGCCGAGTGCTTCCCGGGAGCCCAGGTCACCTCGGCCGAGGGCGACACCTTCACCGGCACGGTGAAGGTCAAGCTCGGCCCGATCGCCATGGTCTACGCCGGCTCCGGCACGTTCGTCGAGAAGGACGAGGCCGCTCGCCGCCTGGTCGTCGAGGCCAAGGGGCGGGACAAGCGCGGCAACGGCACCGCCGGTGCCAACGCGACCTTGACCATGGCCCCGGAGGGCACCGGCACGAAGGTCGAGATCGTCACCGACCTCGCCGTCACCGGAAAGCCCGCCCAGTTCGGGCGCGGGGTGATGCAGGACGTCTCCGACAAGCTTCTCGGCCAGTTCGTCGCGTGCCTGGAGCAGAAGTCGGCCCCGGCTGCGCCGGAGCCGCCTGCTGTGGAGGAGCCGTCGGGCGAAGGGATCGCTGAGCCCGCGAAGCCTGCGCCGACAGCTGAGTCGCCCGCACCGCAGGCACCGAGGCACGCGGCGACCAAGCAGCCCGAGGCACTCGATCTGGGTGCGACGGTCGTACCGGTGCTGATCAAGAACTACGGCAGGAAGATCGCCGTCGGGGTGGCCGTGATCGCGGCGGTGGTGATCGTCTACAGGCTCCTGCGGGGCTGAGGCCGGTCTGCGCTACGAATCCGTCGCGCAAACCGGATACCTCTCGCGCACCGTGGATAGCGGAGCGCTACGCGACCTCTCTAGCGTTTTGCGTACGCAGACCCTGCTGCGAGAGGAAACAGAAAAGTGAAGATCGCGGTCATCGGTGCCGGGTTCGCGGGCGTTGCCTCGGCGAAGGTGCTCACCGAGCTCGGTCATGACGTCACCGTCTACGAGAAGGCCCCGGATGTCGGCGGCGTCTGGAGCCGGACCCGTCGTTACCCGGGCCTGACGACGCAGAACAACAAGGACTCCTACACGCTCTCGGACCTGAGGATGCCGAAGGTGTTCCCCGAGTGGCTCAGCGGCGAGCAGGTGCAGAGCTACCTCGAGATGTACGTCGAGAAGTTCGAGCTCGCCCCGATGATCAAGCTCTCCACCGAGGTGCGGAGTGCCCAGCCGGCTGGAGGGGGCGGCTGGGACATCACCTTGGCGGGTGACGACGGCGAGACGACCGAGCATCACGACCATCTGGTCGTGGCCAGCGGCGTCTTCTCGGAGCCGTTCGCCCCCGCGTACGACGGGGTCGACGAGCTGGAGGCCGCCGGAGGCAAGATCCTCGCGGCGAGCGAGCTGCACGACCTGGAGACCGTCAACGGCAAGCACGTCCTGGTCGTCGGCTACGGGAAGTCGGCCTGCGACGTCGCCGTCGAGATCGCCAAGGAGGCGGCCTCGACCACCGTGGTCGCGCGCCAGCTGCTGTGGAAGATGCCCCGCAAGATCAAGGGCGTCCTCAACTACAAGATGCTGCTGCTCACCCGCCTGGGGGAGGGGCTGTTCCCCTACCAGAGCATCCGCGGGGCCGAGAAGGCCCTGCACGCGGGGGGCTCGAAGATGGCCGGGTCGATGGTCGGCAGCGTCGAGTCGGTCACCACCAGCCAGCTCAAGCTGAAGAAGCTCGGGCTGCTGCCCAAGGGCCAGTTCACCGACATCGCCCGCTCGACGGTCTCGCTGGCCACCGAGGGCTTCTTCGAGGGCGTCGAGGCCGGGGACATCGCCGTCGAGCGTGACACCGAGATCGCCGCCTTCGTGACCAAGGACGGCAAGCCGTACGCCGAGCTCGCCAACGGGCGCGCGGTTCCCGCCGACGTCGTGGTGACCGCGACCGGGTTCAAGCAGGAGCTCCCGTTCTTCTCCGAGGAGATCCAGGACCAGCTCACCGACGACAACGGCGACTACCAGCTCTACCGCCAGATCCTGCCGCTGAGCGTGAAGGACCTGACCTTCGCCGGCTACAACTCCTCGTTCTTCTCGCCGCTCTCGGCCGAGATGAGCGCCGTCTGGATCGGCTCGCACCTCGGTGGCGGTCACGAGGTTCCGCCCGCGGAGGAGATGGAGGCCCATGTCACCGCGCG
Organism: Nocardioides sp. NPDC127514; assembly: GCF_040302125.1. Lineage (NCBI taxonomy): Bacteria > Bacillati > Actinomycetota > Actinomycetes > Propionibacteriales > Nocardioidaceae > Nocardioides > Nocardioides sp. NPDC127514. The sequence continues at coordinate 34,488 of NZ_JBEORF010000027.1, read as the reverse complement.
GCTGGCCTGGATGCGGGAGCGCACCGACGGCCACCACGCCCGCGGCACCAACATCATCCCGTTCTCGATGCACAACATCGACGAGGTTCTCGGTGACGTCGGCATCGACGTCAGCAAGCGGGTCAAAGCAGTGCAGTGGCTGCTGCCGATCGACCCGAAGGCGTACGCCTCCATCACTCCCAGGCTCGTGGAGAAGCTGGCAGCGAGGAGCTAGTACGGCGAGATGCCGGTTACTCCAGGGTGGGACCGGCATCTCGTTCGGGACCGGGGCAGGACCTCGGCTGGGACCTTAGACAGTGATTGCGCCGTGTTCGCGTTGACGCGGCGCCGGCTCCGCTACGCTCTTCGGTCAATCGAGCCACGCGCCAGGAGCCTCCATTGCCCCGTCCCCTGCTGGGCCGCCACACGGTTGTCGCCACCACTGACGTGGACCAGGCCAGAGAAGCCGTGGCCGAACGATTCTGTGCTCACTACCTGGCGCTGACCAAGGCCGGCTCCCACCTCGACATGGTGCACAACGCCGCGCCGCTGGGTGAGGACGTGATGCTCAACTACATGCGCTACGGCGACGAGGTGCGGATCACTCCCGGCACCTTCGACGACTTCTACCTGATCCAGCTCCCGCTGGCCGGCACCGCCAAGGTCAAGGTGGGGGAGCACGTCGTCCTCGCCGACCGCACTCGCGCCTCGATCGGCTCGCCGACCGAACCGGTCGACATGCTCTGGTCCGACGGCTGCGAGAAGCTGCAGGTGTACATCCGCCGCAGCGCCGTCGAGGAGGCGGCCGCAGGCATCGGCGGCTCCGGGCCGGTGGTCTTCGACCCCACGCTCGACCTCGGCCGGCCCGAGGTGCGCGACTGGCTGAAGATGGTGCGGCTGGCCTACGACAACGTCGAGGCCGGGGGCACGCTGATGAGCTCCCCGCTGGTGGCCGCGCCCTACGAGCAGGCGCTCATCGGGGGACTGCTGACGATCCAGGCCAACACGTCCCTGGAGATCGTCTCCGAGACCGGATCCTCCACCATCTCCCGGGCCGTACGCATGGCCGTGGACCTCCTCGAGGCCCACCCCGAGCGCCCCTGGAAGGTCGCCGAGCTGGCCCAGAAGGTCGGCGTCTCCACCCGCACGCTGCAGGAGGCGTTCCAGCGCGACCTCGACACCACTCCGCTGGAGTACTGGCGTCGTACCCGGCTGGACCGTGCCCACTCGGATCTGCTCGCCGCCGACGCGACCGCCACCTCGGTCACCGCCGTGGCCGCCCAATGGGGCTTCTTCCACCTCGGACGGTTCTCCCAGGCGTACCGGGCACAGTTCCAGGAGCTCCCGTCTCAGACGCTCATGCGCTGAGCGTCACCACTGGGGTTCGTCGCTGAACCCGCCGTAGTCGTCCAGGTCGGCGTCGTCGCGGCGGTAGGCCTCGCCGTCGCCGTTGCGCCGGTCGAGCTTGTCCTCCTTCTCGTCCTGGTTCTGCGGCTCCTCGGGCGGGTCTTCCTGCTCGTTGGGCTTGATCCGCACCTTCGGGGTCAGCTTCTCCTTCAGGCGCTCCTCGACGGACTCGCCCTGCTGGGACTGCTCGGGGCCCTGGCCGGCGTCGGTGGGGCAGTCGCCCTCCTTCAGCGTGGCCAGAGCGTCCTCGTAGGCCGCCTTCGCGCCGGCCTGGTTGCCGGCGTCCCGGGCACGGTCGCCGATCGCTTCCTGGGTCAGTGACATGTTGATGCGTACGGTGCACTCGTGGTCCTCGGGCACGCGCTCCAGCGCCTCGCCGTAGTAGGCGACCGCGCGGGCGTTCTCGCCGAGCAGGAAGGCCGCGTTGCCGGCGTCGAAGTGAGCGATCCACGGCTGCAGGAAGTTGAGGTCGCGGTTGGCCGAGTAGTGCTCCATCGCGGTCGCGGCGTCGCGTACGTCCCAGGCGTCCCGGCCACCGCGGTCGTGGTGACCCATCAGGATCACCTTCCCCAGGAAGGCGAGGCCGATGACCACCGGCACGATCCCGGCGAGGAGCAGCGCGCGCCGCACCTGCTCGCGAGGGGTGCGTAGCGGTTGCGGCTCGGTCGAGTCGACAGGCGTCTCGGTGACGGTCACGACAGCACCTCCTCGGCCTCGTGCGCACGGCGGCGATGGCCCCACAGCTCCCACAGCAAGAGTGCCAGGAGCGGGAAGCCGAAGAGCCAAGCCCGGGACGTCTCGCCGCCGGCGGAGGTCTCCTCGGTGAGCATCTCGGAGTCCCAGGTCGAGGCCTCCGTTGTGACCTCCTTGGTCTCCTTCGTCGTGCGGTGAAGGGTCTGAAGACCCATCTGACCTGCGATCTCGCGCAGGTTGGCGATGTCGATCCGGGACCGGGCGTCCTGGCCGTCGCCGTCCTTGAGGTAGCCATCCTGGGGACGTTCGTCGTCCCACGGCATCCGGCCGCCCTCCTCGGTGCCGTAGCCGAGCACCACACCGCCGGCCGAGAGGTCGTCGACCTCGGCGAACGACTGCTGGTCGACGCCCCCACGGGTGTTCTCGCCGTCGGAGGCGAACACCACGATCCGGCGCCGCTCGGGGTATCGCTCCTGGTCACGCTCCAGGGCCTCGATCATTTCGTCGCGCGGAGCGTCGACCATCGAGCCCGACCCGTCGAAGGCCCGCTCGGCGTAGAGACCGTCGACCCAGGCGTTGAAAGCTGTCGTGTCGTAGGTGAACGGCATCTCGGTGCGGACGACCTCGCCACCGAAGGTGATCGCGCCGAACCGCACGGAGGGCAGGGCCGCGGAGAGCGCCTTGAGGTCTTTCTTGAGCTGCGTCATCCGGGCCTCGCCGCCGGGTGCGTCCTCGGCGACCATCGACCGTGTCCGGTCGACCACGACGAGAACATCGAGATCTGCCGTACGCATCTCGGCCGGCGCCGCGCCCCAGCTCGGGCGCACCAGGACGACGACGGTGAGCAGGACGATCAGCGCGCGGCGTACGAGCGTCAGTATCTGCCATCCCGATGCACTCATCGGGCCACCTCGCTCGGTGGCCGGGTCTGTCGGGGCAACGAGCCTCCCGCCTGCCGGGGTGCCGGGCCCGGGGACAGCCGCCCGGAGCGGACCAGGGCGTAGACCCACCCGGCGATCAGCATGAGGACCCCGAGGACGATCGTCGCGATCGGCCAGCCGGGAGCGTCGCGGATCTGGTACTTCGGCGGCTCGACGACCTCGTCGGCGGAGAGCCGGTCGATGCCGGCCAGGATCGAATCGATCGAACCGTCGTCACCGAGCAGCGAGAAGGTGCCGCCGGTGTCGGTCATCGCCTTGTCGAAGGTGGCGCGCTTGTCCTCCTGGAAGCTGAGGTCGGCGGAGCCGATGCCGTAGAGCTGGACGTCGCGCTCCTTGGCGAACTCGGTGGCCTCGGGCAGCGTGTAGACCGGCGGGCCGCCCTGAGGATCGTTGTCGGAGGCGACGATGACCGCCCGGCCACGCTCGGAGTTGGACAGGTCGAAGCGCTTGACGCAGGAGACGATCCCGTCGCTGATCAGGCTCGCCCGCTCCTTGCCGAGATAGGTTCCGGCGACGTACTCCTGGTCGCCGAGCGCGAAGGCCCGGCCGGCCCGCGCCAGCTCGTCCTGCACCCAGCCGTAGTCGTCGGTGAGCGGGAAGACGGTGACCGCGGCGTCGCTCCACAGCACGAGGCTGACCCGCTCGCCGTTGAGGCCGGCGACGAGCCGGGAGTAGGCCTGGGTGACCTCGGTGTCCTCGTCGAACATCGAGGTCGAGGCGTCCAGGCAGAGCACGATGTCGCGGGTGGAGTAGCGGTTCTGGGTGATGTCGGTGGTCTGCGGCCGGGCGATCAGCCAGATGCACCCGATCACCGCGAGCGCGATCCCCGCGGTCTGCCACCACGACAGCCACCGCTGCTGGGTCGCGAGCTCACGGAACCGGGGGAGCCGCTTGAGGCGCTCGGTGTGGGCGACGAGCACCGCGTCGGCCGGGCGGCGATGCACCCGGGCGGCGAAGACGACGATCGCGGCGATCGCGATGATGGTGAGGACCAGCACGATCGCGCCGAGGACGGGCCATCTCAGATCCATGTCGTCACCACCTGACGGGCACGGTTCAGCGCCTCGGGGAAGCGCTCGGCAGCCTTGCCCTCCTCCTCGGAGGCGAAGGCGGGCGGGTACATCACCTCGACGGCCATCGCCAGCGGGCGGGTGCGAGGGTCGCTGCGTACGGTCGCCTTCAGGTCGGCGAGGACCATCTTGTCGGCCGGGATCTGGCTGACCTCGGCGACGTAGTCGCGCACGGTGCGGCTCAGGTGCTGGTGGCCGACTCGCGCCGGGACGTCACCACGGTGCACCGCCCGCTCGATCCGGTCGATCTCGGCGAGGTGCTCGGCACGGAAGTCACGAGGCGCGGGCACCCAGGGCGTCTCGACCTCGACGACCGGGCGGCGCTTGCGGGTCAGCAGGATGACCGCGAGGTAGTAGAGCGCCACCGCGGCGAGCACCGCGAGCGCGAGCACCAGCCACCAGCCCGAGTGGGCCAGCGGCTGCTGGAACTCCTCGGGGACGCTACCGGCGCGCATGACGGTGCCTCTCCAGGAGATGGAAGACCGCGCCGATGGCGGTGGCGTCGTCCTGGACCCGCTGGTAGGCGATGCCCAGACGGTCCAGGGTGCCGCGCAGGCCGTGCTCCTCGGCAGCGGCCAGCTCGGCGTACTGCGCCTGGAGGACCGCGTCGCCGGTGAGCCATCCCGGCAGGGCGGAGACGGTGTCGACGTCGACGGTCGGTGCGCCGCCGGGCACGGCCGTGGTGGGGTCGAGGTCGTCGATGCCGGCGACCAGGACCTCGTGCTGGACGGTGAGACGGCGCAGGACCGCGGCCATCTCGTCGCTGACCGAGTGCTCGTCGGTGACGACGAGCAGGATCGCGCGGCGGCGTACGTTGGTGGCGATGTGGCGCAGCACGGCGACGATGTCGGCCTCGGCGGAGTCGGGGGTGATGGCCTCGTGGGCCTGCCCGAGCGCCCGCTCGAGCGCGACCTCGGTGTCCGCGGACTTGGTGAGCTTCTGGGTCTCCGAGTCGCCGTAGGCGACCGCGACCTTGTCGCCGTGGCGTACGCCCAGCCAGCCGACCAGGCCCGCGGTGAAGATCGCCAGCTCACGCTTGGTCGTGGTGCCGGTCGCCTGGGCCGCCATGCTCCGGCCGGTGGAGATCGCCAGCAGCACCAGATGCTGGCGCTCGGCGGTGAATCGCTTGACCAGCAGGCTCCGGGACCGGGCCGTCGCCTTCCAGTCGATGTCCTTGACGTCGTCGCCGGGGACGTACTCCCTCAGGTCGTGGAAGTCCATGCTGCGACCGGTCTGGACGCTGGCGTACTCCCCGTCGAGCAGGCCCAGGACCTTGCGGTGGGCATGGATCATCAACCGCGTGCGGATCCGGGGAAGGTACGTCGCCATTCTGTGCCTGACTTCCTGGCGCCACTCAGGGGCTCGGGACAGCGCGGACCAGCGCGTCGACCAGCATCTCGGGCTGGACCTTCTCGGCCAGCGCCTCGAAGCTGAGGTGGAGCCGGTGGCGCAGGATGCTGTGGCGCAGCTCGCGCACGTCCTCGGGAGTGACGTACGAGCGTCCGAGCAGCAGCGCCGCCGCGCGCGACGCCTGCAGGAACGCGATCGAGGCACGCGGGGACGCGCCGATCTCGACGTAGGAACCCGTCTCCGGCCCGAGGAGCTGGCGGGCGTTGCGGGTCGCCTGGACGAGAGCGACGATGTAGCGCTTGATCGCCGGGTCGACGTAGACGCGCTTGGTCAGGTCTTGGAGCCAGATCACGTCGTCGGGGTCGGCGACCGGGCGGGTCACCTCGTGGTCGGGGCCGAGCGTGCCGGCCTCGATGCGCTCGAGGACGACGAGCTCCTCGGCGTCGCTGGGATAGTTGACGATCTCCTTGAGCAGGAACCGGTCCATCTGCGCGTGCGGGAGGACGTAGGTGCCCTCCTCCTCGATCGGGTTCTGCGTGGCGAGCACCATGAACGGGCGCGGCAGCGGGTGGATGTGGCCCGCGATGCTCGTCTGGCGCTCCTGCATCGCCTCGAGCATGGCGCTCTGCGTCTTGGCGGAGCTTCGGTTGATCTCGTCCAGCAGCACGAAGTTGGCGTGCACCGGGCCGAGCTGGGTCTCGAACTCGTGGTTGCGCTGGTCGTAGACCTGGGTGCCGATGATGTCGCTCGGCAGGAGGTCGGGGGTGCACTGGATCCTGGAGAACTGCGCCTTGACGGTCTGGCTCAGCGTGCTCGCGGCCAGCGTCTTGGCCAGCCCGGGAACGCTCTCGAGCAACACGTGACCCTCGGAGAGCAGCGCGATCAGCAGCGCCGTCCTGAGCCGCTCCTGGCCGACCACACGGCTGCTGAAGGCGGTGCTGACCCGCCCGACGATCTCCTTCGCCCTGGCGATCTCCTCAGCGGACGGCGGGGCGATGGGTGGTGCGGTGGTGGTCAAGGCGGCTCCAGAGGCGTCGGCTGTCAGTCCCATCCTTTCCTACCAGCGTACGGAACGCATCTGGGACCCACCTCGGGACGGTTGAGACGGGTGCTGGGGCGGGCTTCGAGGTACGGGAACGGTACGGGTTCGAGGCGAGTGTGGGACCGACCACGATGGGCCGCAAGACTCCCTCAGAAAGGTTCACCGTGCCCCACCTCTCCACCCGGCTACGAGTCATGCTCGTGGCCTTTGCCCTGGTTGCCGGACTCGCGCCGATCGGTGTTGCCGTCGCAACCAAGCCGGTCCCCGCTGAAGCAGGTCCGATCCGGATCGACCTCGCGGCGATCGAGTCGGACACCGCCTCCTTGAGATACCAGCGGAACTACCTCGCCAGGCACCGAACCTGGCGGGCGTGGTCGCCGCGGCTCGCGGACGTGAGCAGCCGGTTCAACTCGATCGAGGCACAGTTGATGGGGCAGGCGAGGACCGCCGTGGCGTCGTACGAGGCGGCCTTCCTGACCCGCGCGAGAGGTCACAGGTACGTCAGTGCGATCAGGGTCCTCGACTCGTTCATCAGCAGGATGGATGCCGCGATCGACAACTACCGGCGCACCGGGGTGCTCGCGATGCGACCCTTCGGCTGATCCCGGCGGAACTCAGAAGACGTTGCGCGGGCGGAACTGGACCGAGATCCGCGGGCCGGCGGAGGCGACCTTGGGGATGGCGTGCTCCCAGGTGCGCTGGCAGGAGCCGCCCATGACGACGAGGTCGCCGTGGCCCATCTGGATGCTCATGCCCTTGCCTCCGCCGTGGGGGCGTAGCGCGAGGCGGCGGGGGTCGCCGACGGAGACGATCGCGACCATCGTGTCGTCGGTGCGGCCCCGGCCGATCTTGTCGCCGTGCCAGGCGACCGAATCGTGGCCGTTGCGGTAGTAGCAGCACCCCGCGGTCACGAACGGCTCGCCCAGCTCGGGCAGGTAGTGGGCGGTGAGGCGCCCGCGGGCTTCGGCGAGACGAGGGTGGGGGAGCGGGTCGCCCTGCAGATAGGTGTGCAGGAGCCGGGGCACGTCGACGACGCGGTCGTACATCTGCCGGCGCTCCTCGCGCCACGGGACGTCGCTGACCAGCGCCGCGAAGACGTCGTCGGGATCGGGCAGCCAGCCGCGGGCGATGTCCACCCAGGCGCCGCGGTCCAGGTGGATCCGCTCGTAGGTCGTCTCGGTGGTCTCGTCGTCTGTGGGGGCGAAGAGTGTTCCCTGGAAGTCCACCCCTTCACCATACCTCGTGATCGAACACGTGTTCTACTCAAATCAGACATTCTTATTTCGTTGCAGCTGGTCTGCCTCATCTCGCTGCAATGTCACAACTTGACGAAACTCCGGACGTACGCGAGGTGTACACCTACGCTCTGCTCATGGTCCGGTCGGTCGAGGGAGAGCGGTCGCTCAAGCACGTCCAGATCCGTGAGTACGTCAGGGAGCTGGTCATCGGCGAAAGCCCTGGTGCCTCCGCGCCCTCCGAGCGCGAGCTGGTCCAGAAGTTCAGCGTCGCCCGAGCCACCGTGCGGCAGGCGCTCGACGCGCTCGTCGCCGACGGTCTGCTGGTCCGGATCCCGGGCCGGGGCACCTTCGTGGCGCGTCCGCCGCGGGCGGCGAGTCCGGTGCTCGGGTTCAGCGAGGAGATGGCTCGCCGGGGGATGCAGGCATCCTCCGAGACGCTGCTGCTCGGCCGGGAGAAGGCCGGGCCCACCATCGCCCGCGCGCTGAACATCAAGGAGGGCGCCGCCGTCGTCCACTGGCGGCGTCTGCGCCGCGGTGACGGGGTGCCGATCTGCATCGAGGACGTCTATCTCGACGAGGCGATCGTGCCGGGGATGCTCGAGCGGACCGCGCCGACCAGTCTCTACGCCGAGCTGGCCAGTCGCCAGATGCGGCCGTCCTGGGTCGACGACACGTTCCGTGCCGATGTGGCCAACATCGAGGAGGCCACCCTGCTCGGCCTCTCGGTCGGTGTCCCCGTGCTCCGCAGGCAGCGGAAGTCGGTCGCGGGGGACCGCTATGTCGAGGTGTGTCGCTCGGTCTACCGTGCCGACCGCTACGCGCTGCACCTACAGCTCGGCCCGTCCTGACCTGCTGAGCTGGTCAGAGATCGCCGAGCGGCGCGACCACGTCGCCGCTCTCCTCGCAGACCCAGATCGGGTCCGGACCTCCCAGGTCGGGAGTGATGTGGAGCGAGTGCACCGGCGACTCCGGCGGACACGTCGTGCACACCGGCCAGCGCGCGGAGGCCTCGCCGTCGAAGAGCAGGTCCTGCACGTCCTGGGCGACCAGGCCGGCGACGTACGCCTTGCCCTCCGGCCACTGCTCCACCCACCAGCCGCGCTCGGTCATCGCGTCCTCGAGAGCGGAGACGGCTGCCGCACCGGCGAGTCCGCGGGCATCGAGGTCATGGAGCACCCTCGCCCGAGCCTCGAACAGCACTGTCGTGTTCATCAGGACCCATTCTTGCCGACCGGTCAAGGCTGTGGCCTCAGGATGGACACGGTAAGAATGGCCCGTGATCCTCATCGACCCGCCGAACGTACCCAGTCGCGGCCGGATGTGGTCTCACCTCGCCAGTGACACCTCCTACGAGGAGCTGCACGCCTTCGCCAGCCGGATGGGCATCCCCGCCCGAGGCTTCGACCGGGACCACTACGACGTACCCGCCGAGGTCTACGACGACATGGTCGCCGCGGGGGCGGTCGAGGTCACCTCTCGGGTCTTGGTCGCTGCGCTCATCGCCGCCGGCCTACGCCGTCGCAAACCTCGCTAGCCCGAGGCGTCACGTACGTCGGCCGAGAGGGCACCACGGTGACTACTCGGCCGGCGCGGCCGACTTCTCGCCCGGCGGGAGTGACGCCTCGGCGGGGGTGGACATCCGTCGCGTGGTGAGCCAGATGGCCGCCGCGATGAGCAGGCCCAGGCCGCCGCCGAGGATGAAGCCGCCCTGCCAGCCGATCAGGTCGATGGCGAACCCGGCGGTGGGGGCGCCGACGGCGCTGCCGAGGGTGATGGCCGAGCCGTGCCAGCCCATCACCTCGCCGCGTACGGTCGAGGGGACGCTGCTGGTGATCGCCTCGAGCGCGGCGGTCAGGGTCGGTGCGCAGAAGAAGCCGCTGAGCAGGAGCAGGACGGCGAAGGAGATCGGGTCCCAGGCGAACGCGGTCAGCACCGTCGTCGCACCCAGCAGGACGAGCATCACCGCGGTGGAGGGGTGGCTGTTGAGGGCGCCGTAGATGAGTGCGCCGAGCAGCGATCCGAGCGCCCAGATCGCCATGACGATCCCGAGCAGGGCGGTGCGGTCGAAGTCGCGCATCGCGGCCACGGTGCCGAGGTCCTCGGCGATGAGGATGAGCGAGGCGGTGAAGGTGCCGGCGAGCAGGAGCGTGACGCCCGGGTTCACCCACGAGGGGAGCCCGAAGCGGCGCTTCGGAACGGCGTCGCTCGGGACGGCGTCGCTCGGAAGGGTCGGCTCGCCCTCGGTGATCACCGGGTTGAACAGCCACAGCACGACGGCCGCGGCGATCCCGAGCCACTGGATCAGCAGCATCGCCCAGGCCGTGCCGAAGTAGCTGGCGCCGAGCACGCCGATCACCGGACCGACCATGAAGCCCAGCTCGGTCATCATCGCATCGGCGCTCAGCGCCGCGGTGCGCTGCCCGGGACCGACCGAACGGATCATCACCTGGCGTACGACCGAGAAGGACGGGACCGTGAAGAGCCCGGCGACGGCGACCAGCGCGAGCAGCGGGAGGTAGCCCACCCAAGGAGCGATCGACCAGGCGATCGGGAGTACGGCCAGCGGCAGCAGGAGCGTACGCCGCAGGCCGAGTCGGTCGAGGAGCCGGCCGAGCCAGGGAGCGGAGATCGCCATCGCGATCGCGAGCACCGTCGAGACCAGGCCCGCCTCGGCGTAGGAGCGATCCAGCGGGCCGACCACGTGGAGGGTCACGATGACCGAGGACGCCGGCATCGGGATCCGCAGGAACAGGCCCAGCACGAGGATGCGGCGCACGTCGGGGATCCGCCACAGGTCGGCGTACGTCTGGAAGCTCACCGATGAATTCTGTCACCGGAAAGCGGTTCTTTACGAATTGTTATCGATCGCGTGACAGGTATGTGTCCAGGGTCTCCATCTCGGCCGAGATGTTGGCCCGCGCGGCGGCCTCCCAGCTGATTCTCGCGAAGGGTGTCGAGAAGAGCGACTCCTTCTCCAGCAGCCGCTCGAGGACCTGGGCGCGACCGACGCGAAACTCCTCGTCGGAGAGGTGCTGGTACTCCTCGCGGACGGTCGCGGCGTACTCCGCATAGCGCTCCGCCGGCGCTGCCAGGATCGCCAGATCGGCATCGGAGAGCACCCGGCCGCTGTGGTCGTCGGGGGCGGGATCGTGGGTCTCGGTCAGCCGCACCAGCCGGGCGACCTCGGCCACGGCGTCTTCCTCCAGGTAGGCGCCCAGCGCGTCCTCGGCCCAGGCGGCCGAACGCTCCTCGGCGTCCCGCTCCCCGTCGTAGACGGAGTCGTGGAAGAACGCCGCCAGGGTGACCGTCAGCGGGTCGAAGCGCTCTCCCTCCGCCCGCAGCTCCTCGATCCGGTCCAGCACCTCGGTGAGGTGCCGGCGGTCGTGATAGCGGCGGGTCGGTTCGTCGTACGCTGCCAGGACGTCTTCGAGAAGGTCGGTCGCCTCTGGCAGCGGCCAATGTTGCGGGAGCTCCATGAGCCAGAACGCTAGCGTCAGGCGTGGTAGGCGCGCACCCACCTGGTGTGCGGGTTGGCTGTGATCTTCTCCAGCGTCGTCGCAGGTACGTTGGTCACGTCGGTGACCACGAAGCCGGTCTCACCGGCGGTGGCGAGGTACTGGCCGGTCACGTTGACACCCTCGGCGGCGAGCAGCGCGTTGAGCTCGGCGAGTACGCCCGGGACGCTGTCGTGCAGCAGCGCCAGGCGCGCACCGGCGGCCAGCGGCGGCGGCTGGACGGCCGGCAGGTTGACGCTCAGGGCGGTCGACCCGGCGCGGATGAAGTCGCGCAGCTTGCCGGAGACGAACCAGCCGATCTCCTCCTGGGCCTCCTGCGTCGAGCCGCCGACGTGCGGGGTCAGGATGACGTTGTCGAGACCCTGCAGCGGGCTCTCGAAGGCGTCGCCCTGGGCCTTGGGCTCGATCGGGAAGACATCGAGCGCGGCGCCGGCGATGTGGCCGGACTCGATGTGCTTGCGCAGCGCGTCGTTGTCGACCAGGAAGCCGCGCGCGGCGTTGATGAACAGCGAACGCGGCTTCATCTTCGCGAACTGCTCCTCGCCGAACATGCCCAGGTTGCCCGGGCGTCCGTCGATGTGGATGGAGACCACGTCGGCCTCCTCCAGGAGCGCGTCGAGGGACTTCATCCGGCGCGCGTTGCCGTGGGCCAGCCGGTCGGCGATGTCGTAGAAGATGACGTACATCCCCAGCGCCTCGGCGATGTTGGAGAGCTGAGTGCCGATGTTGCCGTAGCCCACGATGCCCAACGTGCGGCCGCGGATCTCGTGGGAGCCCTTCGCGGACTTGTCCCAGACGCCGGCGTGCATCTTCTCGGTCTTCTCCGGCAGCCGTCGCGCCAGGGAGATGATGTAGCCGATGACCAGCTCGACGACCGAGCGGGTGTTGGAGTAGGGGGCGTTGAAGACGGCCACGCCGCGCTCGGCGGCTCCGGCCAGGTCGACCTGGTTGGTGCCGATGCAGAAGCAGCCGATCGCCTTGAGGTCGGTGGCCGCGTCGAGCACGCGCGGGGTGATGTGGGTGTTGGACCGGATGCCGAGCAGCGTCACGCCCGGGAGGTCGGCCACCAGCTCGTCCTCGGAGAGAGACTTGCTGCGCAGCTCGACCTCGAAGCCGGCCTTCTCGAGGTTCTCGACAGCGACAGGATGGATGTTCTCCAGGAGCAGCGCCTTCATGGCTCAAGCCTAAGACGCGGGACGTACGCCTCCTCAATCCTGCCCGAGGGCCGGACGGCCGCGCGCGGCGGTTCTCAGGACCAGTAGATGACCACGCCGTCGCCGATGTTGACCTGGTCGTAGAGCGAGGTGATGGCGCCGTTGTCGCGCACGTTCACGCAGCCGTGGGAGGCGCCGTTGTAGCCGTTGGCGGCGAAGTCGGGGGAGTAGTGGACCGCCTGGCCGCCGGAGAAGAACATCGCGAACGGCATCGGGGTCTTGTAGATGGAGGAGACGTGGTCGCGGCTCTTGGCGAAGACCGAGAACTGGCCCTCACGGGTGGGCAGCTCCTGTGAGCCGAACCGCACCTCGACGCTCAGCTGTACGGTCCCGCCGACGACCCAGCGCAGCACCGAGGTGGACTTGTCGATGCACATCACCCGGCCGGTCAGGCAGCGCGGGTCGAGCTTGCCGGAGGGCACCGGCGGGGGAGCGTCGATCAGCTCGGCCTCGGTGGGCTCGCGGGTCATCGCATGCAGCCGGTCGAGCGAGGTCTGGTCCACGAAGCCGGTGACCGCGATGCCGCGCTTGCCCTGGAAGCCGGAGACGGCCTCGGTGGTGACGTTGCCGTAGAACCCGGTCACGCCCGCGTTGAACCAGCCGATCTGCTTCAGGCGCGCCTGCAGGTCACGTACGTCGTCACCGCTGTCACCCTTGCCGAAGAGCCGCGGGCCCGAGGTCGGGGACGGCTTCGGCTCGGGCTTCGGCTTCGCGCTGGGCGACGGTGTCGGCGTGGCGCTCGGCGATGGGCTCGCTGAAGAGGAGGGCGCGGCTGACGCGGTCGTCGCCCCGGACCCAGGTGCGGCGGCCGGCTCCACGGAGCAGGCCGCGAACGTCGTTGCCAACAGAGCGGCGAGCGCCCCGGCGACCAATCCCCGGATGACCATCTTCATCGCCTCACTTCGGAGCAGGGCCCTCAAGGTGCTGTTACTCCAAGTAACGCGGGGCCGACGACATGGTGATGTCCGAACCGGGTTCTCCGGTTGCATTTCTGCGGGAAATGTCCCGGATGATGGGACGATCTCTCAGCGAAGCGGTCGCCGGATGCGGCTGAACCAACGGCGTACGGTCCGTTTCAGCCGGTGTCGGGAGGTGTTGCACTCCACCAGCGGCAGGGTGAGACCAACCCGGTCGGCGTCGGCCAGCTCGCGCAGCAGGATCTCCGCGGCGACCCGGGTGTCGTCACCGGCGTCGTGGGCCTTCAGCTGCTCGACCGCGTAGTAGGCCGCGATGGTCGCCAGGGACTTGTCCGGCACCTCCAGCGCGAGCGCCTTGGCGAACCGCATCGTGCACAGCCACTCCAGGACCTCGAGGCGTACGCCGGCACGGTCCGACTCCACGGCCACGAACGTCCAGTCGAACGCGGCGTTGTGGGCCACGAAGACCCGGCCGGCGAGACGCTGGGCGATCGCGGCGGCGACGTCCCGGAAGAGCGGGGCACCGGCGAGGTCGGCGCTGGTCAGGCCGTGCACCTCGACCGGCCCCGGGTCGACGCCGACGCCGGGATTGACCAGCGTCTCCCACTCCGACTCGGCGGTGCCGTCGGCGGCGATCTGGCGGATCGCCACCTGGATCACGCGGTCGCGGTAGGGGTCGAGCCCGGTCGTCTCGACGTCGAGGACCGCGTAGCCCCGGCCATGGCGCCGGGCTTCGCTTCGGCCGCGTGATTCGGTGGTGGTCACAAGGCTGACGGTATCGGTGAGCACCGACAGTCCGAGCCGGTGTCCCCGCGGGTGGAGCTAGCCCGACGCCACGCCCAGGGCCACGATGCCGACGATGAAGAGCAGCAGCACGACCATCAAGAGGACGAATCCGAGGACGCCGGGCTTGCGCTGCTTCTCGTGCCCGATCGCACCCTTGCTGAAGCCGGTCAGCGGCGAGGCGTAGAAGACCGGAACGGTCTGGCCCTCGGCGACGTCGAAGCTCATCGACGCCTTGCCGAACTTCCAGGTCCACTGGGCGTACATGTCGACGTTCCAGCGCCCCGGCGGCACCGGGAAGACGTTCCGGCCGTACTGCGTCGGCATCTGGTGGCCGTTGAGCAGCACCGTCGGCACGATCATGTTCGAGGTCATGTGGCTGCCCTGGATCGTCAGGTCGATCCACCCCACGGGCGGCTGTCCGGGCACTGGCTGGCCCGACTGGTCCGGCATCGTCATGGGCCGAATCATGCCCGACGGGCGAGACCCTTGCCGCTCAGACCTCCACGCTCCCACCGTCGCGCCAGTAGTAGCCGTCCTCGCGCATCATGAACCCCTCTTCGAAGAGGTAGCGGCGCAGCGCGGCGACGTCCTCGTGGAACCGCCCCAGGATCTCGTTGACCTCCCGCTCGGGGTAGACCTTCCCCGGCTCGAAGGCCTGCGCGAGCTGGTTGAGCACCACCAGCTTCTTGACGTGCTTCGAGGGGATGGTCAGCAGCCGGCCGTCCTTGCCGAAGAACCGCCTCAGGGTCTCGGCGTCGTCGGGTCGGGGCTGCCAGGTCGCGCGAGTCACCTTTTCATCGTGGCCGATCCGGCTCGGCGATGCGACTGGTTTCTCTGCTGCGCCCTTCTCTGCGGTTCCTTCTCTGCGGGGTCCGCCGCCGGGCCCGGCTGACCAGGTCATGGGCGGCGGAGGCCCAGTCGGCGTACTCGAACTCGAAGCCCGCCTCGAGCAGCCTCCCCGGTGTGACACGACGGCTCTTGAGGAGCAGCTCGGTGTCCGTACGCAGCACCCACGCTCCGATCTCGGCCATCCAGCGGGCGGCGGGCAAGCCGATCGGCATCCCGGCCTCCGCCCGCAGCGTGCGCATCAGGTCGCGTTGGGGCAGTGGTCCTGGCGCTGCCAGATTCACCGGCCCTGCGATGTCGTCGCGCCCGATGAGCAGATCGCAGGCGCGTACGAAGTCGGCCTCATGGATCCAGGAGACGAACTGGTCGCCCCCTGCGACCGGCCCGCCGAGACCGAGGCGCGCCATGGTGAGGAGTACGTCGAGAACGCCGCCCTCGTCGGGGCTCATCACCATCGCCGAGCGGAGCGCCACCTTGCGGGTGTGCGGTGTCGCCGCCGCGGCCTGCTCGGCCTCCCAGCTCTTGGCGATCCTCGTGGAGAACTCCCAGTAGGCCGGGGTGTCGGGTTCGCTGCCGCCGATGATGCCGGTCGCCTCGTCGTTGGGCGCGTCGAAGCGGTGGGCGTAGATCGTTGCGGTGCTCATCTGCAGCCAGGTGCTCGGTGGGTTGGCCGCCCTCGCGATCGCCTCGCCGACGACCCGGGCCGACTCGACGCGCGAGTCCATCATCTGCTTCAAGTTGGCATCGGTGTAGCGACAGCTGACCGTCCGGCCCGCGAGGTTCACCACCACGTCCGCGCCGTCGATCTCCTCGACCCAAGGACCGATCGTCCGGCCGTCCCAGACCTGATGACGTACGCCTTCCTCCAGCTGTTCCGGGCGGCGCGAGAGCACCATGACCTCATGTCCTCGCGTGCTCCAAGCACGCCGCAGGATGCTTCCGACCTGGCCGGTTCCGCCGGGGATGACGATCTTCATGTGGTGACTGTAGATCCAATTTGAGCGATCGCTCAAGAGTTGCGCTACCTTGAATTTGAGCAATCGCTCAAATCGGTTGAAGGAGGCGTACGTGGTGGGTCTGGTGCGGATCTTTTTCGGAGCGTTCCTCCGAGCATGGTTGTTCGGCGTGGTGCTCGGGTTGGTGCTGGGCGGTGCTCTCGGGAGCCTTCTCATGCCTGTCCTGGGGGCGGTCCTCGGCGGAGTGATCGGCGGAGTGATCGGCGCCGTCATGGGTGCGATGACCGGGTTGCCGTTTGCCGTTCTGGTGGCGCCGGTGTCGCTGTTTCGGCGCTCGGCTGTCGTGGATCGGGCGTGGCCGGCGATCGTCGCGGCAGGGCTGACGTTCGTGCTGCTCAGTCAGGTCATGTTCTCGGGGGCGAGCCTGGATGCGTCTTCGGAAGACCTCGCCATCTTCGTCGGCCTGGCTGTCGCTGCCGGTCTGATCGCGGGATTCTTCGGTCGTGCGATCACCCGCCGTGCGCGGATCCGTGGGCTGCGTACGCCTGAAACCTTCGTCTACTTTGCGTTGGCGGGAACGGTGGTGTCGACCGTGCGACTCGTGATGGCGGAAGGATGGATTCATGCCGGGCCGTGGATCGCCCTGCTCGGCGCGTTCGTGGGCTTCATCGGTGGCGGCATACTCGGTCTCGTCCTGATCGGCTACAGCCTGCTCGTCACGAAGGAGCCCGCCGCAGAATGAACCCCACCAAGGCCAAGCTGATGTCGGCGGTCA
This sequence comes from Nocardioides sp. NPDC127514, assembly GCF_040302125.1. Lineage (NCBI taxonomy): Bacteria > Bacillati > Actinomycetota > Actinomycetes > Propionibacteriales > Nocardioidaceae > Nocardioides > Nocardioides sp. NPDC127514. Next base: position 17,759 of record NZ_JBEORF010000027.1, on the reverse strand, counting down.
CCGACCTGCTCAAGCAGGAGGGGATCGCCGGTCTCTCGGCGCGGTCGGTCGCCGACCGGGCAGGGGTCAACCAGGCGCTGGTCTTCTACCACTTCGGAACCGTCATGGATCTCGTCGACCAGGCATGCCGAGCGGCGACGGACGAGGCGGCGGAGTCCTACCGGGCAGAGCTCGCGGAGGTGACCTCGCTGGGTGAGCTGCTGGAGCTCGGGCGCGGGCTCCACGAGCGGGAGCGAGCCGCCGGCAACATCACGCTGATGGCTCAGCTCCTGGCCGGTGCGCAGCGCGACGAGACGCTGGCCGAGACAGCGCGCTACGCGTTGGGTCGGTGGAACGACGAGGTCGAGGCCGCCGTCGCTCGCGCCTTGAAGGGAAGCCCGGTCGAGGGTGTGGTGGACGCGCCTGGGCTGTCGCGCGCGATCAGCTCGGCGTTCATCGGACTGCTCATGTACGACGGTGTCGACCGCCCCGGCGCGGATTCGGCCTTCGCCTCGCTCGAGCAGCTCGGCGCGCTCGTCGAGGTCATCGAGGATCTCGGACCGGCGGCCCGGCTCGTCCTTCGCTCTCGGCTCAAAGCCCGCGGCTAGCGCCGTCTACGTTCGTCGCGTGAAGCGGATGTCGCCGTTGGGGAGGCGTTCGTGCAGGTAGGTGGCGTCGTGGGCGCGGTGGTGGTGATGGCTGCAGAGCAGGGCGGCGTTGTCGAGGTCGGTGGCGCCGCCTTGGGCCCATTCGATCCAGTGGTGGGCCTCGGCCCAGGTCCCGGGAATGTCGCAGCCCTCGGCCTCACAGGTCGCTGACCTGAGGAGGAGGGCGCGGCGTTGGGCGGCGGTGAAGAAGCGTTCCTTGCGGCCGAGGTCGAGGACCTCGGACTCACCGCCGAGGACGGCGGGGAGGATGTTCGCGGTGCAGGCCAGCCGCCGGGCTTCGGCGGCGGTGATCGGGCTGCCACCGACGATCTGGGCGATGCCGGCCTCCTTGCGGAGCTGGTCGAGGTCGATGGTCACGATCACCGTGGTCGCATCGCCGCCGTGGATCGGCAACCGGGTCGGGTCGAGGGTCTCCAGCAGCTGGCACAACGCCCGTCCCAGGCGGCGGTCATAGGGCAGGTAGTCGCCGGACTCGGTGCGGACGCCGTCATCGCGACGGGGTGAGGCGAAGGCCTCCAAGGTGGTGGCCAGCCGGTCCGCGGTCGCATCCGGGACCACCGCCGTGATCCGGGTGGTGCCGTCCCCAAGCCGCCGCATCGCGAGGCGGGTCTTCTTCCGCGCGTGGGCCTCCTCGGCCGCCAGCCGTTTCGCCTCTTCCGCCTCGGCGATCTCAGGCGCGATGACGTCGAGGATCCGGCGCCCCAGGCGACGCAGCTGGGTGGGGTCGAACCGGGTCGCGTAGGCGACCAGGGCCTGTTCGGCCTTGGTCTTGATCTCTGGGTCGAGGTCGGTCGGCAGGTCGTCGAGGGCGTTCACGATGACGTGGGCTTGGGCCGGGTTGCAGTTCCCGGCCCGCATCGCGGCCCCAACCAGCCCATACGAGCGGTCCAGTGCCTCGGCGAGCCGGAGGTCGGCGCGCAGGGTCTCGGGGCGCTGGTGGGTGTGGTGATGCAACCACGCCGCGACATCCCGCGCCGCGGACTCGGCGGCCACATCCTCTGCGGTGGCGAGCACCCGCAGCTCGAGCTCGGCCAGCTGCGCCTTCGCGTGGGCGATCTCGAGCAGGGTGGTGGCCTTCTGGTCGGTGACCATGAACGAGGGGTTCGCCTGAGCAACTGCGTCGAGCGAGGCGGTGACCGCGACCACCGCCCCCAGCACAGGGTGCTGGGGCTGTTGCAGCGTGGTCATCGAACCGGTCACCTCCCGACGTACGAACTCTCCACACCCGCTGGCACGGGTGTGTGTTGGTTCGCTGGTCTCGGAGGCCCGGAGTACGGGCTATTACTTACCCTCGCAGCTCAGCGTGCACGCCCCTGGTTCCCCTGGATTACCCCACCTCCGTTGTGTCTCGGGTGGATGGGGCACGCCTCTTTCGAGGTGGTCGGCCTTCACGTTTACGCCTGCGCCGAGCCTACCACACAAGACCAAGCCAAGCCATGGGAAAAGCGGACAAACGCAATCAGGGACAGGTATCCCAAACCCAAATCCAGACCGCTGCTGGAAGCCCGCAAGACACCCGAATGGCACCCAACCCAGACCCCCTGCTTCTAAATCTCCCAACCCAATCCCGGTATTGGCCCCACCCACGCTGGAAGGCAAACCATTCAGCCCCCCAGAGCAGCCCTAGCCATCACAAGCCGGTCGGCGCAGCGTACGGGCATGGTCTGCCAGTAGTAGGGAAAGGTCATCACGGCGATGAAGAGCGCCCAGCCGCGACTGCGCAGCCAGGTGGCGTCGTCGAGGTCGAGAAGCGTGCGGAACTCGTCGCGGCCGGCGGCGTCGAGGAGCTCCCAGGCGCAGATCAGATCGACGGTGGGGTCGCCGACGGAGAGGGCGCCGAAGTCGAGTACGGCAGTGAGGCGGCCGTCGCGGGCGAGGAGGTTCTCGGCGAGCAGGTCGCCGTGGAGCCAGTGCGTCCCGGTCTCCGCCGGGGGCAGGGCCATCACCTCGTCCCAGACCGCCTCGACCGCGTCCAGGTCGAGCTCGAGATCGGCGAGTTCGCGACACTCCTTGAGGCGGAACCGGACGTCGGAGTCGAAGCCGGCGATCGGCTCGCCGCGATACCAGCGCAGCTCGGGGTCGGCGAGCGCCTCCTGGGGCACCTCGGTCCGGCGGAGCCCGGTCACGACCGAGGCCAGGTCCGCGGCGGTGACGTCACTCGCGCCGGGGGCAGGCTTCTCGCCATCGAGCCAGCGCACGACGCTCCAGTTCTCGGGATAGCCGAAGCCCGGCTCGCCGACCGTCACCACCTCGGGCGTGGCCACGGCGAGGTTGGCCGCGAAGCCGGGCAGCCAGCGCGCCTCCTGCGTGATCGCAGCGGATCCGCGGGGCTGGCGGGGGAGGCGTACGAGATGCTCCTCGCCCAGTCGGAAGAGCCGGTTGGTCGACCCGGTCGAGTCCAGAGGGCGGAGGGGAAGCTCTGCGTACGCGGCGAGATCCCGCCTCAGCAGGGACCGCACCAGGTCCGCATCGATCATCAGCTCGTCGTCGTGCATTCGGGCGCTCATCGTGGCCGAGCCAACCATGCCGGCGGCTGGCTCGCGCGGGATTTTCGCGAAGGTCAGACGAGGGTGATCGAGACGAGCGCACGGTCGCCGACCTGGAGGTCCTCGCGGCGGCGTACGTCCTTCTTGATCGGCAGCGCATAGCCTTCCTGGCCTGGGAAGACCGACGTCCTCCAGGTGGTCGTGCCGATCCGGGCCTCGACCCTGACCGACCCGAAGCCGCGCGGCGGGCCGGTCGCGATCGATGCCTCGCGGATCTCCTCGGTGACCTCGGGTGGCGCGGTCACGAAGATCCAGGCATCGGTCTCGTCCTTCCACGGCCACAGATCGGCCTCGAACTCCCAGGTTTCCATGTGCCCATTCTTCCCCCACAGCCTCATCCGGAAACCGCTACTCCGCCGGGACGACCGCGGATTAGGGTGCGGCCATGGCTGCCGACCCTCGCTCCCTCGCCCAGAGACTCTCCGACACCCGCGCCCGTCTGGAGAACGACATCGACCTGTGGATCGCCTCCGCGCATGACGACCAGCCGTGGCTCGTGCCGATCTCGTTCGTGTGGTGGGAGGGCGAGATCTGGATCGCGAGCATGGGTGGTGCGCGCACCCAGCGCAACCTGTCCGCGTCCCCGGTCGTACGCCTGGCGCTCGGCGAGCTGCGCGACGTCGTGATCATCGACGGTCGCGCGGAGGTCGAGCCGATGGAGCGTACGCCGAAGCGGGTCCTGGAGATCTACGCCGAGAAGCAGGGCGGCGACCCGAGCAGGTGGGCGGACAGCCTGATCCGTGTCCGGCCGACGAAGGTCCAGGCGTGGCGAGAAGAGAACGAGCTCGAGGGACGCCACCTGATGCGGAACGGCCGTTGGCTGGACGAGGGTGGGTCCGATGGAAGCTGAGATCCCGCTGACCGAGGACACCTTCCGGGCGCTCGCCCGATCGTCGCCGTGGCGCTTCTCCGCGCTGCACTTCACCTGGCGGACGCGGGGCGACGGCGACGTCGAGTGCTGGTTGCGGAGACCTGGCTGGCTCCGAGTGCGCGACGCCAGCGGGGATCGCGTGGAGAGGGGCGAGGCTCCGGTGTTCGATCCGGAGCCGGTCCTGCGCGCCGACGGTCTCGTGGAGAGCCGGTCGCGGGCCTACACCCACGACATCGACGACCCGATGTGGAACAACTACCTCTTCGTGTCGATGCTCGATCCCGAGGAGCTCTCCGCCGACGTCGTGCTGAGCGACCTGCGCTCGGCGGAGCGAGCAGGCCGGCAGACCTGGTGGGCGAGGGCGGTGCCCGGGGACGAGTACGAGCCGCGGTGCGGGTGTTGTCCGCTGCTGTGGTCCTGGGTCTCCGACCGCGACGAGTACGGCGACGGTGACCCGGGCTGGGAGCCGTCCCCGGGGACGGTCTACCCCGAGGCGTACGACATCGCGCTGGACCTGGCGACCGGGGTCCTCGTGCAGCTGACCCCGGTCGGAGGCTCACGGCCCGATCTCGGCTTCGAGACCACGATCCATGACGCAGAACTGTCGGTGGTCTCTGTTTAAGTGGTGGTGAGGACGACATCCGATCCAGACGGAGGAGATGTCATGACCATCAGCACGACCATCGATGAGGAGATCGAGCGGCTCGAGGAGGAGCTCGGCGAGCGGCCTGCCTGTGAGTGCAAGTGCGGCAGCCCGGACAGCGACGCGGAGCCTTGTGGCGAGGTGGCGGCATACGCGGTGACCGTGCTCTGTCCCGACGACCGCTGCACCCACACCTATCTGTTGTGCCGGGAGTGCCGGGATCAATGGGTGCAGAACTGTCCACCACCTCACCAGCTGCGCGTCGTTGCGCTCGGGTGAGGCTCATGCCGCCGGCACCACCCACACGTCGGCGACCGACGGGTCGTAGTCGGCGCCGGTGTCCCGGAACCGGATCCGCACCGAGCCGTCAGCGGTCATCGCCGAGGGCTCGACCAGGAACTGGTGGGTCATCGTGCCCTGCCCGCCGCTGGTGCGGGTCAGGTCGACGCTGTGTGCGACCTGACCGTCGAGCTCGACGTCGTAGGTCTTGCGCCGCGCGCCGTCGAACGTCTCGACGATGCGGACCACGAACGATCCATCCGTCGGCACCGCGGCGTCGAACTCGAACCAGCCGCCCGGGTAGGAGGAGTGCGTGTAGCGGCGGGTCAGCCCGGCCTCCTGATTGGTCCCCGACCGCTCGGAGGCGGTCAGTCCATGCGCTGTCTCCGAGGTCGCCTCGCCGAGGTCGACATGATCGGTCGACGACGACGGTGGAGTCGCGAGTCCGACGGTCACGGTGGCCGCCGCCTGCTCCGCCGGCGTCGCTCCGGTTGCCACGGTCAGGGAGGCCGGGCCGGCCACGACCGTCCGCGGCACGACGACCACGACGTCCACATCGGCGTCCTGACCGGCCGGGATCTCGTAGCCCACCGGCTCCGCGGACCAGCCGGTGGGACCGGTCAGTGACAGCTCGCCGCGCTGGGTGACGTCGCTGCGGTTGTGCAGTGTGGCGGTGATGGTCGCGGTCTGTCCGCCGTCGACCGATGCCGGGGCACTCGATGTCGCGGTGATCTGCACGCCGGGCCCGACCATCAGGGTTCCTCCCACCGGGAGCCTGGCGGTGCCACCCGAGCGGCTGTAGGACAGCTCACCGCTGAGCTCCGCGGGACCCACGGCCGCATCCTCCGGCACCGTGACCTCATAGGCGTGCTCGATCTGTCCGCCGGCGGGCACGGTGCCGGCGGGCGCGCCGACCGCCTCGGCGGTCCATCCGTCCGGCACCTCGAGCGACGAGGTCACCTCCTGCAGCGACTGCTTGCCCGAGTTGTCGACCCGCACCGACACCTCGACGACATCGCCGGGGAGGACCTCCTCGTCGGGCACCTGCAGGACGGCGACGGCTCCGACCAGCCGGGCCGAAGCGCGCGAGAGACTCTTCTCGATCGCCGTGAGCCGATCACGCAGACCTGCCGCGGTCGCCTCGGTGAGGGTGCCGTTCTCGGCGTACATCTGGACGGCGCGGTCGAGGTACGCGGCCGCTGCGAGGGAATGGTGGACCGCCTCGGCGATCCGCTCCTCCTCGGCGTCACCAGCGGCGAGCTCCCACGCATCGTCGATCTGGCCGCGCAGCAACGCGGTCCGCTTCTTGAGGTCGCGCTTGGCGGCACTGCCCGCCGGGCCGGCGAGGTCGAGGGAGGAGACCTTCGCGGCTGTCGCGGCAGCCTCCGCCCGAGCCGCGCCGAGGTCCCCGAGGGCGGGAGCGACCGCGAAGCTGTAGTCGCCGGATCCGACCTCGAGGACGACCACGTCCTCGTCCTCACGCACGAACTCGACGTCGGACGAGTCCTCGATCGGCGAGCCGCCCTCGGTGACCGCCCACCGGTTGGCGGCGGGGATCCGCACCTCGGCGGTCGTGTTGGCCGGGACGGTCACGTCGAGGGTCATCGGCCCGTCGTGGGTCGCCCAGGCGCTGCGTACGGTGCCGTACGGGGTCTGCAGGCTGTAGTCGACGTCGTCGACACCGTCTCCGGGCTCGGGGGCGATCGTGATCTTGCGGTAGCCGGGCTCGGCGGCCGAGACGCCGGCCATGGTGCGATACATCCACTCGCCGACGGCGCCGTAGGCGTAGTGGTTGAAGGAGTTCATCCCCACGTCGTTGAACGTGCCGTCCGGGTTGATCGAGTTCCAGCGCTCCCAGATCGTGGTGGCACCCTTGCCGATCTCATAACCCCACGACGGGTAGTCCTCGTGCTGCAGCAGCCGGTAGGCGATGTCGGTGCGTCCGGCCTTGGTCAGCGCGGGGAGCAGCCCGTCGACGCCGAGGAACCCGGTCGAGAGGTGGTAGTCACGCCGCTCGAGCGTCTGCACGAACTGCTCGTAGACCGCCTCGCGCCGGTCCGCGGGCTCGAGGTCGTTGGTCAGGGTGAGGATGTACGCCGTCTGGCTGTCGCCCTTGACGGACCCGTCGGCGGCGATGAACGCCTGCTGGTACGCAGCCCGGATGGCCTCGTAGCGCGCCTGGTAGGCAGCGGCGTCGGCGTCCTTGCCGATCGCCTTCGCCATCTGTGCGAACTCCCGGGTGCTCTTCGCGACGAAGGCGGTGTCCAGGACGTCCGCGGGTGTCGGGTCGTCGAGGTTGAGCCAGTCCAGGTAGCCGCCGGCGGACCGGATGTGCCCGGTCGAGTCGGCGTCGAGGAAGTCGACGTAGCGCTTCATCATGTCGTAGTTCTCGGTGATGACGCCGGTGTCGCCGTAAGCCTGCCACAGCGTCCAGGGCACGTGCACCCCCGCGTCCATCCAGCCGGCCGACTCGTAGCCGCCGTCGAAGCGGCCCGGGACGACCGGGGCCACGCCGGGGAGCGATCCGTTGGGTCGCTGGGTGTCACGCAGGTCCTGCAGCCACTTGGTCAGGAACGACTCGGAGTCCATGTTGTAGACCGCCGTCCGGGCGAACACGTTGATGTCGCCGGTCCAGCCCATCCGCTCGTCGCGCGCCGGGGTGTCGGTCGGGATGGAGAGGAAGTTGCCGCGCATTCCCCACACGATGTTGCTCTGCAGCTGGTCGACCAGGTCCGAGCTGGTGTCCAGCGTGCTGGCCAGGTCGCCGTCGGTCCCGACCACGACACCCACGATGTCGGAGGCGTCTGGCGCCTCGTCCAGCCCGGAGATCTCGACGTAGCGGAAGCCGTGGAAGGTGAAGGACGGCTCGTACGTCTCGGGCTCGTCCGACCCGAAGGTGTAGGTGTCGGTGGCCTTCGCGCTGCGGAGGTTGGCGGTGTAGAGGGTGCCGTCCGGGTTGAGCACCTCGCCGTGGCGGATCGTGACCGTTCGGCCCTTCTCGCCCTGCAGGGTGAGACGGACGTGACCGACCATGTTCTGGCCGAGGTCGTAGAGGTAGACACCCTCGGTCGGGGAGTCGATCCGCTTCGCGGTGTCGAGCTCTTCGGTGACGCGTACGTCGACGGCCGTCTGGGGCTCGAGCACGTCGGTCGGCTCGTCCCTGACGGCGACGGCGGCCCAGTCCTGGTCGTCATATCCGGTCCGGTCCCAGCCTTCGACCTCCGTTGCGCGGCGGGCGTCGTACCACTCGCCGTCGAGGAGATCGGCCTCGCGAGTCGGTCCGCCGGTGGTGCGCCAGGTGTCGTCGGTGCGTACGACCTCGCTGGTGCCGTCGGAGTAGTCGACGACGAGCTCTGCGATCACGGAGTTGTCGGTGCCGTAGACGTCGGTGCCGAACATCGCGACCTTGCCGGAGTACCAGCCGGGTGCGACCTCGGCCCCGAAGACGTTCGAGCCGGAGCGCACCAGCTCGGTCACGTCGTAGGTCTGGTAGTCGATGCGCTTGTCGTACGCCGTCCAGCCGGGTGCCAGCTCGGCGTCGCCGACCCGCTCGCCGTTGAGGCGCAGCTCGTAGACACCGCGTGCCGAGGCGTAGACGCGGGCGCGGGTGATGCTCTTCTCGCCCAGGTCGACCTCCTTGCGCAGCAGCGGCACCGCGTCGTCGCCGCGCAGCCACGCCTCGCCGCCGGCGTTGTCGACCCGGAGCCCGTCGGCGGTGACGGTTCCGGCGGTGAAGGTGCGGTCGCCGGTCGGGAAGTCGGTGTCCACGAGGGTGGTGCCACCGGCGCTGGTGACGGTCACGTCGTGGACCAGCCCGTGCTCGGCGCCGTTGGTGCGGAAGCCCATGACGCCAGGCCCGGCGAAGGTGGCATCGGTGCGCTGGTCGAGCTGCTGGCCGTCGATCGTGGTCGTGATCGTGTCGCCCGCGACGGTGATCGCGTAGTCGTGCTCGGCGGCGAAGTCGAAGCCGCTCGGGACCGGCTTCGCGGGAAGCACGGAGTAGCCGCCGTTGCGCTTCACGTGCGGACGGAGCGCGTCGTCGGACTCGCTGAACTGCCACATGTAGGCGTTCTCGGTGTTCTCGCCACGGAAGTAGACGCCCAGGGCTCCGCCGATGTCGGAGGCGGTGAACTCGATCGTGTAGTCGGTCCACTCCGCGCCCAGCTCGGGAGTCTCCGCGCCGATCCAGTCCGCGGTCCACGCCTCCTTGCCCAGGCCGGTGGTGAACGTCGCCGGCTCGCTCCAGGCGGAGGCGACGCCGTCGTCGTCCCAGACCCGCACCGACCACACGTAGTCGGTGCGAGGCTTCAGCGCCGGCCCGGCGTACCGGACGTCGACGGACTGCCCGGACCTCACCTTCCGGCTGTCCCACACATCGGGGGAGCTGAGCCGTCGCTCCGAGGACGCGACCCGGATCTGGTACGCCGTCTGGGTCACGCCGCGGCGGTCGGAGTCGAGCTGCCACCCGAGCGTGGGGGCGGTCGTCGCGATGCCGAGAGGATCGGCCAGCGCATTCGTACGCAACTCTCCGACGACAGGGACGGAGCCCCCGTCTTCGGTCGATGGAACGGCGCTGGCGGCGAGTGGGGGCAGTGCGGGGGAGAGGACGACGGCGAGGGTGGCCGTGACCAGCCCGGCGATGTGTCGGCGCACGCGGACTCCTGGGGTCGAGGAATTGAAACGCTTCACCGAGTATGGCGTGCGTCACATTCCACGTGCAGCGACTTGGCCGCATCCGGCCACGGCCAACGATTCAACCGGTCAGGACGTGAGGTCACCGAGGGAGTCGGCGTCGACGATCCGGTAGGCGTAGCCCTGCTCGGCCAGGAATCGCTGGCGGTTCTGGGCGAAGTCGGCGTCGACGGTGTCGCGGGAGACGATCGTGTAGAAGTGCGCGGTCTTGTTGCCGTCGCCGGGGCGCAGCAGCCGGCCGAGCCGTTGCGCCTCCTCCTGGCGCGAGCCGTAGGCCCCGGAGACCTGGATCGCGACCTCGGCCGAGGGCAGGTCGATGGAGAAGTTGGCGACCTTGGAGACGACCAGCAGGTCGATCTCGCCGGAGCGGAAGGCGTCGAAGAGCCGCTGGCGCTCCTTGACCGACGTCTTGCCCTCGATCACCGGGGCGTCGAGAGAGGCGGCGATCTCGTCGAGCTGCTCGAGGTACTGCCCGATCACGAGCGTCGGCTTGCCGGCGTGGGAGGCGACGATCTCCTTGACCACGTCGATCTTGTGGTGGGTGCACGACGCGATCCGGTAGCGCTCGTCGGGCTCGGCGGTGGCGTAGACGAGACGTTCGCCGGCAGGCAGCGTCACCCGCACCTCGACGCAGTCTGCCGGCGCGATCCAGCCCTGCGCCTCGATGTCCTTCCAAGGAGCGTCGTAGCGCTTGGGGCCGATCAGGGAGAACACGTCACCCTCGCGCCCGTCCTCGCGCACCAGCGTGGCGGTCAGGCCGAGCCGGCGGCGGGCCTGCAGGTCGGCGGTCATCCGGAAGATCGGGGCGGGAAGAAGGTGCACCTCGTCGTAGACGACCAGCCCCCAGTCGCGGGCGTCGAGCAGCTCCAGATGGGGATAGGCACCCTTCCGGCGCATGGTCAGCACCTGGTAGGTGGCGATCGTGACCGGCCGGATCTCCTTGACCGACCCCGAGTACTCGCCGATCTCGTCCGGGGTCAGCGAGGTGCGGCGTACGAGCTCGTCCTTCCACTGCCGCGCGGAGACGGTGTTGGTGACGAGGATCAGCGTGGTCGCCTGGGCGTGCGCCATGGCGGCGGCGCCGACCAGCGTCTTGCCGGCGCCGCACGGGAGCACGACGACTCCGGAGCCGCCGTGCCAGAACGACTCGGCCGCCTCCGACTGGTAGGGGCGCAGCGTCCAGTCGGTGGTGTCCAGCGCGATCGAGTGCGCCTCGCCGTCGACGTAGCCCGCGTAGTCCTCGGCCGGCCAGCCGAGCTTGAGCAGCGCCTGCTTGAGGTTGCCGCGCTCGGAGGGGTGGACGACGACGGTGTCCTCGTCGAGCCGTTCGCCCAGCATCCCGGCGACCTTCTTCGCCCGGATGACCTCCTCCAGCACCGCCCGGTCGGAGGAGACCAGCACCAGGCCGTTCACCGGGTTCTTCTCCAGACGGAGCCGGCCGTAGCGGGCCATCGTCTCGGCAACATCGACCAGCAGGGAGTGCGGTACGGGATAGCGGGAGAACTCGAGCAGCGTGTCCACCACCTGTTCGGCGTCGTGGCCGGCCGCGCGTGCGTTCCACAGCCCCAACGGCGTCAGCCGGTAGGTGTGGATGTGCTCCGGCGACCGCTCCAGCTCGGCGAACGGCGCGATCGCCTTGCGGCACTCACCTGCCCGGGCATGGTCGACCTCGAGCAGCAGCGTCTTGTCCGACTGGACGATCAGGGGGCCGTCGTTCACCGGACCAGCCTACGGCGAAGTCGGGCGCACACTTCTGATCCGGGACAGCGCGAAGGAACGTACGTCGTCCTCGACCCGGGCCGCGAGAGCGCCGCCGTCGATCCCCAGCGGCTCGACGCGCGCCTCGCCGCCGACGCCGCGGCCGTCGACGTAGGAGATCACGACCTGTTCCCCGGCATCGATGGCCTCGTGGAGGATCGCCATGGTGGAGGCCGGCTCGGCCGGAGCCGGGCGGGCGGCCGCGGTCTCGTCGCCCGCCTTGATCCTGGCCGCCACCGCGGTCGCGCGCGCGGCGAGGTGTGCCTCCTGAGCGCCGGCCGGACGCGCGCCGTTGCGGGCCTTGGCGCGCTTGGCGTCGGGGCGTGCGACGTGGATGGATCCGTCGGGTGCCTCGACGACCGGGGCCAGGCCCAGCTCGCGGAGCCGGGGGAGGAGCGAGTCGAGCGCGACGGTGCTGACGACCACCGTCGGCGCCAGTCGTCGTAGTCCCAGGGACTCGGCGGCCGGGTGGGCCAACAGCTCGGCCAGCGCCGCCTCGTCGTCGCTGCGCAGGTACGCGGCGGCGAACCCGACCCGGACCGTCCCGAACGTACGTGCCGTGTCGTCCACCAGGTAGGTCAGCGCCTGCGGGACCGGGGTGCGGGAGGCGGCGGTGAGGAACGCGTGGATCTCGGTGGCGGTCCAGCCGCGGTCCATGGCTCGACGTACCGACTCCTTGGTGAACCGGTAGACCGTCGCCCCGCCGTGCGACTCGACCGTGGCCACCACGGCCAGGGTGCGTGCCAGCGCGGGCTCCAGCGGCCCCGGTGCGACCGCGGTCAGATCGCCCTGGAGCAGCACGTGGTCGACCGGCTCCGGCAGCAGCCCGGCCAGGGTCGGGACCGGATCCTCGCCCGCCACCAGCTGCCGACCGTACGCAGCCAGCCCGCCGAACGCGGTGAGCCCGAGCGTCTCGGCCTCGGTGAGCGTCCAGTCCACCAGGGCTTCGCGGGACTCGGTGCGGGTGCGCGGCCGGCGCGGTCGCTCCCAGGCGAGGCGGGTGACGACCGCGGCGGGGCCGGTGCCGGCGGCGAGGACCTCGCCGTCCGGCAGGGCGGCGAGCAGGCCCAGGGTCTGCCGCCGCGTCGCCACGGCCGAGGCTCCGGCCAGATCGGGGGCCAGCGCGTTCCAGGTCTTCCCGGCGGGGTCGCGCTGACCGACGAGCCCGGGCAAGCGGGGCGAGGCCAGCCAGGCGCCGGCGACGTGCGACCAGCGGGCCGCCAGGGGCTGTTGGAGCCACTGGTCGAAGAGCTCGGTCGGCATCCAGGCCGGATCGCCCTCCTCGTCGGCGCCCAGCGCGAGCAGCCCCGCGGCCCAGGCGACCTCGATCAGCAGCGCCGCGGTGGGCTCGGTGACATGGAGCCGCTCGGCCGTCGTCTTCAGGTCCCGGACCGTCAGACCCGCTCCGCCGCGCAGCGACCGGGGCGGCGTGACGCTCCAGCCGTCGAGGAGCAGCTCGAGGTTGCGTACGAGCTCGAAGGCGGCGCCCGCGGCCGCTCGGTCGACCAGCGTGGATGCCCGCGAGGAGGTCGGCAGGGGTGGTGGGACGTCCACGGGGGCGATCGTCGTCCGCCCACCCCGCAGCGCGAGCCCGACCTCGCCGGGCAGGGTCAGCATGCCGTCGCCCGAGGAGACCAGCAGCCCGTGGGCGATGAGCTCCTCGGCCGGTCCGGCCGCCTCGGCCACGGATACGCCCGGGCGCGCGCGTGAGGAGGAGGCCTGCCCGCCGCCGGCGTCGACGGCCTCCAGCATCGCGCGTGCCTCGGCGGACACGGCCGGCAGGCTGCGTACGACTTCTTCCTGGTCAGCGGCGAACGGCTGCAGCCCGGAGGTGCCGGGCGAGCCCCGCAGCAGGGCGGCGACACCGGTCACCGCGCGCAGGCCGTCGAGGGAGTGCCACACCAGGCAGGTGTCCTCGAGATGAGAAAGTGCTCGTGTCGCGGCGTCCACTTCAGCGTTCACCATGGAAGATAAGTGGGCTTTGGTGGTTTGATTCGCGAGGGCAACGGCATCAAGCACGATCAGCTCGAGATGGTTAAGGTCATCCATCGCGTAGTGCAAGGATGTGCGAGTGGCTGCTCGGGCGGCGAGTTGGCCGGAGTCATGAGGGGACGGCGTGGCGAGATCAGGACGAGCAAGAAGCAGGCGTGAGATGCGCTCTGTGGGCCAAGAGCGCAACTGGTCTGCGAGTGAGCGGAAGCCTGTGTCCATCGGCATCACGCTATCCCGGCAGGCCTAGGGGGCGAGATGTCCAGGAAAGTAGTGATCGCGCACGGGGCCGCGACAGATGTCGGCCAGGTGCGGAAGGTCAACGAGGACTCCCATGTGGCCGAGCCACCGGTCTTCGTCGTGGCGGACGGTATGGGCGGCCACGACGGTGGTGACATCGCCAGCGAGATGGTGATCCAGGAGTTCGCCAAGCTCGGCGGCACCCATTACGTGTCCGAGTCCGGCAGCCAGGCGATGGTCGAGGCCCTCCAGGCCGCACAGGACCGGATCGTGGCCTTCGCGCTCGAGCAGCGCTCGCGCGGGGCCTCGGACTACCAGTCCGGCACCACCTGTGCCGCGGCTCTGATCGCCGACGGCGGAAGCAGCCCGTTGTGGATCCTGCTCAACGTCGGCGACTCGCGGATCTACCGATACTTCGACGGCACGCTGAGCCAGCTCAGCCGCGACCACAGCCTGGTCCAGGAGCTGGTCGACTCGGGGCAGATCACGCGTGAGCAGGCCGAGCACCACCCGGAGCGCAACGTGGTGACCAGGGCGCTGGGCGGGATGGCCCCGGCGGTCCCGGACATCTTCCAGGTGACCCTGCCCGTGGGGGCCCGGCTGATGCTGTGCTCCGACGGCGTGAGCGGGATGATCTCGGATGCTGAGATCGCCGACATCCTCGCGGCGGAGGACACCGACGCCCGCGACACGGCCGAGAAGCTCGTCGCCGCCGCGGTCGAGGCGGGTGGCCGGGACAACGCCACCGCGATCGTGGTCGATGTGATGGGATTGACCGAGGAGAACCCGTATGACTCGGAGCAACAAAGGGTGAGTATGGAGCAGAAGCTAGGAGTGCTGCCATGAGTGAGCAAGGAACCATCGCAAGCACGTCCTACATGCCGGGCACATGGTTCGGCATCATCGGTGAGAGCGCCACGGTGTTGCTCCCGCCCTCGGAGAAGAGCCGTGCGGGCGCGCTGTGGGCGCTCGTCGATGACGGTGCCGGGTTCGACGAGGTGCTCGACGCGCTCGTCGCGACCGGGCTGAGCTCGTTGCCGGGCTTCGTCCTCATCTCCGGGGACGTGACGCCCGACGGCGGCAGCGTACGCACGGTCGTGCGCGGCCCGTCCGTGGTCTCGTTCGAGGCCGGCGAGGGCACCGTCGAGGTCGACGGCTCGTCGTCGAAGACGTGGGTCGAGCGCACTCTCGAGGGTGTCACCAGGATGTCCGTCTCGCTCGGCGAGGAGGGCGCGACCGGTGAGCCGATGACGGCGCTCGGTGGCCTGCTGCGGGTCTCGGGTCTCGAGGTTCCGCCGCCGGTCCCGGAGTCCGCCCAGGACGACTCGCCGGAGAGCCGCGCCGGTTTCGTCGCTGCCCCGGTGGCCGTCGAGGAGGGCCCCGACGAGGGCGTCGATGAGCCTGCCCCGGGTGACCCGCTCACCGATCCTCTTCCCGAGGACAGCTACGCCGACTCCGCCGACGACCTGGACTCCGCCGAGGAGCAGGGTCTCGACGAGGACGAGCCGGTCGCGGCTCCGCCCTCCCTCTCGGTCGTTCCGCCGATCCCGGTCTCGGGTGACCTCCCCGGTCTCGGGGCGGCCGCTGAGTCGGACTCCGGCGCGGAGGCAGACCTCGGCCCGGACTCCGACTTCGACGAGGATGCCGAGGCGGACGAGCCGATCTCGGTCAACCGTGGCGACGAGTCCGGCGAGGCGTCGGCACCGCGCCACGACGACCTGACCGAGCCGACCGAGGCGTTCGAGATGCCGGCCGCCTCCCAGGACGCCGACGACCAGGACTTCCCGGAGCCCGCTTCCGGCGGCTACGAGGACGACTACGCCAGCGACGAGCACGCTGCTGCCGTGGCGTCCTCCTTCGGTCCCTCCGCGGTCTCCCCGGAGCCCGTGTCCGACATGAACGCCGCTCCCGACGCCGAGACCGAGGTCCTTCATGCCGTCGACGAGCAGGCCTACGACGGGCCCGAGTCCTACGACGAGCCTGAGTCCGCCCCGGCGCCCGGCTTCGGCCCGCCGTCGATGCCGCCTCCGCCTCCGCTGACGACGCCTCCTCCGCCTCCGGTGGACGCGCCGCCCGCTCCCTACGAGGAGTCGCGGGCCGAGGGCATGATCGACGCTGTGCCGAGCGACGCCCCGATCGAGGCACCGTCCTTCGACAGCGCTCCTGCCGACGCGCCGGTGACCGAGATCCCTCCGGCACCCCCGGCCCCTCCGGCGTTCCCGGCCCCGCCCGCGCCGCCGGCTCCGCCCGTGGCGCCGATCCCCGAAACCCACGACGAGCCGGTCTGGGAGGAGCCCAACCCCGATGAGGACGACCACGACGGTCTGACCCGCATCGGCGTAGGCGAGGACCTCAACGCCGGTCTCGCCGGCATCCCCGGCCAGCCCGAGGCCCCGAAGGTGACCGCCTACCCGGTCGCCCGCCTGGAGTTCTCCAGCGGCGACCGCGTCGAGGTCGACCGGGTCGTCCTGGTCGGCCGCGCGCCGGAGGCGAGCCGGTTCACGCCCACCGAGCAGCCGATGCTGGTGACCGTGCCGAGCCCGCACCAGGAGATCTCCTCGACCCACTGCGAGATCCGTCCCGGTGCCGGTGTCGACCACGGCGCAGCGGTGGTCACCGACCTCGGCTCGACCAACGGCACCGTGCTGGTCCAGCCTGGTCTCGGCCCGGAGGACCTGCGTCCCGGCGTACCCGTCCAGCTCATGCCGGGTGCTGTCATCGACCTCGGTGACAGTCTGACGATCCGGGTGACCAACCCATGATCGAGCGGCTTTCGCTCATGTCGCCGGCCTCTGTGGAGGCGGCGGCATGAGCGTGGCCGGCCTGCCGGCTCCAACCGTCGAAGCTGCGATCGCGGAGCCGGACCGTCGGTTCTACGCGTTCGCCATCGACCGGGTGATCGCCTGGGCGATCTTCGCCGCGGCCGGGTTCGCCGCCTGGCTGATCTTCTTCCGCAACGACAACCCGCTTGCCGGCGTCGGCCTGATCGCCAGTGTGGTCCTGGGGGTCTGGCTGGTCGGCACCGTGCTCACCGGCTCCGGGGGCAAGACCCCCGGGAAGATGGCCCTCGGGCTCCGTGTGGTCAGCGATGACTCCGGAGCCGCGGGCCGCCCCATCGGCGTCGGCAAGGCGTTCGTACGCCAGGCCCTGCTCGGTCTCTGCACGATCCCGACGCTCGGCATCGGCACCGCCACCTTCGCCTGGGTCGCCGCGATGGACGACCGCGGCCGTCGCCAGGGGTGGCACGACCGCCGTGCAGGCTCGGTCGTGGTCGACGTACGGCCTCCGGCGGTCGTCGAGGCCGAGGAGGAGGCGCCCGCGCCGCGTCGCATCGTCAACCTGACCACCATGCGCCTGAAGCAGGCCGAGGCGACCCCGGAGCGGGCCGAGCGGCCGCAGACCCCCGCCGCGCCGACCCAGAGCCCCGCGGCTCAGGCTCCTGCCGCTCAGGCCGCGGCCGAGGCCCAGGCGGCGCAGACCATCGTGCCGGGAATGGTCCCCCGTCAGGCACCCCCGGCTCCGGTGCCGCCAGCTCCCGCCCCACCGACTCCGGCCCCTCCGGCCCCGCCGTTGGCGCAGCCCGCCCCTCCGCCGCCTCCCGTGCCTGCCCCGCAGCCCGCGGCGACGGCTCGCTGGCGGGTCACGTTCGACACCGGCCAGAGCTTCGTGGTCGAGGGCCTCGCCATCGTCGGTCGCGGCCCCGAGCCGCGTCCGGGCGAGGAGGTCGCCCACCGGGTAGCCCTCTCCTCGAGCGACATGTCCCTGTCCAAGACCCACGCCCAGTTCCAGATCGCGGCCGACGGCACCCTCGTGGTCATGGACCGTGGCTCCACCAACGGCACCACCCTGATCCGCCAGGGCGCCGCACGAGCCCTCGGTGCCCGCCGCCCCGCGGCTCTCATCGACGGCGACAAGGTCAAGTTCGGCGACCGCACCATGGACGTGGTTCGCGAAGCCTGACCCCTCCCGCCGAATCTGCAGTTGTGGCGGGTCGAATCTGTAGTTGTGGGCGACGAAACTCTGGCCAGCAGCGGCGCCTTGCCCTGCTCCTTCAGCCACAGCGCGAGCTTCGCGGCCAGGGTGGTCTTACCGGC
>NZ_JBEORF010000026.1:0-107741 GCF_040302125.1 Nocardioides sp. NPDC127514 | reverse complement strand
AATACCCGGTCCCATCCCGAACCCGGAAGTCAAGCCCTTCAGCGCCGATGGTACTGCAACCGAGAGGCTGTGGGAGAGTAGGACGCCGCCGGACAAAATTTCAGGTAGAGGCCGCCCTTTGGGGCGGCCTCTACTGCTTTTACTGGCACTGAGTTTGTCAACGCGATGGTCCTCGGATCGTTCGAAGTCGGCTGCGGGAAGCAGCAGTGAGGAAGGCAGCTATGGCTGACGAGCGCCGTAGCAACAGAGGCGGTAAGCCCGCCGGACGCCCCGGGCGTCCGAAGAGCTCGAATTCATCGACCGGTGGCCGTGGCGGCCGATCGGGTGACGGCAAGCCGGGCGCTGGTCGACCGAGTGGTGGTCGGCCTGGTGCTGGACGGAGCAGCGATCGCCGTGATGGCGCCGCTGGCGGTCGCGGAGGCGACCAGCGCCGTGACGGTGGCCGCGGAGGCGACGAGCGTCGCGACGGCAAGCCGTCGACCGGACGCAGCGGCCCCCGCGCCGGCGGCCGTTCGGACGGCCCGAAGCGTGGCGGCAGCAGCGACCGCAAGGGTGGCTACTCCAAGGATCGTGGCGGCAAGCCCGGTGGCAAGCCGCAGCGCCGCTTCGACGAGCCGCGTGAGGAGCGCACGGCGGATCAGCGGATCTACGATGGTCCGGAGCTGCCGGAGGAGGTCACCGGCAAGGAACTGGACCGAGCGATCTCGGCTCAGCTGCGAGGCCTGCCCGAGAAGCTGGCGGCGCGGATCGCCCGCCACCTGGTTGCTGCCGACATGTTCATCGACTCGGACCCCGAGCTCGCCTACCAGCACGCCAAGGCGGCGAAGTCGCGTACGCAGCGGATCGCTGTGATTCGCGAGGCGCTGGGCGAGGCTGCGTACGCTGCCGGCCACTACTCCGAGGCGCTCGCCGAGCTGCGTGCGGCGAAGCGGATGAACGGCGCGACGGCGTACCTGCCGATCATGGCGGACTGCCACCGCGCGCTCGGCCAGCCCGAGCAGGCGATCAAGCTCGCGCACAGCCCGTCGGTGGCGAACTTCGAGGCGCCGGCGAAGGCCGAGATGACGATCGTCGAGGCCGGCGCTCGCCGGGACATGGGCCAGTTCGACGCCGCCCTGCGGATCCTCGAGCAGTCGCCGCTCAACAACAAGAGCCGTGAGGCCTGGGTCGTGCGGCTGCGCTACGCGTACGCAGACACGCTCCAGGACGCCGGCCGGGACAAGGACGCGCTGACCTGGTTCCACCGCACCTACGCGATCGACTCCGACGAGATCACCGACGCCGCGGCGCGCGCCGAGGCCCTCGAGAAGACGGTCGAGAGGGACTGAGGTCCGCCTCAGACGCGCAATCAGTGGCGATCGGCAGCTATGCCGGTCGCCACTGGCCGTTTTGCTCCGATACTGGAGATCCTGGGCGCGGTAGGTAAGAATAGATGTACAACTACATCAGTGTGATCACCGAAATGTTCCTTCACGCATGATCGAGCCCGCTGGGGAAGGCGTAGCTCGCGCCGCAACGAAGGAGATAATCGGTGACCACTCAGATCAAGGACCCGAGCGCCTCGCGTGGCATCGCACGAGGCGTTGTGTTCGTGCATTCGGCTCCCTCCGCGCTCTGCCCTCACATCGAATGGGCCGTCGCGGGGGTGCTAGGTGCGCCGGTGAACTTCGACTGGACGGCGCAGCCCGCCCAGGCCGGCACCTACCGAGCCGAGCTCTTCTGGTCCGGTGCGGTCGGTTCCGCGGCGGCGATCGCGTCGGCGCTGAAGGGATGGACGCACCTGCGCTTCGAGGTCACTGAGGACGGTACGTCGACCTCCGAGGGTGCGCGCTACTCCTTCACGCCCGACCTCGGCGTCTTCCACGCCGTCACCGGGATGCACGGCGACATCATGATCCCCGAGGACCGGCTCAAGGCCGCAGTGGTCAAGGCCGCCCTCGGCGACACGACGCTCGAGCTCGAGGTCGACAAGCTCCTCGGCAAGCCGTGGGACGACGAGCTGGAGACGTTCCGTCACGCGGGGGAGGGCGCGCCCGTACGCTGGCTGCACCAGGTCGTCTGAGCGACCGTCGTCGGCCGCAGAGCACGGCCACGAAAACGCCGAGTCGGCGCGTCATAACGCGCCGACTCGGCGTTGTTTTCGGTCAGGACGCGCCGACTCGGCTTGGTTCGGGTCAGAGCGGGATGTTGCCGTGAGCGCCGCGGCGTACGCCGACGGTCTGGATCGCTTCCTCGAAGGCGGCCGCGATCGCGCTGCGGGTCGCCGACGGCTCGATGACCTCGTCCACGACACCGATCTCGACAGCCTTGTCGACACCGCCTGCGAGCCGCTCGTGCTCGGCCGCGAGCTCCGCCTCGACCTGGGCACGGAGGTCGGGCGCGACCTCGGCGAGCTTACGGCGGTGCAGGATGCGGATCGCGGCGACCGGGCCCATGACCGCGACCTCGGCGCCGGGCCAGGCGAAGACCTTGGTCGCACCGAGGGATCGGGCGTTCATGGCGATGTAGGCGCCACCGTAGGTCTTGCGGGTCACCAGGGTGACCCGAGGGACCACGCACTCGCCGAAGGCGTGCAGGAGTTTGGCTCCGCGGCGTACGACCCCGTCCCACTCCTGGCCGACGCCCGGTAGGTACCCGGGGACGTCGACGACGACGATCAGCGGGACGCCGAGGGCGTCACAGAGGCGTACGAACCGGGATGCCTTCTCCGCGGAGAGGGAGTCGAGGCAGCCGCCGAGCCGCAGCGGGTTGTTGGCGACGACGCCGACGGTGCGGCCGCCGAAGCGACCGAGCGCGGTGACGATGTTGGGAGCCCAGCGAGCGTGCAGCTCCTGTGCGGTGCCCTCGTCGAGGATGTTCTCGACCAGCGGATGCACGTCGTAGGCGCGCTTCTTCGACTCGGGCAGCTGCTCTGAGAGGTCCTTGTCCTCGACCGCGGCGACCTCGAGGCCACCCTGGGAGCCGAGGAGAGCGGTGACCGTGCGGGCCTTGTCGAGCGCTTCGCGCTCGGACTCGGTGAGGATGTGCACGACGCCGGATCGGCGGCCGTGCGGCTCGGGACCACCGAGGCGTAGCATGTCGACGTCCTCGCCGGTGACGGAGCGTACGACGTCGGGACCGGTCACGAAGATGCGGCCCTCGGGGCCGAGGATGACGACGTCGGTGAGGGCGGGACCGTAGGCAGCGCCGCCGGCGGCCGGGCCGAGGACGACCGAGATCTGCGGGATCTTGCCGCTGGCCTGCGTCATCGCGTGGAAGATGCGGCCGACCGCGTGCAGGGAGAGTACGCCCTCGGCCAGCCGGGCGCCGCCGGAGTGCCACAGGCCGATGATCGGGATGCCGTCGGTCATCGCGCGGTGGTAGGCGTCGACGACCACGCGGCAGCCGAGGTCGCCCATCGCGCCGCCCATGACGGTGGCGTCCGAGCAGAAGGCGACCGCCCGGGTGCCGTCCACCTCGCCGACGGCGGCCAGCATGCCGGAGTCGTCGTCGGGGGAGATGAGCTGGACGGTGCCCTCGTCGAAGAGCGCCCTGAGCCGGGTCAGCGGGTTTCGGGGGTCCTGGTCGCGAGGAAGCTTCTGCTGCTTCCTCGCAGCAACAGCCGCGGGGGCTGTGATGGTCATCAGATGCTTCCGTAGACGACCGCTACGTTCGCGCCACCGAAACCGAAGGAGTTGTTGAGGGCCGCGATGTCGCCGACCGGCAGGTCGCGTGCCTTGGTGGCGATGTCGAGCTCGACCGCGGGGTCGAGGTTGTCGAGGTTGATCGTCGGCGGCGACTGGCGGTGGTGGATCGCCAGCACGGTCGCGACGGTCTCGAGGGCGCCGGCACCACCGAGCAGGTGGCCGGTCATCGACTTGGTCGAGGTGACCACGACGTTCTCGACCTGCTTGCCGAGGGTGGCGTGGAGCATCAGGCCCTCGGCGATGTCGCCCTGAGGGGTCGAGGTCGCGTGGGCGTTGACGTGGACGATGGTGTTCGGGTCGATGTCGCCGTCCTCGAGCGCGCGCTTGATGGCTCGGCTGCCGCCGCGACCCTCGGGGTCGGGCTGGGCGATGTCGTGGGCGTCGGCGGTCACGCCGGCGCCGAGGACCTCGGCGTAGATCCGGGCGCCGCGGGCCTGGGCGTGCTCGAGCGTCTCGAGCACGACGATGCCGGCGCCTTCACCGAGTACGAAGCCGTCGCGGGCGGTGTCCCAGGGGCGGCTGACCGCGGTCGGGTCGCCACCGTCGGGGCCGGAGGCGGTCTTGGACAGGGCCATCATGTTGGCGAACGCGGCCATCGGCAGCGGGTGGATCGCTGCCTCGGTGCCACCAGCGAGGACGACGTCGGCGCGGCCCAGACGGATCTGGTCGGCGGCCAGGGCGATCGCCTCGGAGCCGGAGGCACAGGCAGAGATCGGGGTCTGAGCCGCGGCGCGTGCGCCGTAGATCAACGAGATGTTGGCTGCTGAGGCGTTGGCCATCAGCATCGGGACGGCCAGCGGGCTGACCCGGCGCGGTCCCTTGGCCAGAAGCGTGTCGTAGTTGTCGAGCAGGGTGGTGACGCCGCCGATGCCGGTGGCGACAGCGACACCGAGGCGCTCGCCGTCGAGGCCGGCCTCGGTGGCCGTACCCTCGAAGCCGGCGTCCTTCCAGGCCTCGGCCGCGGCGACCACGGCGAACTGCGCTGAACGGTCCAGGCGTCGCGCCTTGACCCTCTCCAGGACCTCGGACGGCTCGACGGCGACACGGCCGGCGATGCGTACGGGAAGGTCCTGGGCCCACTCCTCGGTGAGCTCGCGGATGCCGGAGCGGCCGGCGATCAAGGCATCCCAGGTGGTGGCTACATCTCCGCCTACCGGGTTGGTGGTGCCCAATCCAGTGACGACGACTCGGGTGCGGCTGCTCATGTGGTCTCCGTGTGAGGTGTTGGCGCGTTGGGTCAGGTGAAGCAGATCCGGCGGCTCGGCCTGGGAGGGTTGGCCGAGCCGCCGGGGCGCGTCAGGCGTTCGCGGAAGCCTTCTCGATGAAGCTCACCGCGTCGCCAACGGTCTTGAGGTTCTTGACCTGCTCGTCGGGGATGGATACGCCGAACTTCTCCTCGGCAGCGACGACGACCTCGACCATGGACAGCGAGTCGACGTCGAGGTCATCGACGAAGGACTTGTCGAGCTGAACGTCGGCGACATCGATGCCGGCGACCTCGTTGACGATCTCGGCGAGGTCGGAGCGGATCTCTTCGGTGGTGGCCATATGTGGTGCTTCCTCTCGGATTTTGTGTGGTGAAACTCTGGGTGGTGCGAGACTACGGAACGACGACGACCTGGGCTGCGTAGACCAGTCCGGCACCGAACGCGATGAGCAGGGCGGTGTCGCCCGACTCAGCCTGACCCTCCTCGATCATCCGCTCAAGAGCAAGCGGGACCGAGGCGGCCGACGTGTTGCCCATGGTGGCGATGTCGCGGGCGATCTTGACCGACTCCGGAAGCTTCATGGAGCGGGCCAGGGCGTCGACGATGCGCATGTTGGCCTGGTGCGGGACGAAGCAGTCGAGCTCGTCGGCGGTGATGCCGGCCT
The DNA here is from genome assembly GCF_040302125.1 of Nocardioides sp. NPDC127514. Taxonomy (NCBI): domain Bacteria; kingdom Bacillati; phylum Actinomycetota; class Actinomycetes; order Propionibacteriales; family Nocardioidaceae; genus Nocardioides; species Nocardioides sp. NPDC127514. Next base: position 102,183 of record NZ_JBEORF010000026.1, on the reverse strand, counting down.
TCTCGAGCGCCTCCTGACCGACCTTGGCCATGGCGTAGGAGGCCCAGCGGAAGACGGGGTTGCCCTCCATCGTCAGCCAGGGAGTCTCCTTCGCCTCGACCGCGTCGAACCAGTCGGGGGTCTGGATGTGGTCGGCCTTGTCGCCCGAGGAACCCCAGACGACCGGGCCGATCCCGGGCTCGTCGCTCGGGCCGACGACCGCGGCACCGGCGCCGTCGGCGAAGATGAAGGCGGTGCCACGATCGTGCGGGTTGGTGATGTCGGAGAGGCGCTCGACACCGATCACGAGTACGTTGCGGGCGCTGCCGCCGCGGATGAAGTCGCTCGCCATCGCGATGCCGTGACAGAAGCCGGCACAGGCCGCCGAGATGTCGAAGGCGGCCGGGTGGTCGGCACCGAGCTCGTCGGCGATCAGCGCGGCTACTGCGGGCGTCTGACGCATGTGGCTGACGGTGGCGACGATGACGCAGTCGATCTGGTCGATGCCGATCTTGGCGTGCTCGAGCGCCTTGCGGGAGGCGGTGACCGACATCATCTGTACGGTCTCCTCCTCACCCGCCCAGCGACGCTCGGTGATGCCGGAACGGGTGCGGATCCACTCGTCGGAGGAGTCGATCAGATCGACGATCTCGCTGTTGGGGACCACCCGGGTGGGGCGATAGCCGCCTACGCCGAGGATGCGGGCGTGCGGGGAACCTGTCGGGGCAGAGATCACGAGTGCTGGACTCCTGTCGGGTGCAGCCGGAGCAGCGGCTGACCGGGGGATACGAGGTCGCCGTCCTCGACGAGCCATTCGATGACCTCGCCGCCGTGGGCGGACGTGATCGCGATCGTGTCGCGGAGACTGGCGATGGCGCCGATCTCGGCGCCTGCCGGAATCACGTCGACCCCGGACACGGTCTCGGAGAGCTTGAAGGTGCCCTTGGACGGGGAGACGACCATGCGCCAGGTCGGCGTGGTCTCGATCGGGTTGGCCTCTCCGTGCTTCTCGACGAACGCGCGGGCGTCGTCGAGCTGGTCGGGAGTCTTCAGGGCGAAGGTCTCGACGCCCTTGAGGGCGCGCTTGGCGATCCCGGTCAGGGTGCCGGCCGGCGGCATCTCCAGGATGCCGGTCACGCCGATGTCGGACATGGTGTCGAGGCAGAGGTCCCAGCGCACCGGGTTGGCGATCTGGCCGACGATCCGGTCCAGCGCCTTGGCGCCGTCGTGGACGATCTGGCCGTCCTTGTTGCTGATCAGGCGCGTACGCGGGTCGTGGGTCGAGACGCTCTGGGCCAGCCGGCGGAGGTGGCCGACGGCGGGCTCCATGTGCTTGGTGTGGAAGGCGCCGGCGACGCTGAGCGGCATCAGCCGGGCCTTGGCGGGAGGATCGGCGGCGAAGGCCTCGAGCTGCTCGAGGGTGCCCGCGGCGACGATCTGGCCGGGGCCGTTGTCGTTGGCGGGGGTGAGACCGTGCTTCTCGATCGCCGCCAGCACCTCCTCGCGTACGCCGCCGAGGACCGCGGTCATGCCGGTCGGCGTCTTCGCGGCGGCCTCGGCCATGGCCTTGCCCCGCTCGCGGACGAGCACCATCGCCTGCTCGGCGCTGATCGCCCGTGCGCCCGCGGCGGCGGTGATCTCACCGACGCTGTGGCCGGCGACCGCTCCGATCTTGCCGAAGGCGTCCGCGGGCTGCGGGAAGAGCTCGAGCGCCGCAACCAGGCCGGTGGCGACCAGCATCGGCTGGGCGATCTCGGTGGCGCGGATGGTCTCTGCGTCGGCATTGGTGCCGTAGTCGATCAGGTCGATGCCTGCGACGGTTGAGAGCCACTCCATACGAGCGGCGAAAGCGGGGTCCTCCAGCCACGGGGTGAGGAATCCTGGTGTCTGAGCACCTTGTCCTGGGGCGACAATGACGAGCACGCAAGAATAGTCCCGTCTGGAGGGGTGTCGGTTCACCTTCAGCGGCAACGAATATCCCTCCCGCAATCTTGTAGGGGTTCTACAACTTGCGTCCCTGCCAGCGCTAATGGTCCTGTTGCCGGCCGAGAATCAGGGCGACCTGCAGGGCGAGAGCGTCGCGCGAGTCGGTCGGGAGGAACCCGGTGAGCTCCGCGACCTGCTTGAGCCGGTAGCGCACGGTGTTGGGGTGCACGAACAGTGTGCGCCCGGTGGCCTCGAGGCCGCCTCCGGCGGCGAAGTACGCCGCCAACGTCTCGATCAGGGTGCTGCGGGCCTCCACCAGCGGCCGGTAGAGATTCTCGATCAGGTACCGGTGGGCCCACGCGTCGCCGGCCAGGGCACGCTCGGGCAGGAACGACTGGCTGCGTGCGGGGCGAGGCGCATCGGGCCAGCCGGGCGCGGCCCGGTAGGCGGAGAGCGCGGCCCGGGCGGACTCGGCGGCGGTCGCGAGCCCGGCCGCCATCGGTCCGACGACGACGGGCCCGTCGGCGAAGAGGTCGGCGATGCGCTCCGCGGCCTCCAGCGGGTCCTCGATGCCACCGAGCAGGGCGACGAGGCGGTCACCCTGGACCGCGCACAGGGTGTGCAGGTCGTGGGCGCGGGCGCGGCGGCGTACCTCCTCCATGGCGGCGTCGAGGCGGACGCCGTCGGGAGCGTGGCCCAGCACCGCGCACAGCGGCAGGTCGGCGTCCCAGCCGAGCGCGCTGGCCCGGGAGAGGACGACCTCGTCGGTCTCGGCACGCAGGACCGCGTCGACCACGAGCGCCTCGAGCCGGGCGTCCCAGGCGCCGCGCTGCTCGGCGGCGCGGGCGTAGACCTCGGCGGTGGCGAAGGCGACCTCGCGGGCGTAGCGGCCGATCGCCTCGTGGACGTCGGCGGCGTCCTCGGGCCCGAGCAGGTGGTCGATGTTGGCCTCGACCACCTCGATGGAGAGGCGTACGAGGTCCACGGTCTGCTGGAGCGTGATGATGCCGGTCAGCGCACGGGGAGCGACGCCGAACATCGACGCGGCCAGGTCGGGCTTGGCGGTGTCGGCGGAGGCGCCGCCGCCGTACCAGCCGACGAACTCCTTGATGCCCGCCTGCACGATCAGGCCGACGAGGGAGCGGTTCTTCGCGGACAGGTCCTTGAACCACGGCATCGCGTCGTCCATGCGCGACGTGGCGGCCGTCGCCAGCCTGCCGGTCGCGCGCCGCAGCGCCTGCGCGGTGCGCCGGCGGGTAGGAGGAATTACTGCGGTCACGTTGTCCATTCTTGCGCTTAGTACATCTGATGACATGCCGAGTCGGCGCATCCGACCCCTCTGGCTCGCTTCGCTTCGCCAGACACGGGGTCAGATGCGCCGACTCGGCGCCACGAGTTCAGGCGTCTCCGCCCTCCTGCATGATGCCCTTCGTCGCCGTCGGGTCGTCGATGCGGTAGGTGTCGAAGGCCTTCTTCACCAACGCGGCGTCGATCTCGCCGGCCTCGGCCAGGGCCTGGAGGGCCTGGACGACGACGGACTGGGCGTCGATCTGGAAGAAGCGACGCGCCGCCGGGCGGGTGTCGGCGAAGCCGAACCCGTCGGCACCCAGGACGCGGTAGTCGTCGGGCACCCAGCGGGCGATCTGCAGCGGGACGGCCCGCATGTAGTCGGAGACCGCGACGACGGGACCGTTGGACGCCGAGAGCTTCTCGGTGACGTACGGCGTGCGCGGGGTCTCACCGGGGTGGTTGAGGCTCCACTGCTCGGCCTCGATGGCGTCGCGGGCGAGCTCGTTCCACGAGGTGACCGACCAGGTGTCGGCCTTGACGCCCCAGTCCTCCTCGAGGATGCGGGCAGCCTCCTCGACCCACGGGAACCCGACGCCGGAGGCGAGCAGGCGGACCTTGGGGCCGTCTCCCTCGGCGGTCGAGACCTGGTGGATGCCCTTCAGGATCCCCTCGAGGTCGACGTTGTCGGGCTCCTTGGGCTGGCTGACCGGCTCGTTGTAGACGGTCAGGTAGAAGATGACGTCCTCGCCGTTCGGGTGCTCCTCGGTCGAGCCGTACATCCGCTCGAGGCCGCTCTGCATGATGTGCGAGACCTCGTAGGCGAACGCGGGGTCGTAGTGCACGACCGCCGGGTTCGTCGCCGCCAGCAGCGGCGAGTGACCGTCGGCGTGCTGGAGACCCTCACCGGTCAGCGTGGTGCGACCGGCGGTGGCGCCGACCAGGAAGCCGCGGCCCATCATGTCGGCCATCGCCCAGATCGAGTCGCCGGTGCGCTGGAACCCGAACATCGAGTAGAAGATGTAGAACGGGATCATCGGCTCGCCGTGGGTGGCGTACGCCGTGCCGGCAGCGGTCGCCGAAGCCAGCGCCCCCGCCTCGGAGATGCCCTCGTGCAGGAGCTGGCCCTGCGCGGACTCCTTGTAGGAGAGCAACAACTTCCGGTCGACGCTCTCGTACTGCTGGCCGCCAGGGTTGTAGACCTTCGCGCTCGGGAACATCGCGTCCATGCCGAAGGTGCGGTACTCGTCGGGCGCGATCGGCACGATGCGCTTGCCGATCTCTGGGTCACGCATCCAGTCCTTGAGGAGCCGGACGGTGGCCATCGTGGAGGCGATCTTGTTCTTGCCGGAACCCTGCTTGAGCTCGGCGTAGACCTTCTCTCCCGGCAGGGTGAGCGGCTTGAACTCGACCCGGCGCTGGGGGAGCGGACCGCCGAGCTGCTTGCGGCGCTCCATCATGTATTCGATCTCGGCCGACTCGGGACCCGGGTTGAAGAACGGCGCCGCGCCGGTCTGCTCGTAGGTCGCCTCGAGCTCCTTGTCGGAGATCGGCAGGAGCAGACGGTCGCGGAACTTCTTCAGGTCCGCCATGGTCAGCTTCTTCATCTGGTGGGTGGCGTTCTTGCCCTCCAGAGCGTCGATCGTCCAGCCCTTGATGGTGTGGGCCAGGATGACGGTCGGCTGCCCGACGGTCTTGGTGGCCGCGTCGAAGGCCGCGTAGACCTTGCGGTAGTCGTGACCACCGCGGGGAAGCTTGCGGATCTGCTCGTCGCTCATCTGCTCGACCATCTTGCGCAGGCGCGGGTCGGAGCCGAAGAAGTTCTCCCGGACGTAGGCACCGGTCTCGACCGAGTAGGTCTGGAACTGGCCGTCGGGGGTCGAGTTCATCTTGTTGACCAGGGCGCCGTCGACGTCCTTGGCGAGCAGCTGGTCCCACTCGCGGCCCCAGATGACCTTGATGACGTTCCAGCCGGCGCCGCGGAAGTTGGACTCCAGCTCCTGGATGACCTTGCCGTTGCCGGTCACCGGGCCGTCGAGCTGCTGCAGGTTGCAGTTGATCACCCAGACCAGGTTGTCGAGCTCCTCGCGGGCGGCGACCCGGATGGCGCCGAGCGACTCGGGCTCACCCATCTCGCCATCGCCGAGGAAGGCCCACACGCGCTGGTCGGAGGTGTCCTTGATGCCGCGGTTCTGCAGGTAGCGGTTGAACCGCGCCTGGTAGATCGAGTTGATCCCGGTCAGGCCCATCGAGACCGTCGGGAACTCCCAGAAGTCGGGCATCAGGCGCGGGTGCGGGTAGGAGGAGATGCCCTGGCCGACCCCGTGCTGCACCTCCTGGCGGAAGCGGAAGAGCTGCTCTTCCTTGAGCCGGCCCTCGAGGAAGGCACGCGCGTAGATGCCGGGGGCGGCGTGGCCCTGGATGAAGACCTGGTCGCCGCCGCCGGGGTGGTCCTTGCCGCGGAAGAAGTGGTTGAAGCCGACCTCGTAGAGGCTCGCGGAGGACTGGTAGGTGGCGATGTGGCCGCCCACCTCCAGGCCCTTGCGGTTGGCGGAGGAGACCATGACGGCGGCGTTCCACCGGATGAAGGCCCGGATGCGTCGCTCGATGTCCTCATCGCCCGGGAACCACGGCTCGCGGTCGGAGGGGATGGTGTTGATGTAGTCGGTGCTGCGCAGTGCGGGGACGCCGACGGACTTCTCTCGGGCTCGCTCCAGCAGACGCAGCATCATGTAGCGGGCTCGCTCGCGTCCGCTCGACTCGAGCATCGCGTCGAACGAGCCGAGCCACTCACTGGTCTCTTCGGGATCGATGTCCGGAAGCTGGGTCGGTAGACCCTCGTGGATTACGGTCGGCTGGGCGGGGGTCGGGCCCTGCGGACCACCAGTCGTCTCGGTGGATTGTTCGGTCACATCCTCAATGGTCGCACGCGGTCGAGAGCGGACGCCCACCCGCGGTGGGTTACTGGACAGTAGGCGGTTTCTGCTGGTCAACCCCGGAAAAATCGTTCGTACGCCGAGTTGCTAATCTGCCGCCGTGACTAGCCTGGATCGTGACAATGCCGTTGCCGACGTCTTGGTGGTAGGTGAGGCACTGGTCGACGTGGTCACGACCGCTGATGGCGTTACCCGCGACCACCCCGGCGGGAGCGGCGCCAACGTCGCCGTGGCGCTCGGCCGGCTCGGCCGACCGGTGCGGTATGCGGCCTCGTTCGCCGATGATGCTCGGGGTCGCTCCTTGGCTGCTCATCTGGCTGATTCGGGCGTGGTGATGGCATGCGACCCGCACGTGCTGGCCCGCACCTCGACCGCGCAGGCCACCATCACGGCCGACGGGTCGGCGACGTACGTCTTCGACCTGGAGTGGAAGCTCGGCGAGATCGCGGTGGGGACGCCGCGGTTCGTCCACGTCGGATCGCTCGCGCCGGTGCTCTCACCGGGCGCCGAGACGGTCTTCGAGCTGCTCGACGGGCTCCCCGACTCCGTCCGGGTCCTCTACGACATCAACATGCGACCGACGCTGACCGGAACCGGCCAGGAGGTCGTCGCGCGGATCGAGCGGGCGGCGGCGTACGCCGACGTGGTCAAGGCGAGCGACGAGGACCTGGAGACGCTCTACCCCGGGATCGGGCTCGACAAGGCGGCCGCGCGGCTGCTCGAGCTCGGTGCCGGTGCGGTCGCGGTGACCCGCGGCGGCGATGGCGCCAGCTGGATCACCGCGTCCGAGCGGATCGACGTCGAGGCCGAGAAGGTGACCGTCGTCGACACCATCGGCGCCGGCGACACCTTCTCCGCGGGCCTCGTCGACGCGCTCTGGGACGACTTCGAGCGCGACCGTCGCGAGGTGCTCGCCCACGGCGTTCGGGCGGCGGCGGTCACCGTCTCGCGTGCCGGTGCCAACCCGCCGACCCGTGCCGAGCTGAACGGCTAGACCACCTCTTCGAGGCCGGCCCGGAGCGCTGCTCGGGCTCGATGCAGACGCGACTTCATCGCCGGCAGGCTCAGCCCCAGGTGCCGCGCGACCGATCTGCCGCTGTAGCCGTGTACGTCGCGCAACAGCAGCACCCGCCGTTGGTCGGCCGGAAGCCTAGCGATGGCGGCGGAGACCTGACGAGCCTCGATCTCCGCCAAGGCGGCCTCCTCCGCCGACGAGCTCGCGCGAAGGGGCAGATCGGTCACCTCGGCGAGGACGTGCCTCCTGCTGATGGTCCAGCGACGAACGCATTCGTTGCGCACGATGGTGAACATCCATGACGCCAACGCCGCGGTCGCTCGCAGCGTCCCGATCTTGCGATAGAGGATGACCAGCGCCTCCTGCGTGGCATCCTCTGCGTCCTGCTCGCTCATGCACAGCGACGTGGCGAACCGCCGCACGTGCGGATGGGCCCCTTCGATGAGCACCGAGATCGAGGCGACATCGCCGGCCTGCGCCGACCGGATGACGTCCGTGTCTGGCCACGGACGGCGCGTCTGCTGGTTCGGCACGATCACCCCGCGCGTTGAGGCAGCGCGTCGAGCGCGGCGAGTACGTCGCGGTGACGGTATCCGCCGGTGGGCATGGTGACGATGTCCGCGTACGTGACCCGGCCGGCTGCGTCCACGACGATGGTTCCGGACTGCATCATCGAGCCGAGCAGGCGACGGGCGAGGCCGAGGTCACCGTGGAGGCCGGGGACGACGGGGAACGGGATCTGCCGCCGGTCCGCCCACGCCTGGGCCGTGGTGGCTTCCTCGGGGACGGCGATCAGGACCCGCACGCCCCGGTCGCGGAAGTCCGTGGCGTTGGACGTGAGGGTGCGTACGTGGGCGTTGCACATCATGCAGGTCGTGGCTCGCATGAAGTAGACGAGCGTGCCCCTGTGGCCCTCCCCGAGGAGGTCGGCCGCCGTGCCGTCGCTCAGCCGCACGGAGGTGTCCTCGATCGTGCTTCCTACCTCGATCACGTGTGTTCCTCTCTGTTCTGCCCGCGGCGCGGGCTATCGCAGACAGGAGTGGTCGAGCGGGCAAAAGGATTCACCTCGGCCGTGGCCGATGATCAGGTGGTCTCGAGCGCGAGCCGCTCGGCGAGCGTACGTCCCAGCCAGGCCGCGGAGCGGATGGCGCTGCCGCAGTTGGCGACGAGAACGCCTGGGCTGGGCTCGTCGACCACCAGCGTCTTCTGTGCGGTGTCGACACCCCAGAGGATGTCGTCGACGCGGGCATCGCGGAGCCAGGGGAGCGTCGTGGCGAGCCCGCTGTCGAGGATCTCCTTCCAGTGGTCGACGGGGCCCGAGGTGTCCTCGTCCTCGACGATGTCCTCCTGCCCGACGACGACGCGCAGCCGGCCGTCGATCAGCTTCACGAAGACGTAGCCGAAGCCGTCGCCGATCGGCACGATCGTGTGGGGCAGCCGCTCCCGTTCAGGGGGAACCGGGAGGTCGAGCACGAACAGCTGGCGCTTCTCGGCCTCCGCGCTGACCTGCGGGAACACCGAGGCGTTCCCCGCGCCCATCGCGCCCAGGACCCGGCGGGCACGGATCGTGCCGCGCGAGGTCTCGACCACATGACCGCTCCCGTCAGGGCGTACGCCGGTGACGAGCGCGTCGACCGACGTCGCTCCCGCTTCCTGCGCCTGGTCGCGGAGCATGCCGACGAGCCCGGTCGCGGAGACGTTGAGCGCGGGGATGTGCTCTCCGGTGTGCAGCAGGTGGTAGGTGTTCTCGATCATGTCCAGCTCCGCGCCGTCCGCGGCGCCGCGGATGAACTGCTCGGTCTGGGTCGTCATCTCCCGCTTGACCGGGTCGGGCCACGTCCACCGGATGCTGCCGCCCGCATAGCGGTAGGTCGCGACATGGGCGGGGTCGTCGGCGGGGTCGTGGTCGATGAGGACCACGCGCAGTCCGGGCCGGGCCAGGAAGATGGCCGTCGCGGCGCCGATCGGGCCTGCTCCGCAGATCGCCACGTCGGCCTCTGCGAGATGTTCAGCGGTCAGGTCGGCGGGCAGATCAGTCAACGAAGTCCTTCCGGGTGGTACATCAGGCCGGTGCGCGAATATGCGTCCAGAAGGCTATCGGCTGGCGTCCGTTCCTGGCTGAGCAACTGGTCCAGACAGGCGAGGTGGCCGACTTCGTGCCGCATGCCAGCACGTTCGGTGAGCGCCCGGCGGGCCGCGGTGAGCACCTCACGGGCACCGGCGGCGATCTCCGGGTCCGTGAACCCCGCGGTCGCGGCCCGCTGGTGGAGGTCGCGACTGGGCTTGTCGGCCAGCCCGGGAAGGTCGTCGGCGAGGCAGACGCCGAGCGTCAGTGCCGCGCCGGCGAGCAGCAGCTCTCGGGAGAGGAAGGCGTCGTAGGCCTTGAACTCGATGCGTCCCTCCTCCCGCGGGATCCGCGGCGGGTGGACCATGGTGGGCTCGGCGCCGGCGGGAGGATCGACGAAGCAGCGCGCCGCCACGCGTCGCCAGGTGCGCTCGTAGGTGCGCTTGCTGGGTCCGCGCCACGCCCGGCCGGCGTGGAAGGGCGAGCTGAAGCTGAACGGCACCATGAAGGGGCTGTAGTGGGTCAGCCGGCGGGTGACCTCGACGACCTGCTCCGCGGAGAACCCGGGAAAGGAGAGGTTGATGTCCGGGCCGTAGCTCAGGTTGGAGACCTCGGCGTGGTCGTACTCACGATGCTCGGCCCGCATCGTCCGCTCCCACTCGTTGAGCGGCGGGTCGAGGACGTACGCCTCCCGGACCGGGTTGAAGCCGACGATGCCCAGCTGCAGGCCGATGGGAGCGAGGCGCTTGGAGATGTCGTCCTGGAGATCGATCAGCCGGTCGGCGGCCTCGGTGGTGCTCGAGCAGACCGGGGTGCGGATCTCCACGCCCTTGACCAGCATCGTCGTGAAGGTGCCGTCGGCGTCGAACCGCTCGTCGCCCTCGAGGTACCAGTAGCCGCTCTTGATCCCCAGGTCACCGCGGACGAGGTCCTCGTCGGTGGTGCCGGAGCCGTCGGCAAGGGCGCGTTGGAGGGTGTCGAAGTCGAGATCCACGAAGTCATGGAAGGTGCCCATGTCGCGAAACGTGCCCGCGCCTACGTCGGGTGATTCCGTCACCAGGGCATACTCGAACTCGAACCCGGCGGAGTAGAGCACGGCGCAACTCTAGGGCAGTGCGCGGGCCATCATCCGCATTTCTCGGAAATTAGGTTAGGCTCCCCTCATGTTTCGCGCGGTGAAGCCGGAGACAAAGCCGGAGACGAGGGTCGTGGTCACCTCGACCCGGCGTCTCAGTGCTGGGATGACCCGCGTCCATCTCCGCGCCGAGGACCTCTCCGCGTTCGAGGGCAGCGTCTGCACCGACCGGTTCGTGCGTCTGGAGATCCCGGTCGGCGACGGCTCGACCGTCTGCCGCACCTACACGGCGCTGGACCCCTCGGTCGCCGAGGGCACTTTGGCCATCGACTTCGTGCACCACGGCGACGAGGGCGTCGCCGGCCGATGGGCCGCCACCGCCGGCCCCGGTGACGTGCTCACCGTGCGTGGGCCGGGCGGGACGTACGCTCCGGACCCGGCCGCCGACTGGCACCTGCTCGTCGGCGACGAGTCCGGTCTGCCCGCGATCCGGGCGGCGCTGGCGGCGCTGCCGGCCGACGCCGTCGGCTATGCCGTGATCGAGGTGCCCTCCGCGGAGCATCTCCAGCAGGTCGAGGCGCCGGCCGGAGTCGATGTGCGCTGGTTGGACGCCACCATCGACCCGCCTCTGGAGGTCGTCGTCCGCGAGCTGCCCTGGCTGCTCGGCAGGGTGCACGCCTTCGTGCACGGCGAGGCCGAGGTCACGATGCAGCGGATCCGCCCCTACCTGCTGCGCGATCGCGGAGTGCCGCGCGGCGACCTGTCGATCTCCGGCTACTGGCGCCGCGGGAACAGCGAGGACAGCTTCCGTACGTGGAAGCGCAGCCAGGCCGCTGACCGCGAGGTCGCACACTCAGCCCGCTGAGACGGAGCCGCGGCCGCCCGGGTGGGCGGCCGCGGCGTACTCAGTCCGCGGCCAGCGGTGTCACCGTGATCCGGTCGAGGTTCGGGGCCCACGGTGACCGAAGGCCCAGCTCCGGATAGCGGTCGGAGATGTAGGTCTCACCGTTCCAGTCCGGCAGCTCCTCGGAGCGGAAGGACAGCGTGTTCTCGCCCGCCTTCAGCTCTGCGTAGAACGTCAACGTCCAGAAGCCGTTGTCGTGGAAGCTGTGCGGGAACCAGACCCGGCGGGCCTTCTCGCCGTTGACGCTGACGTCGGCGTGCCGGGCCAGCGGGTCCGGGTTGTAGTGCGAGGCGGGTGACTGCTCGCCGTTGGAGTAGCGCACCGTGATCGCGTACGTCCCGGCCCGAGGTGCCGTGGTGGTCAGCGTCAGCATGTTGCCGTTGCCCGGGTCGCCGCCGACACCGGTGACCGCCTTGCCGCCGTCGGCGAGCGAGTAGGACGCGACCTTCGCCGAGCCCGTCAGCGCCCCGTCCTCGGCCTGGGTGGTCACCGATCTCAGGGTGTTCGCCGACGGACCGACACGGAACCGGTCGACCAGCAGCCGGCCCTGCTCCGCGGTCAGGGTGATCTTGTTGATGCCGCCGGAGAGGAACACGTCTCGTGACACCGGCCGGGTGACGACGCCGAGGTTCTGTCCGTTCAGGGCCAGCCGGATGCGCCCCGACCCCAGGGTGTCGAACCGGAGGCGGTGCTCGCCGTCGTCGGGGGAGTAGACCCAGAACGTCGCCGTCCCGCGGGCGAGGTCTGCGGCGCCGGACCCGGACACCCCGGCCTTCGAGTAGTCGGCCCGTGCCCCGTCGGTGAGCGTCGCGTCCTCACCCTCGTAGGTGCGTTGCGTGGCGGCAGGGTTCGACAAGGAGAGGTCGATCTTGTCGATGATCGCGTCTCCGCGGGTGCGTTCGGTGCCGTCGAGGCTCCGGGCCGCGATCGAGATCGTGTGCTTCCCGGCGGTCAGGTCGACCGTCGTATCGGCGTGGTCCCACACGACCCACTTGTAGCCGAGCGGCAGATGGATCTCCTGCTCCTGCTTGCCATCGACCGTGATGAAGGCGTTGGTCGGACCCTGGTCCTTGACCAGGCCGTAGGTGTTCAGAGAGTTCGCGAACACGCTCAGGTCGTAGGTCCCGTCCTTCGGCACGTCTACGGCGAAGTCGAGCTTCACGTTCGAGTCGGTGCGGATGCCGCCGACGTTGTACGAGTTCGACGTGTAGAAGCCGCCCAGGTTGGAGGGGCTGCCCTCGGGCCCGTTGCGGGAGTAACCCGAGCCAGAGTGTGCGGCGTCCTCGGCCTCGTACGTCGCTCGCCACAGCTGCGGCGGTGCGGCCTCGGCCGTCGCGTTGGCGCCGGGCGTGACGATGATCTGGTAGGCGGACTCGGCCGAGAGGGCGGGGACGCCGTCCTTGCCGAACCAGAACCCGACACCGCCGTCACTGACCGGGAGGTTCATCTCCGCGACCTCGGCCGGGCCGCTGTTGTCGCCGAGCTGACCCGACCAACCGATCTCCTTGAGGGCGACGTGCACGCTGGACCCGAACGTCGTCGGGTCGACCCCGTCGAAGTCGACGTAGGACTCCCCGTCGGCGCCCCCGATGATCGCCTCTGCCCGTCGTCGATCACGATCGAGGGCCGCGACGCCCTGCAGCGTGTAGCTCTCGTTCGGGCGGGGCGGGGTGAGCTTGACCGTCTGGCCCGTCATCTGGCTGTAGGCGTTCAGCAGCCACCACTGCCCGTTGGCCTTGTTGGCCTCGACGGCGGAGTCGGACAGGTTCCCGTCGATGTTCCAGTAGGCGATGTCGCCGTCGACCTTGCTGTCCTCGAGCGCCGAGACCCACTGGATCATCTGACCCGGGACCGAGGTGTGATAGTTGAACGCGTACTCGTTGATGTTGATCGGCAGATGCTTCCCCGCGTACGGGGTGCCCTGGTAGATCGTGTCCTCCCATCCGCGGAACCTCGCCACGTTGGTTCGGATCGAGGCCGGGTTGCTCAGCTCGTGCCAGGTGATCACATCCGGCATCGTGTCGTTGGCCAGCGCGTGCTTCATGAAGCCCTGCACCTGGTCGTAGAGGATGCTCGTGTTCGGACCGGCGATCCGGGCGTCGGGGAGCTCGCTCCTGATGAGGGCGTGGACCTCGTCCCAGGCCTTGAAGTAGTGCTGTGGGTCGTTGAGCCAGCTGACCCTGTTGTAGCTCCACTCGCCGGTGCCGAACATGTTGCCCTCGGGCTCGTTGAACGGCACGAAGACGACGTGGCTGCGGTACTTCTCCGGCAGCGCCTTGACCTGCTCGACCTGGGTCCTGATCTTGGCCTTGAAGTCGTCCAGCTTGGCCTGCGGGGTGTTGCCCGGCCACTGGTAGGGGAACCCGCGGTAGATGTCGGTCATGTAGATGTAGACGTCGCCGCCGGAGCCGTCCACGAGCGGCTCGAGCACCTCGAGGGCGTCCGCGCCCGGGTGCTGCGGACCGTCCTGGCCCTTGGTCGACACCGTACGCAGGTTGATCCCGTCGATCAGGTTGCTCGAGGGAAGATCCTTGCCGTAGACCCCGTAGAGCGTCCCGGACGCGCCACCCATGACGTCGCCGGTGGGCTCGGCCAGGTCGATGTCGACCTGGTTCTCGTAGCGGACGGTCACCTCGGCCGAGACCGGCCTCCCGGCGGCGGTCCCGGCCACCGTGAACCTGCCGCGGTCCGCGTACTTCGCCGGATCCACCTCCTCCCAGGTGATCGGTACGTCGCGGTCGTAGCCGTCGCTGAACGAGGCCCGTACCGTGGCCGGCAGGTCCGGCTCCGTTCCGACGTCGGTGTAGACGTCGAAGGACGTCCTAGTCGGCTCGACGATCGTCGGAGGGGTGACTCCGGTGGCCTGGCCGAGCTGCTCCGGGGTGAGTGCCGCCCCGTAGACGGTCACGTCGTCGATCGAGCCGCCGAACAGGTTGTCGGCGGGGAACATCGACCTGCCGAGGAACCCGCTCGTCGACGCGCCTACGACGAGATCGGAGGCGGAGATCTTCGTGCTGGTCGCCGCGACGGCTGCGCCGTCGAGGTAGGTGGTGAGCCGGTCCGACTCGGTGTCCAGGGTGACGGCGAGGGTGTGCCAGGACTTCTCCGGGAGCGGGGCGTAACCGGAGTTGGTCGCCTCGGCGCCGGTTCCCGCCACGGCCGCCGTACGCAGCACCGACCCGTTCGACGGGGTGAGGAACAGGTAGCGACTGGTGTCCTTGCCCAGGTCGAGGATCCGCTGCCAGGAGCCGCCGCCTCCGTCCCAGCTCACCCGCGCGGTGACCGTGAGGTCGGTGCGTCCCTCGAGGACGCCCTTGGGGAGGGTGACGTAGGCGCCGTCCGACGTGGACGGCCCGCCGGGGAGGTGAAGAGCCTGGCCGCCGCCGTCTCCCGGGACTGTGTCGGCCGTGCCGCCGTTCACCAAGGTGCCGTCGAGCCCGTTGCCGGAGTCGTCGGCGACCGTTCCGCCGGCCGGGTCGTCGTCGAAGGCGTAGTGGACGACCGGGTCGGGCACGGTGACCTCGGCGGCACCGGCGCGTGGGACCACGCCGGGTGCGGCCAGCGCGACGGCGGCGACCGCGGCGGCCGCGGCCGCGGTGGCCGTCCTGGGTGGTGTGGACGTGAAGGGTGATCTCATCGGTAGCTCCTTCTGTTGTGGGGTCACGACCGCCGAACGTGATCGGCGGCGAAGAGGAGGTAGACCGCTGCGGTCCAGGTGTAGGCACGGTCACGCAGCCCCGCGCCGGTGCGAGCGTCGAAGTTCTCGGCGAAGCCGGACTTCTCGCACAGTGCCCTGAACCGCTCGCTGACGACGTCGGCGACGGCCGGGAACCCGCTTCGGCGCAGGCCGTCCTCGATGAGCGCGGTCGACGGCGCCCAGATCGGGCCTCGCCAGTAGCCGTCGTCCTGGTAGCTGGGCGAGGAGACCGGCTCGGTGGCAGGTCCGTAGTCGGTCAGGTGATCGCCGAGCCGGTCCGCCATCGTCGTACGGACGTCGGACGGGAGCCGGTCGCCGAGCACCAGCGGCAGCAGGTTCAGCAGGCTGGACCCCGTGCTCCGACGGCCCGAGAGCGCGCCCACGGCGACGAACTCGGCACCCGTCCAGAGCTGGTCGACCAGCGTACGGACGAGCTCGTCGCCGACCTTGCGCCAGCTGGCCGAGGGATGCCCGAGCTCGTCGGCGAGGTCGGCGAGGACCTCGAGCTGGACCGCGAGGAACGCGGCGAGGTCGGGTGACTCGACGACCCGGTCGAGGTCGAACGTCGTGGAGTTGTCCCACCCGCTGTCGTTGCCGTGCTGGTAGTAGGGCAGGTCGTGGCCCGGCCGTCGCCTGGAGTCGAGCCAGAACCTGCTCCAGCGGACCAGGCCGTCGTGGATGCGCTCGAGCTCGTCGGGGTCGAGGGCCCGTGCCGAGGTCGCGCGCAGCCGGCTCAGCGCCCAGCCGTGGATCGGGGGCTTGACGTAGTTGTAGAGGACCTCGGTGTGCGTCACCGAGTCGGGCAGCGCGCCGTGGTCGTCCTGGTGGTCGAACGGGGCGAGGAACTGGTCGAGCGCGGCGTCCGGACGGCCTGGGGCGAGCGCCATCGCGTTGAAGCAGTGGTCCCAGCTCCACAGCTTGTCCATCCAGTGCTTGGACATCAGCACCGACTCCCGACCCAGCAGACCGCTGGGGGCGACCGTCGCCGACCACAGGACGTACGCCGCCAGTGCGGCCGCCGGCGTGCGCGCGTCACGCCACGGGGCGAGGTCGTCGAGGTAGCCGGCGAAATCTGCCGTCGAGTCCGCGACGACCTCCTCGAAGGTCGCTGCCTCCGCCGGCGCTGTCTGCTGCGAGGTCGCCTCGCGTACCTCGGCCTCCCAGTCGTCGCCGTCGCTTCCGAGCAGGATCGACCTCGTCGCCTTGCCCAGTGCCTCGGAGCCCTCGACCGAGTGCTCCCCGCGCAGCATGGTGACGCGGTAGCGGTGGCCGGTCTCGTAGCTGGTGAAGACGGCGGCGCCGTCGCTCGGGTCGGCGAACAGATACGTTCCGGTGAACGGGGTGAGCCCGGCAGCGGCATCGCCGAGCCGCAGCGCGAGGCCGGAGCCGCGGAGGCGTACGGCGTCCGGGCCGGCGAAGGCCGCCTCGACTCGACCGTCCTCCCGCGCCCAGGTCAGGACCGCGGGGTCCGCGGACCAGGTCGTCTCGATCGGACGACCGTCGCGCTCCGGCCGCAGCGCGAGCACGCCGTGGAACCCGTTGCGGTGGGAGACGAGGTGGATCGTGTCGGTGCGGGTGTGCAGGGCGACCACGGGGGAGAGGTCGAGCCAGGAGCCGCGCCGGGAGAACGGGATCTCCCGGACGTCGAAGGCGGCCTCGGTCGAGGTGTCGTGCAGCGGCATGCGTGGGGTGTCCTTCAGTCCTTGACGGCGCCCGCCGTCACGCCGGCGGCGACGTACCGCTGGGCGACGACGAGCAGGATGGCGGTGGGGATCGAGGCGACGACGGCGGTCGCCATCAGCGGGCCCCACTCCTGGTTCTGGGAGCCGATGTAGTCGTAGAGCCCCATCGTGATCGGGCGCAGCGAGCCGCCCTCGCGGTTGAGGGTGGAGGCGAAGATGAAATCCGACCACGCCCACAGGAAGGCGAACAGCGAGACGGTCACCGCCGAGTTGCGCGAGATCGGCAGGACGACCTGGGTGAAGGTCTTCCACGGGCTCGCGCCGTCGATGGCCGCGGAGTGGAGGAGGTCCCGTGGGATGCCGGCCATGAACGCGGAGAACAGCATGACGCCGAACGGGATCGCGATCGTGGAGTCGGCGACGATCAAGCCGGGCACGGTGTCGAGGATCCCGAGGTCGGTGTAGACGGTGTAGAAGCCCAGCGCCATCACGACGCCGGGGACCATCTGCGCCACGATGAGGCAGAAGTTCAGCACGCGCCGGCCCGGGACGAACAGCGACGACATCGCGTAGCCCGCCGGAGCCGAGACGAGCAGCGTGAGTGCGACCGTCCCGATGCCGATGATCAGGCTCGTCCCGAGATACGGCAGCTGATCCTGCAGCACCACCCGGTAGTGGTCGAGGGTGAACGACTTCGGGAACAGGCCGCCGCTGCGGATGGCGTCGCGCTGGGTCAGCGAGACGTTGACCATCCAGTAGAGCGGGAACAGCATCAGCGCGGTGAGGACGAGGCCGATGACGGTCTTCACCCAGGCCGAGGCGGTCCGTGCGGTCGGTGCGGTCCGTGCTGTCGGTGTCGAGGTGTGCATCTCAGGCCTCCTCCTTGCGCTGCACGGCGAGATAGACGAGACCCATGAGCAGGGCGACGAGCAGCAGGATCGTGCCGACGACGGACGCCTGGGAGTACTCGATGACTGCCGAGGTGCCCTTCCCGAACGCCATCCCGTACGCCCAGGTCGCCAGCGTCTGGGACGACCCGGCGCCGGCGGTCATGATCCAGATGATGTCGACGACCTTGAGCGTGTAGACGAAGCCGAGAAGCAACGTGATCGCGCTGACCGGCCGCAGCAGCGGGAACGTGATCGACCAGAACCGGCGCCACGGGCCGGCGCCGTCGAGAGCTGCCGCCTCGTAGAGCTCGGCCGAGATGTTCTGCAGCCCGGAGTAGAGGATGACCAGGTTGAACGGGATCCCGAGCCAGATGTTCGCGATCATCACGGCCCACAGCGAGTTGTCGGCGCTCAGCCACCAGACCGAGTCGATGCCGAAAGCGCCGAGGAACCGGTTGACGATGCCCGAGTCCGCGTCCATCATCCACTGCCACGTCGTCGCCGAGACGATGATCGGGAGCAGCCACGGGACCAGGAAGAGCCCACGCAGGAGCACCGACAGCGGGAAGTGGCGATGGAAGTACGTCGCGAGCGCCAGCCCGATGACGTACTGGAAGACCAGGGAGCCGACCACGAAGATCGCGGTCTGCTGCATGATCGGCCAGAACTGCGGCGCGGTGAGCACCTCGCGGTAGATGTCGGTCCCGGCGAAGGGCGCTTCGCCGGTGACGTACGTCGCCCGGGTGAAGCGGTGCAGGCTCATCGACACGTTCTCGACCAGCGGGTAGGCGTAGAAGACCACGAGGTACGTCACCAGCGGCGCGACGAACGCCACGCCGGCCCAGCGGCTGCGGTGATGTCGGCGTCGGGGCGGGGGCGCCGCGGCCGGCACCGTCTCCGGTGCCGTCCGGCGCTCCAACGTGGAGACTGCGGGAATCCTGGTCACTGTTCTCTGTCCGTTCTCCGGGATCCGGGCGCGGGTCAGTTGCCCGTGGCTTCCTGTGCCGCGGTCTCGAACGCGTCCTCGACCTCACCGGCGTCGCCGGCGGCGTTGAGCGCGGCCTGCTCGGCCTTCGACAACGCGGCCGAGGTCGCGAGGTAGCCGGTGCCGAGGTCGGTGGTCCGGCCCTGTGCGCTGGAGATGGCCTCCGCCCACGGCTGGTAGTGCTCCGTGGAGGCGATCTGCTGCTCGCGAGTGGTCTCGGCGGCGGTGAAGTAGCCGAGCATGTCGTCGGTCTCGACCTGCGTCTCCGAGCTGAGCAGGCAGTCGAGCACCTCCTTCGCGGCGGCGTAGTGGGCGTCGCTGTTCTCCTTGTGCAGCGGCACCACGCCGAACTCGCCGCCGGTCGGCACCGGCGCTGCGCCGCCGTCCTGGCTCGGGATGGGCATCATCTTGACGGGGAACTTCTGCTCGGTCGCCGCCTGGGCGAACCAGGAGCCGTTCTCGGCGAACGCGTAGTCGCCGGTGAGGAACAGGTCCCAGGACGCGGACTGGTTGTCGGTGATGGCCGACTTTGGGGCGTACCCCTGGCCGATCCAGTCCGAGACGAGCTGGCCCGCCTCGATGGCGTCGGCAGAGCCGAGGTCGGACAGGTCGGCGCCGGATCCCCAGAACCAGGGCAGGAACTGGAAGGTGCCCTCCTCGCCGGGGACGCCCGCGAACGTGATGCCCTGGTGACCGGCCCCGGTCACCTTCTTCAGCGCGGCGTTCAGGCTCGCCCAATCGGTGATGCTCGCCGGGTCGACGCCGGCGTCGGCGAGGACCTTCTCGTTGTAGTAGAGGCCGAGGGTGTTGGCGCCGACGGGGACGCCGTACGTCTCGCCGTCGACGGTCCCGGGGCCGGCGAGGTTGGCGTCGGCGTCGGTCGCCTCGAGGCCGACCTCGTCGATGGGGACCAGCAGGCCGGAGGCCGAGGCCTCAGGCATCGCCGGGTTGTCGAGGAACACCACGTTGGGTGCGTTGTCCTCGCGGACGGCCGTCGTGAGGTTGTTGATCAGGTCGGTGTTCGGGGCGGCGGTGCGCTTGATGGTGGTGCCCTCCGGCGCGCACGACTGGACGTACTTGGCCCAGTCCGAGCTGTCGTCGTACTGCGGGTAGGGGTCCCAGAACCCGATCTCGGTGACCTCGCCCGACTCGTCCGAGGAGCCGCACGCCGCCAGAGACATGGTCAGGGCAGCCGCGGTGAGGAGGGCGGCCGTACGACCGTGGGGGCGGCCTTGGTGGGGGGTGCTGTTCATCTCGTGTCCTTTCGCATCATTGCGTGGAGTTGTTGAACCGGTTCGACAGTGGGCGTGACGAGGTGCTCCGTACGATCCGGCGGTGGTGTCAGCTGGTGCTGCCGCGGTCGCGGAGCACCGGGGTGACGAACCGGACGATCGGTGGTCCGGCCGTGGCCGGGTCGGTGACCCGGCCGATCAGCCGGGAGACCGCCTGGCGTCCGAGCTCGTCCGCGGCCGAGTCCACGGCTGTATAGGGGAGCGAGAACTCCTCGCCGAAGTCCCGCGAGTAGAGGCTGACCACGCTGAGGTCCTCGGGGACCCGAACCCCGCGGTCGCTCAGGATCGAGGGCAGCGCGGCGACCGTCGCGTCGTTGTGGACGATCAGGCCGGTCGCGGTCGGGTGTGCGTCGAGGATGCGGTTGACCGATTCGCCGATCGCGGGCTGACGCGACTCGCCGTGGTAGCAGTGGATCTGGATGCCGTGTCGCGCCGCGCGCTCGACGGCCGCGTCGCGGAACCGCCAGGCGTACGTCCCACCGCGTTCGACGACGTGGTGTGGCGGCGCGATCAGGATCAGCTCGCGGTGATCGCGCTCGTGCAGATGGTCGACGAGCATCCTGGCCGCCTCGCCGAAGTCGAGGTCGACGAAGTCCAGGCCGGCGGTGTCGCGGGCGAGGCCGAGCAGCACGCCGGGCTT
The DNA here is from genome assembly GCF_040302125.1 of Nocardioides sp. NPDC127514. NCBI lineage: Bacteria > Bacillati > Actinomycetota > Actinomycetes > Propionibacteriales > Nocardioidaceae > Nocardioides > Nocardioides sp. NPDC127514. Next base: position 81,810 of record NZ_JBEORF010000026.1, on the reverse strand, counting down.
GCGGACCGCTCTCAGCGCCTCGAGGCGGGGGTCCTCGGCGGTCACGTCGAGGAGCACGATGCCGTCGACCATGCGGGAGTCCGCGATCCGGTGGATCGCGGCGGGGCCGTCGGGGTCGGTCACCATCAGGATGTCGTAGCCGAGCTCACGGGCTCGCATGGAGATCGGCAGGACGTACTGCAGCATGGCCGGAGCGAACTCGTCCTCGTGGAACTGGAGCAGCAGCCCGAGCACCATCGTCTGCGAGGTGGCCAGTGCGCGGGCGCCTGCGTTCGGTGTGAAGCCGAGCTCGCGGATGGCCTGCTCGATCCGCTCTCGCGTCTCGGTCGAGATCGTGCGCTTGCCGGAGAGGGCGTAGGAGACGGTGCTCCGCGAGACGCCCGCGTGCCGCGCTACGTCTTGGATGGTGGCCAACTCGCTACCTGACTTTCGAACCGGTTCGACACTGGAGTGACTAGAGTGTGATCAATGTCACGCGCCGTGTCAAGAGGTCTCGACGAAGACCGACGGCGAAGGTCAGGAGGAGGGGGCGGGCGGGACGATCTCGACCGGGCCGTCGACCCGGGCGGCGACCCAGGTGCGGTGGAAGTCGCTGCCGGGAGCGACCTCGGCTCGGCGCTCGGGTTCGCGGATCAGGTCGACAGGGCACTCGATCCGCTGACGGCTGACCGGCTCGGCGCGGGGGCCGCTGTGTGCTGCGATCGCCTCCGCCAGCGCCTCGGCGACAGGCTTGCGGCGGTGGTCGACGGTGAAGAGCCCGAGGTCGTACTCACGATCGGGAAAGTCGACCAGCGATCGGTCCAGGTCGTGGGAGCACCACCAGGTGATGCCGTACAGGGCGGGGTTCTGGACGACGTGGTCGACGGTGCCGGTGACGAACTCGCGCACGCTGTCAGGACCGATCTCCGGCAGGGGAGCGCCGATCTCCTGGAGCCAGACCGGGCGCCCGGGCTCGGCGGCGTACGCCGCGGCGAGCTCGACCAGGTAGTCGGCATGCGTGAGCGTGGCCGGACCCAGAGGCGCGTCGATCGCGCCGACGCCGTTGAAGACCCAGGAGTGCACGGTGCTGAGGTCACCGAGCGTGGTGACGTCCGCGGGCCCGAAAGGGTGGTCGGGCGCGTAGAACGCGTCGTCGAAGAGCGAGTGGAGGCAGAGCAGTCCGGGGGCGGCCTTGCGTGCGGTCTCGAGGAGTTCCTGGGCCCAGGAGCGGGACTCGGCGATGGTGGTCGGGTTGGACGGCCACAGGTTGTTGACCTCGTTGCCGAGGGTCAGTGCGAAGACGTTGTCCCGGGTGGCGACCGCGCCGGCGAGGGCGTCGACGTAGGTGCGCAGGCCCTCGCGCACCTCGGGGTGGCCGAAGAGCGAGCGCTGGTGGTGGGTGAGCACCCACGAGGGCAGGAAGTCGAAGCTGGACAGATGGCCCTGGACCAGGTCGACGCAGACGTCGAGCCCGCGGGCGGCGGCCAGGTCGATGGTGGTGAGCACGTCGTCGACCGCCGCGGACCGGATCAGCGAGCGGTTGGGCTGGATCCACGGCCAGACCGGGAAGATGCGTACGTGGTCGAGGCCGAGACCTGCGAGGTCGTCGAAGTCGCGGGCGATCTGGTCGGCGTCGAAGTCGAGCCAGGAGTAGAACCAGCCGGATGAGGGCACGTGGTTGGCGCCGAAGCGCAACGGGGCAGGGGCGGAGGGCGTCGGGAGAGCTGGCACCCGCGCAATATAAACCGATTAAGTAAACCGGGGCAATCAGTGTCCGGCGGGCGGAGCCGTGCTCTCCCGCGGGACGAGCACCGGGGTGCTCGACTGATGCCGGACGGCGAGGGTCGGGTCGGCGATCAGCCGGAGCAGCCCGCGGGCGGCCTCGGCGGCCCATCCCTGGGTGTCCCGCGTCAGCGCGGTCAGCGAAGGATGGGTGAGCCGGGCCAGCAGCGAGTCGTCGAAGGAGAGGATGGAGAGGTCCTGCGGCACCCGTACGCCCATCTCCAGGGCGACGCCCAGGCCGGCCACGGCCATCACGTCGCTGTCGTAGACGATCGCGGTCGGCCGATCCCGCCGCGACAGCACCCGGCGGGTGATGACCGCCCCCTCGGAGTCGCTGTAGTCGGTCGGGATCGAGACCACCTCGGCCAGCTCGTGGCGCTCCTTGGCCTCGGTGAGCACGTCCGTCCGGCGCTTGGTGTGCAGGAACTGCGGCATGCCGGCGACGTGGACGACGTGGCGGTGCCCGAGCGCGGCGAGGTAGTCGACCGCCTCGTGCATGGCCTCGCTGTCGTCGGCCCAGGTGAAGCTCAGCGACGTGTCTTCGAGCGGCCCGCCGAGCACCATCACCGGGACTTCGAGCGCCTCCAGTGCCGCGAACCGGGGATCGTCGATGAGCGGGTCGAGGAGCACGAAGCCGTCGACACGCCTCTCGGCGGTCCAGTTCCGGTAGGCGGCCATCTCGGCCTCCGGGTCCTCGACCACGAGCAGCTGCAGCGCGGTGCCGTCCTCGGCCAGACCGGCCTGCAGGCCGGAGACGATCTGGCCGAAGAACGGCTCGAGGCCGAGCGTACGTGCGGGGCGGGACAGGATCAGGCCGACCGCTCCGGCGCGCGCGTTGCCGAGGGACCTGGCCGCGCGATGGGGGCGCCAGTTCATCTCGTCGGCGACGGCGAGGATGCGCCGCCGGGTCTCCTCGCTGACCCCCGGTCGCCCGTTGAGTGCGAACGAGACCGCGCCCTTGGAGACGCCGGCGCGCTCTGCGATGTCCGCGATCGTGGGTCGTGCCATCGACAAGTCCTTCCTGGGACGAGGCCGGAGGCGATTGTGGCGCCCCTCACACGGATGCCTTGACGGCACACCTCGTTCGGTGAATAGTACGGCCCGAACTTAACCGCTTTATCTAAAGCTTTCAGCAAGGAGCCAGAAATGAGCGTACGCCGGTTGGTGGGGGTCGCCGCTGGGTTGGCCATGGGCATCACTGCGATGACGGGTTGCGGGGCCGGTGACGAGCCGTCCGCCGGTGACCTCGAAGGCAAGATCGAGGGCAAGGTCTCGATCCAGACCTGGGCGCTGAAGCCCAAGTTCACCGACTACGTCGAAGGCGTGATCGCCGACTTCGAGAAGGAGAACCCCGGCGTCGAGGTCACCTGGCTCGATCAGCCAGGCGACGGCTACGACCAGAAGGTCCTGACCCAGGCGTCCTCCGGCGACCTCCCCGATGTCACCAACCTGCCGCCGGACTTCGCTCTTCCGCTCGCCCAGCAGGACCAGCTCCTCGACCTGGAGAAGACCGACGTCGACCTGGAGGGGACCTTCGTCGAAGGTGGCCTGCAGGGTTACCGGTACGACGGCCTCGACGGCACCTATGGCTACCCGTGGTACCTCGGCACCGACGTGAACTACTGGAACAAGGACATGCTGGCCGAGAACGGGCTCGACCCGGCCGACCTGCCCACCGACCTCGACTCGCTGATCGAGCAGGCCCGGACGCTCAAGGAGAAGTCCGGCGGCAAGGTCTACCTGATGACCCGCAAGCCCGGCCTCAACGACCTGCAGCAGGCCGACGTACCGATCTTCAACGAGGACGGCACCGAGCTCACCTTCAACACCCCCGAGGCCGTCGAGCTCGTCCAGAAGTACGCCGACGCCTATGCGGACGGGCTGCTGCCGAAGGACATCCTCACCGACACCTTCCAGGGCAACGCGGAGCTCTACAACCAGGAGAAGGCCGCCTGGACCACGGGCAGCTCCAACATCTCCGGCCTCGAGGAGGCCAACCCGACCCTCGCGAAGGGCACCGAGATCTCGCCGGCCTTCGGCGACGGCCCGCTCTACGTCCAGGGCCTCTCGGTGAACGCCAACAGCAAGAACCTCGCCGCCGCGAACGCGCTGGCCCAGTTCGTGACCAACCCGGACAACCAGCGCGAGTTCGCCAAGCTGGCCCCGGGTGTCTACCCGAGCACGGTCGCCTCGCAGGAGGACCCCTACTTCACCGAGGACGACGGCACCGTCGCCGCCAAGGCGAAGGTCACCGGCCTGAAGACCCTGACCACCGCCATCCCGAACAACCCGAAGGTCTCGCCGGCGATGGCGACCATCATCGACCAGCAGATCGGCCTCGCCATCAGCGGTGACGCGACGCCACAGGAAGCCCTCGACAACGCCGTCGAGGAGTGCAACAAGCTGCTGGCGCAGTGACGGTCTCCACCGTGCCCGGCTCCACCGGGATGAGCCGCCGGGTGCGTGAACACAAGTGGTTCACGCCCTGGTTGCTCGTCGCGCCCGCGACCCTGTGGCTGTGCGTGTTCAACCTCTATCCGGCGCTGAACACGGTCTACATGGCCTTCACCGACAAGAAGCCGCTCGGCGGAGGAGACTTCGTCGGGCTCGCCAACTTCGAACGGATGCTCGATGACGACCAGCTCGTCTACGCCCTGACCAACTCGGTCCTCTACATGCTGGTCTGCGTACCTCTGCTCACCATGCTGCCGCTGCTGCTGGCGGTGCTGGTGGAGAAGAAGCTCCCCGGCCTGACCTTCTTCCGGGTGGCGTTCTACACCCCGGTCGTCGCCTCGGCGGTGGTCGTCGCGCTGATCTGGAACTGGATGCTCGACGACCGCGGCGCGATCAACGCGATCCTGCAGGCGCTGAAGGTGGTCCAGGAGCCGCTGCCGTTCCTCACCGACCGCTGGCTGCTGCTGTTCAGCGCGATCAGCCTGACGGTGTGGAAGGGCCTGGGCTACTACATGATCATCTACCTCTCCGCGCTCGGAAACGTCGGCCGTGAGCTGCACGAGGCGGCAGCGGTGGACGGCGCGGGACCGGTGCGCCGGTTCTGGAGCATCACCGTGCCCGGCGTACGCGGCACGATGCTGCTGATCACCATCCTGATCACGGTCTCCTCGCTGCGGGTCTTCTCCGAGCTCTACGTGATGACCGGCGGCACCGGCGGACCGGGAGGCCGGGTCAGCTCCGTGGTGATGCTGATCCAGATGTACTCCACCGGCTTCACCGGCCACCTCGGCTACGCCTCCGCGCTGAGCCTGCTGCTCTTCGTCCTCACCCTGGTCCCGATGGTGCTGCTGGTCCGTCTCAACAGGAAGGACGGCTGAGTCGATGGCTGAGAAGCAGAAGGCGTACGCCTTCCACCGGATGTCGGTGGGCGAGGTCGTGCTGCGCTACGCGCTGCTGGCGGTGGTGCTTGTCATCACGATCCTGCCGTTCCTCTGGCAGCTGTCGACGTCGCTGAAGGGGATTGACGAGAACATCTACACCGCGACCCCGCGGTTCATCCCGGAGGACCCGACGTTCGCCAACTACACCAAGGTCGCCGAGGTCGTCCCGGTCGTCGACTACGCGATGAACTCGATCATCGTCGCGATCCTGGTCGTGGGCGGCAACGTCATCGGGGCCACGATGGCGGGCTATGCGCTGGCGAAGCTGCGCTTCCGCGGGAGCCGGCTGGTGCTCGGTGCGCTGCTGGCCACCCTGATCCTGCCGGGCGAGGCGACGATCATCGCCCAGTACGTCACGGTCCGCTCGCTCGGGCTCACCGACACCCTGCTGGGCGTCGCGCTGCCGGGCATGATCGGGATGATCAACGTCCTGCTGATGCGGGCGGCGTTCACCGCGATCCCCGACGAGCTCGAGATGGCCGCCAAGGTGGACGGCGCCAACGCCTGGCAGCGGCTGATCCACGTCAACCTCCCCGGCGTACGCGGCATGCTCAGCGTCATCTCGATCTTCGCGTTCATCGGCGCCTGGGACGACTTCCTGTGGCCGCTGATCGTGCTGACCGACCCGGAGAACCTCACGCTGACCGTCGGCCTGCAGTATCTATCGGGCACATTCACCAACAACCCCCGCCTGATCGCGGCAGGCACGATGATCTCGTTCGTCCCGATCGTGATCGTCTTCGCGGTGCTGCAGCGCTACTTCTTCCGCGGGGTCGAGGAAGGGGCCATCAAGGGATGACCGACCTGCAACTGACCACCGCCGAGATCGCCCGCTTCGAGGAGGAGGCCTCGCGCCTGCTCGCCTTCGCGCGGGGGTCCCGCCACGAGGGCGGCGGCTTCGGCTGGCTCGACGAGCACGGCCGGCTCTCTCCCGACCGGCCCGTCGAGACCTGGATCACCTGCCGGATGACGCACGTCTTCGGGCTCGCGCAGCTGCGCGGGGAGGGGTGGGCCCTGGCGTACGTTTCCCGCGGGATCGCCGCCCTGACCGGGCTTCTCCACGACGACGACAACGGCGGCTGGCACTCCGCGGTCTCCCCGGAGACCGGCGAGGTGATCAGCACCGTGAAGGAGGGCTACGCCCACGCCTTCATCGTGCTCGCCGCCACCACCGCGTACGCCGCCGGCCACCCCGGGGCCTCGGCGCTGCTCGAGGAGGCGTTGAGCGTGATGGAGGAGCGGTTCTGGCGCGAGGACGACGGCATGATCCTCGACGTGTGGAGCGCCGACTGGTCCACGTTGGACGGCTATCGCGGCGTGAACGCCAACATGCACGCGGTCGAGGCGTTCCTCGCGGTCGCCGAGGTCACCGGGCGCCGGGTCTGGCTCGAGCGTGCGCTGCGGATCCTGGAGCGGGTCGTTCACGGCTTCGCGCGCGAGCACGACTGGCGGCTGCCGGAGCACTTCTCCCCGGCATGGACCGTGGAGCTGGACTACAACATCGACGAGCCGGGACATCCGTTCCGGCCGTACGGGGTCACCATCGGGCATCTCTTCGAGTGGGCGCGGCTGGCGCTGCATGCGCGGACGCTGCTCGGGGCGGAGGCTCCGTCGTGGCTGCTCGAGGACGCGCAGTCGCTCCTCGCCGCGGCGGCCTCGCGCGGGTGGTCGGTCGACGGGGCGCCCGGCTTCGTCTACACGACCGACTTCGCCGACCAGCCCGTGGTGCGCGAGCGGATGCACTGGGTCGCCGCCGAGGCCGTCGCGGCGGCCTGGACGCTCTTCCGTGACACCGGTTCTGCTGAGGCTTTGGCGGACGTACGCCGCTGGTGGGCCTACTGCGAGGAGTATCTGGTCGACCGAGAGGGTGGTTCGTGGCACCACGAGCTCGACGCCCACAACCAGCCCTCGGCCACCGTCTGGCCCGGCAAGCCGGATGTCTACCACGCCTACCAGACGGTGATCCTGCCCCTGCTCCCCGCGGGCGCGAGCTTCGCCGGTGCGGCGGTCTCGCTGGTCGAGGGTTCGGTGTGACAGGTCCTCGGGATCCCGTCGCCGCCCGGGCCGGGGTCGGCTACTCGTCGGAGGACGCCTGGCTGCTCGAGGCGGCGCCCGGCGGTGGTGACGTCGAGGTCGAGCTCCCTCTGGAGGCGGCCATCGAGGTGGCCGAGCGGGACGAACTGTGCTTTGTCGTCCTTCCCGAGTCGGCGTCGACGGATGAGCGGCGATGGGACTCGACGTATGTCTGTGTGGACGGGCTGCTCGACGACGGGCGGCGGCTCAGCGAGGTCGGGCTGGTCGACCAGTACGGGCAGGCGCTGACGCCGGCTGCGCAGGGGGAGGGGAAGCGGGCTTGGGTGGACCAGTGGAACCTGCGGCGGGTGGCGCTGACCGGGCTGGCCGAGCGGCGCATCGAGCGGCTCCTGGTCGTGGTCCGTGCCGCGGAGGTGCCGCTGCGGGTGTGGGTCGATGATGTCGGCGTACGTCCCGCCCGCGCCTTCCCGGCGGCACCGCTCGACCAGGTCGACATCCGCCGGGGGACCCACTCCAGCGACCGGTTCTCGCGCGGCAACAACGCCCCGCTGGTCGGTCTGCCGCACGGGGGCGTCTTCGGTCTGCCGATGACCGATGCCGCTGCGGGCAACTGGCCCTACGCGTGGCACGCGCACAACCGCGACACCACCGGCGGACCGAACCGGCCTGCGATCGAGGCGTTCGCGACCTCGCACATCCCGAGCCCGTGGATGGGCGACCACGGGGTCTTCCAGCTGATGCCGAGCCCGCTGGCCGAGCCCGACGACGACCGGCGCGCACGCGCACTCGGATTCGACCACGCCGACGAGGAGGCAGGGCCACACCGTTATGCGGTCGCGCTCGACGGTGGGGTCACCGCCGAGCTCGTCCCCGGCGACTTCGCGCTCGGGATGCGGTTCACCGGTGCCCGCTCGCTGGTGCTCGACCACCACGGGGAGATCCGGTCGCTGACCTGCGAGAACGACCGGGGAGAGGCGATCGTGCGCGCCCTCCTCGCCGACCGCGAGGGCAAGCCCGCTCAGCACATCCACCTCCGCGTCGCCGGAACCTCCCAGCTGCGTCTGGGCGCCGGCCGGCTCCGTGGCCACATCGCGCTGAACGGTGCCGGGGCAGTCGACGTACGTCTGGGGATCTCGACCGTCAGCGACGAGCAGGCGGCAGCCAACCTCGAGGCTGCCGGGAGCTTCGACGAGATGGCGGCGCGGGCACGCGCGGCCTGGGAGCAGGTGCTGGCGACCGTCGAGATCGAGGGGGCGAGCGAGGACCAGCTGGTCTCGATCCGCTCCGGCCTCTACCGGCTCTTCCTCTACCCGAACCGCTACGGCGAGGGGCCCACGCACGCGCACACCTCGCCCTACGACCTGACCACCGTCAGGCACGCGCCGATGACGGTCACCCACGGATTCTGGGACACCTACCGCACCGCCTGGCCGCTGCTCGCGCTGCTCGACCCGGCCGGCGCCGGCTCGCTCGCCGAAGGTTTCGTCGAGCACTTCCGCGACCGTGGCTGGACTCCGCGCTGGAGCGCTCCGGCCGCCGAGGACTGCATGACCGGCACGACCTTCGACACGGTCCTCGCCGACCTGGCGCTGCGGGGCGTCCCCGGGATCGACCTGGAGACCGCGTACGCCTCGGCGCTGAAGAACGCGACCGTTCCCGCCGATGACGTACGAATCGGGCGCAAGGGTCTGCGGCGCGCGATCTTCCGTGGGTACGTGGACACCGAGACCCACGAAGGAATGTCGTGGACCCTGGACAACGCGATCAACGACTGGTCGATCTCGCGCCTAGCAGGTGTCCTGAACCCGGACCGGGCGGATGAGGACATGGTCGCCGAGGAGATCTACTTCGCGCGCCGCGCGCTGGGCTACCGCCACGTCTTCGACACCTCTCGCGGGTTCTTCATCGGGAGAACGTCCGCCGGCGGCTGGCGCGAGAGCTTCGATCCCGACGAGTGGGGTCACGACTACACCGAGACCAACGCCTGGGGGACCGCGTTCACCGCGCCCCACGACGGCGCCGGCCTGGCTGAGGTGCACGGCGGCGAGGCGGCTCTCGGCGCGAAGCTGGACGACTTCTTCGCGCGTCCGGAGACCGGCGCGGCATCGCTGTCGGGTCACTACGGGTTCGCGATCCACGAGATGACGGAGGCCCGGGACGTACGGATGGGGATGCTCGGCCTCTCCAACCAGCCGGCCCACCACATCCCGTTCATGTACATGTTCGCCGGGCGCCACGACGACGCCCACCGGATCGTCCGCGAGTGCCTCACTCGCCTCTTCGTCGGCTCCGACCTCGGCCAGGGCTATCCCGGTGACGAGGACAACGGCGAGATGTCGGCCTGGTACGTCTTCGCCACCATCGGCCTCTACCCGCTGGTGCCCGGCTCGGCCTCCTACGTCATCGTGCCGCCGTCGGTGCAGCGGACCGTGCTGCGGCCGGTCGGCGGCAAGGAGATCGTGATCGAGGCGGTCGGGACCGGTGGATACATCCGCTCGGTGATGCTCGACGGTACGCCCTGGGACGAGATCTCCATTCCGCACGCCCGCCTGGTCACCGGCGCCCACCTGGTCATCGAGCTCTCCGAGGTGCCGTGCGGCTGGGCGGGGGATTCCCGCCCACCCTCGGCCTCGCGGATCGCGCCCGGGCTGCCGGTGTCCGACACGACCGTCGTGGTTCCCGGCTCGCTGACCGATGACACGGGCGAGACCACGATCGCGCTGAGGGCGGGGGAACAGGTGGAGGTCCCGCTCGTCGGCGAGCGGCGGCTCTCCCTCTACACCGTGACCTCCGCGGAGCCGGGCGACCTGGCCTGGGGACTGGAATTCCTCGATGCCGGCCGCGCGATTGTGGCCCGCGAAGAGCGGCTTGCCGAGACGTACGTCTGGGCTGGTCAGACCAGGGTTTTCCGGATCAGGCGCGGCGACCCGGTCGTGGCGGGCGCCGTACGGTTCACCGCGTTGTCCGACTGCGTGCTCACGCAGCTGGAGCTCATCGAAGACGACCTCGATAACAGACAGGACGAGCACTGATGCACGACGACGTACACCTCACCGAAGGCCGCGTGAGCCGGGTCCTCAAGGAGCGCCTGTGGCCGGCGGTCCACACCACCGCGGCGCCCGTGAGCGTCGAGTGGCACGAGCTTCCGGGGGAGCCGATCGCTCCCGCGGACGGGCTGGGCCTGACCTACGAGCCCTTCGAGGTCGGCAGCGACTGGGGTCCGGCCTGGGGAACGACCTGGTTCCGGATCACCGGAACGGTCCCGGCTGAGTGGGCCGGACGCCGGGTGGAGCTGGTCTGCGATCTCGGCTTCGACGTCAACATGCCCGGCTTCCAGTGCGAGGGGCTGGTCTACACACCCGATGGCGAGCCGATCAAGAGCCTCAACCCGCGCAACCAGTGGGTGCTGGTGGCGTCGGAGGCCGTCGGTGGTGAGGAGGTCGAGCTCTTCCTGGAGGCCGCGGCCAACCCGGTGCTGCTCGACTACCACCCCTTCCTGCCCACCCAGGAAGGGGACATCCAGACGTCCTCGCCCAAGAAGCTCTACACGACCCGGCGGATCGAGCTGGCCGTCTTCGAGCAGGACGTCTTCGAGCTCTGCCTCGACCTGGAGACGCTCCACGAGCTGCAGGTCGAGCTGCCCGAGGGGCCGCGCAAGTTCCGCATCCTGCAGGCCATCGACGACGCCCTCGACCGGGTCGACCTGCAGCGCATCGCGGAGACGGCGGCCTCGGCTCGCTCGGTGCTGACCGGGGTGCTCGAGGCGACCTCGCACGACTCCGCCCACCAGATCGCCGCGATCGGCCACGCCCACATCGACTCGGCCTGGCTGTGGCCGGTGCGCGAGACGATCCGCAAGGTCGCCCGTACCACCTCCTCGATGACCGAGCTGCTCGGCGAGGATCCCGACTTCCGCTACGGGATGTCGAGCGCCCAGCAGTATGCGTGGCTCAAGGAGCACCGTCCCGAGGTCTACGCCAAGGTGAAGACGGCAGTCGCCGAGGGTCGCTTCATCCCGCTGGGTGGCATGTGGGTCGAGTCCGACACCACGATGCCGTCGGGCGAGTCGCTGGTGCGGCAGTTCCTCTACGGACAGCGGTTCTTCGAGTCCGAGTTCGGGATCCGCTGCAAGGGCGTCTGGCTGCCGGACTCCTTCGGCTACTCGCCGGCCCTGCCGCAGCTGATGAAGCGGGCCGGGTTCGAGTGGTTCTTCACCCAGAAGATCTCCTGGAACCAGGTCAACAAGTTCCCCCACCACACCTTCGAGTGGGAGGGCATCGACGGATCCCGCATCCTGAGCCACTTCCCGCCGATGGACACCTACAACTCCCGGCTCTCCGGCGAGGAGGTCGCCAAGGCGTCGCGCCAGTTCCGCGAGAACCGGCTCGCCACCGGGTCGATCGCCCCGGTCGGCTGGGGCGACGGCGGTGGCGGCACCACCCGCGAGATGGCCGGCAAGGCCCGCCGGCTCCGTGATCTGGAGGGCTCCGCCCAGGTGTCCTGGCGCCACCCCGACGACTTCTTCGCTTCGGCCCGGGAGGAGCTGACCGACCCGCCGGTGTGGGTCGGCGAGCTCTACCTCGAGCTCCACCGCGCCACCCTCACCTCCCAGCACCTCACCAAGCAGGGCAACCGGCGCTGCGAGCACCTGCTCGTCGAGGCCGAGCTGTGGTCGGCCACTGCCGCTCTGCGTGGCCTGGTCGACTACCCCTACGACGAGTTGGACGCACTGTGGCAGCAGATCCTGCTGCAGCAGTTTCACGACATCCTGCCGGGCACCTCGATCGCCTGGGTCCACCGCGAGGCGGCTGCCCACTATGCCCGGGTCGCCGAGGCCGCCACCGCCCTCATCGACCGGGCGCTCACCGCGCTCGCCGGCGAAGGCACGGTCCCGCTGCGTGCCGACGGGCGCTCGGGTGCGGTCACCGAGGCCGAGCCCGTGGCGGCGGTCTCCGTGGTCGAGCAGGGCGAGACGTACGTCTTGGACAACGGCATCGTCCGGGTCACCGTCTCCGCGGAGGGACTGATCACCTCGGCGCTCGATCTGGCGACCGGGCGCGACGCGATCCCGGCCGGGGCCGAGGCCAACCTGCTCCAGCTCCACCAGGACTTCCCGAACATGTGGGACGCCTGGGACGTGGACCGGTTCTACCGCAACCGGGTCACCGACCTGCGCGAGGTTACCTCGATCTCGGTGACGCCCGACGGGCTGGTCATCGAGCGGCCCATCTCCGCCGACTCCTCGACCACGCAGGTGCTGTCGCTGGCGCCGGCGTCGCGCGTGCTGGAGATCTCGCAGAGCACCGAGTGGCACGAGACCGAGAAGTTCCTCAAGGTCGCCTTCCCGCTCGACGTCAAGGCCGAGCAGACCCTCGCCGAGACGCAGTTCGGCTACCACCGCCGCCCGACCCACACCAACACCTCCTGGGAAGCGGCGAAGTTCGAGACCTCGATGCACCGCTGGGTGCTGGCCGAGGAGCCCGGCTTCGGGGTCGCGCTGGTCAACGACTCGACGTACGGCTTCGACGTCACCCGTCCTTCGGCCCTGACCACGGAGGTGCGGCTCTCGCTGCTGCGCGCGCCGCGCTTCCCCGACCCGGAGACCGACCAGGGCGTGCAGACCCACCGCTACGGCCTGGTCCTCGGGGCCTCTGTCGCGGCCGCGACCGAGGCGGGCGCTGCGCTGAACACGCCTGCCCGTCCGGTGTCGGGAGCCCGTGCGGTCGAGCCGCTGGTGACCGTCTCCGGGGAGGGCCTGGTGGTCTCGAGCGTGAAGCTCGCCGCCGACCGCTCCGGCGACCTGGTCGTGCGTGTCTACGAGTCCACCGGCGCGCGTACGCAGGGGGAGCTGCGCGTCGGAGAGAGCTTCGGGCGGGTCGAAGAGATCTCGCTCGTGGAGGACCCGATCGCGGAGGTGAGCGCTGACGGCGGTGTCGTCGCGCTCAGTCTCGGTGCCTTCGAGGTCCGCACCCTGAGGTTCCACCGCAACTAAAGGAGATCAGCCATGTCAGTTCCCCACATCTCACGCAGACGCATGCTCCTCGGTGCCGGAGCGGCCGCCATCGGTGCCACCGGTGCGGTCACCGGTCTGGCCACGGCGGCGAACGCGGCGCGCCCGATCGCTTCGCCGACGCTGATGACCGGCTATGTCGAGGTGAACAACTACAGCATCGGCAACGTCGCCAAGTACGAGCTCGCCGGAGGCGGCAACGTCTTCGACATCGGCCTGATCTTCGCCGCCAACATCAACTACGACGGCCAGCGGGCCTATCTCTACAACAATCCGCAGGTGCAGGCGCAGCTCGACGCCGCCGACGTACACATCCGCCCGGCCCAGGCCAAGGGCATCAAGATCCTGCTCTCGGTGCTCGGCAACCACCAGGGCGCCGGGTTCGCCAACTTCCCCGACCGCGCCGCCGCCGAGGCGTTCGCCGACCAGCTCGCCGCGGTGGTGACCCGGTACGGCCTGGACGGGATCGACTTCGACGACGAGTGGTCCAACTACGGTGCCAACGGGACGGGCCAGCCCAACGACTTCTCCTTCGTCTACCTCCTCGAAGCGCTGCGCTCGCGGATCCCCGACAAGCTGATCACGCTCTACTTCATCGGGCCGTCCGCTTCGCGGCTCTCGTACGGCGGGGTCAACGCCGGCGACCTGCTCGACTACGCCTGGAACCCCTACTACGGGACCTGGGGTGTGCCTGACGTGCCTGGTCTCGGCAAGCCTGCGCTGGCACCGGCCGCCATCAACATCCAGGGCACCTCCGCCTCGACCGCCGCTTCGCTCGCCTCTCGTACGGTCTCTCAGGGGTACGGGGTCTTCAACACCTACAACCTCGGGTCTGCTGATGCGAGTGGGTATCTGTCTTCTGTCACCCGGGCGCTGTACGGCAAGGGGACTGTCTACACGGGGTGAGACTCGGATTTGGGCTTTCTCAAAGGGTTGGTGTTCCGCCGCTGCCGCAAGCTTGGCCGCCGACCCTTTCGGGAGGGTCTTCTCGATCGTCCCCGGAGTCAAGGCGATGTATCGAGCTTGTCGAGATGACGGCCTTCGGCCGCCGGCTTCGCCGGCCGCTTCGCGGTCCTTGACACCGAGGACGATCGAGAAAAACTTGGCTGGCTATCGGGTCGGCGGCCAGCCCTGTCGGGCTTTGGTCTGGGTTGGGTGCCGGCCGTCGACAGCGCGGCCTGGTCGCGTCTGGAAGGGCTGGCGCAATGTGCCAAATCAGGCCTTTGAAGATGGCGTGAATACGCCATCTGACCTGCGAAAACAAGATGCGCCATGGCGTCTGGGTTTGGTAAAATAATGGGTATGGAAGCACTCCTCGACCCCGACGACACCACCAGCAGTCTGCTGGCTGCGGTGCGTACGTCGCGGGCGGTCGCGGAGCAGGCTGACCGGGACGTGCTGATCGCCGCCGCACGGTTCGCGGCGCTGCATTCGGTCGACACGACGGAGGAGTCTGCGCGGCTGGACGGGGACACCTTTGGAGATCGGATGCTGCCCCTGGCCGGGCCCGGGGCACCACTGGTCTCCGAGGCGGCCGCCGTGGAGTTCGCGGCAGTGTTGGGGCGTTCCACCCAGGTGGGGAAGAAGTTTCTCGGGGACGCGGTCGAGCTGCGTTACCGGCTCAAGCACGTGTGGGCGCGGATCCTGGACGGGTCCCTGCTGGCCTGGCGTGCCCGTCGGATCGCGGACCTGACCAGGGACCTGGATGCCGATGCCGCCGCATGGGTCGACCAGCAGATCGGGGCCCATGCCCACCAGGTCGGCACCCGGCAGCTAGAGCGGATGATCACCCAGGCCGCCGCCCTGTTCGAACCCGATGCGGCTGCCGCGATCGCCGAGCACGATGCGGTCGAGCACCGTTCCGTCACGATCACCACCACCGAGACCACCCCATTCGCTGCCACCGGTGCCGAACAAGGCCAAGCCGTACTCGCGTTGGGGTATCTCGACGGCGTGCTCGACGCCGCGGACGCCCTGGATCTGGAGAACGCGGTCGCAGCGATCGCCCACGGGCTCCTCGACCAGGACGACTACGCGACCGCGAGCCTGGACGTACGACGCGCGGCCGCGCTCGGGGTCCTCGGGAGGGCCTACAACTCCGGCTCCCTCGACGGAGTCCCCGGTGTCGCTCGGGTGGTCGAGCTGGTCATCCACACCGACACCCGCGAACTCGCGGGCACCGGCCTGGTACGTCTCGCCAACACCCGTGGCCTGGCCAGCATCGAGCGCCTCGAGCAGTGGGCCACCACCCCGGGCACCGTGATCAAGCCGATCATCGTGGTCGACCTCGCCGACGACATCGAAGCAACCGGCTACGCCCCGACCACCCGGCAGCGGCGCCAGGCCGAGCTGCTCCACCAGAAGTGCTCCTTCCCCTACTGCGAAGCCCGCGCCGAGCACTGCGACCTCGACCACCGCGTGGCGTACGCCGCTGGCGGCCCGACCAGCAGCCGCAACCTCACCCCGCTGTGCCGACAACACCACCGGATGAAGACCCACCACGGCTGGCGCTACCACCGCCTCAGAGTGGGCGTCTACAGATGGCACAGCCCCCACGGCTACCAGTACCTCGTCACCCCGACCGGCACGGTCGATGTCAGCAACGACCTCGACCCACCCCTCACCCTCGCCGCATGACGAACGTCTCGAGCACCGTGCGCGGCTGATCCTGTTCGGGGCGTGCGGATCCCTGCGATCATCGACGTGTGACGACCCTTCGAGGCACGCTGCGGGTGTTGACCTGCGACACCGCGGAGACCCTCGCAGCGGCCAGCGTCCTGTTCAACCAGTACCGGCGCCATTACGGTCAGCCAGACGGGGACGATCGCACCCTCGGCTGGCTCACCGACATGGTTCGGTCGAACATGCTCACGCTCTACACGGCGGTGCCCGGGGACTCGCCGGCGCACGCACCTCCAATCGGCCTGGCAACCAGCCATGCGATGCCCGCATCGTTGGTCATGGGACAGTTCTGGCAACTGCGCGACCTATTCGTGCTCCCCGGTTCTCGTCGCCAAGGAGTGGCCGCTGCGCTGGTCGATGCAGTCTGCCGGGCGGCATTGACGGCGGGCGCTACACGACTGTCCCTCGTGACAGAGCCGGACAACCACGCTGCGCTCGGTCTCTACCGGAGGCTCGGATTCAAGCCTGTCGAAGGTCTGGCTTCGCTCAGCCTGGACCTTGCCGCGCAGACAGTCAGGTAGTGAGGTCGGAGCGGGTCCACCGGAGCCGCGCCGATCAGGCCAGGGGGAGTATCGTTCGCGCACGAACCGCGGCGGCCGGTCGTGAGGGAGAAGAGGCGGCGTAGATGGGTGTCACGAGCGAGAGCGGGCGGATCGTCGCGGGTGGCCGGAAGGGCACCTACGTACGTCTGGCCGAAGGGCCGCAGGAGCGCCACATCTCGCGCACCGATCTGGCGCGGAAGCCCGAGGACCTGGGCGACCCGGTGCTGACCGTCGCGCACCTGTCCGACATGCACATCTGTGACCACCAGTCGCCGGCGCGGGTCGAGGTCCTGGACCGGCTCATGGACCCCGACACCGCGACCCGTGAGCTGATCGACGAGATCGGGACGTACCGGGCCCAGGAGCTGCTGACCGCCCAGGTCGGCGCGGCGATGGTCGAGGCGGTCAACGAGATCACCGAGGGTCCCGTCGGCGGTGGCCCGCTCGATCTGGCGATCGCGACCGGTGACAACACCGACAACGGGCAGTACAACGAGCTCGACTGGTATCTGACCCTGCTCGATGGCGGCCGGCTGACCCCCGACTCCGGCGACATGCTGCACTACGAAGGCGTCGCCACGCTGCCGGACAAGCGCTTCTGGCACCCCCAGGGCGAGACGTACGACATGCGCCGAGGGGACCACGGCTTCCCGCTCGTCCCCGGGCTGCTGAAGGCGGTGCGCAAGGCGATCGACTCGCCCGGGCTGGAGGTGCCGTGGCTGGCGGTCAACGGCAACCACGACGGGCTGCTGCAGGGCACAGTGCCGGGCAGCTCCGCCATCGGTGAGATCGCGGTCGGTGATCTGAAGGCGATCGCCATGCCCGAGCACTGGACCGACGAGGCCAAGGCGAAGCTCATCGCCGGGCTGATCTCCGGTGACCCGGTGGCGCTGGGGATGCTGGCCGAGCTCGAGCCGTACGAGGTGACCCCCGACCGGCGTCGCCGGCAGACGACGCTGCAGGAGTTCGTCGACTCCCACGTGCACGACGAGGCGAAGCCGCCGGGCCACGGCTTCAAGGCCGGCGGCAAGCCCTACTACCGCTACGACGTCAACGACGAGGTCACCTTCGTCGTCCTCGACACGGTCAACCCGGCCGGCGGGTTCCAGGGATCGATCGACGCCGAGCAGCTGGAGTGGCTCGACGCCGTGCTCGCTTCCACCGACTACGACGAGCGGCTCGCCGTGATCGCCAGCCACCACGACGTGGCCTCGCTGGTCAACGACATGAGCGGCGCCGGCGGCGGCCGCCGGGTGCTCAGCGACGAGATCGAGCAGACCGTCTCACGCCATGAGAGCGCCGTGCTCTGGCTCAACGGGCACACCCACCGTACGTCGGTGAAGCCTCGCGGCTCCTGGTGGGAGGTCACCGCTCCGTCCCTGATCGACTGGCCGCAGCAGGGCCGGATCGTCGAGCTGATCTCCGACGGAGACGTGCTCACCATCGCCACCACGATGCTCGACCACGCCGGTCCCGCGCGCTGGAGCGGCTCGATCGAGAAGGTCAGCCACCTCGCCTCGCTCTCCCGTGAGCTGTCCGCCAACGACTGGCAGGGACCGAAGGTGCGCCTCGCCGAGCACCCGTCGGCAGGGACGGCGCAGGATCGCAACGTACTGCTCCATCTGCTCGATCCGAGGGCCTGAAAGGCCTCCGACACGCCGTTATCTAGCGAATGACAGGCGGGTGGGGTTGCGTGGACCAGCGTTCTCCGCTGGACTACCACCAACCAAGTTCATGCAAGCGGCGTGGACATCAAGCTTTTGGAGGAACGACACGTGAGCTCGACCGCAGCCACAGGGCCTGCGGACCGGCTGGGCCTCAAGTCCGGCATGGTCATCCAGGAACTGGGCTGGGACAACGATACTGATGACGAGCTGCGGGTCGCCATCGAAGATTCCGTCGACGCGGACTTGGTCGACGGCGACTACGGCAACGTGGTCGACGCCGTGCTGCTGTGGTGGCGCGATGACGACGGCGACCTCGTCGATGGTCTCGTCGACGCGCTGACCGACCTCGTCGGTGGCGGCGTCATCTGGTTGCTGACGCCGAAGGTGGGCCGCCCTGGCGCGGTCGACCCGGCCGACATCGCCGAGGCCGCGCCGATCGCCGGACTGTCCCAGACCACCACCGCATCTGTGAGCAAGGACTGGGCCGCGACGCGTCTGCTGGCGCCGAAGACTCCTGTCTGATGGCCGCGATTCTCGGGATCGCTGGACACCCACAGGAGACCTAGCGTGAGCGTGGCTACACTCCCAACGGTGTTCTCGACTACGGCTGCCAAGGCGCGCACCGCCGGATCCGCGGCGAAGATCCTGGCCGGCTCGGGCATCGTCCGGCCGGTCAACCCCCTCGGGCTCGCACGGACCGGCCTGGCGCTGGCGCGCTGGGGCACCGGGCCGGCCGGAGGGTTCATCGGCCTCGCCCACCGCTATCCGCGACGCACAGCGCTCATCGACGAGCTCGGCTCGTTGACGTACGCCGAGCTCGACCGCCGCTCCAACGCGATCGCCCGGGCCCTGGCGGCCCGGGGGGTCGGTGAGGGCGACGGGGTCGCGATCATGTGCCGCAACCATCGCGGGTTCGTCGACGCGACCTTGGCGGTGGCGAAGCTGGGCGCCGACGCGCTCTACCTCAACACCGCCTTCGCCGGTCCGCAGCTCGTCGGGGTATTGGAGCGGGACAAGCCCGCCCTGATCATCCACGACGAGGAGTTCACCGGGCTGCTGTCCTCGGCGACCTCGGCCACGAGGCTGGTCGCGTGGGTCGACTCCTCGGATCCTGGCGAGACTCTCGAGTCGCTGGTCTCCGGCGATGCGCGGCCGGTAGCGCCGCCGAAGCGGCACGGGCGGATCGTGATCCTCACCTCCGGCACGACGGGAGCGCCCAAGTCGGCGCCGCGTCAGGAGGCCGGCCTCGACGCGGCGATCGCGCTGATGTCGCGGATGCCGATGAAGGACGGCTGGCGCTGCTTCATCGCCGCGCCGCTCTTCCACACCTGGGGGATCGCCCACCTGCTCTTCGCCGAGCTGCTCGGCACCACCATGATCCTGCGCCGCCGGTTCGACCCGGAGGACGCGCTGGCGACCCTCGCGGAGACCAAGGCCGACTCGTTCGTGGTCATCCCGGTCATGATGCAGCGGATCCTGTCGCTGCCGGAGGAGACGCTGGCTGCGTACGACCTCGAGGGGATCGCCTCCCGGCTCAAGGCCGTCGCGTCCTCCGGCTCGGCGCTGCCCGGCGACCTCGCGCTGGAGTGGATGGACCGGTTCGGCGACAGCCTCTACAACGTCTACGGCTCGACCGAGGTCTCCTACGCCTCGATCGCCGACCCCGTCGACCTGCGCGAGGCCCCGACCTCGGCTGGCAAGGTGCCGTGGGGGACCCGAATGAAGATCCTCGACGGCGACGGCGTCCCGGTGCCCGACGGTGAGGCCGGCCGGATCTTCGTCGGCAACGGACTCCTCTTCGAGGGCTACACCAGCGGCGGCGGCAAGGAGGTCGTCGACGGTCTGATGGCGACCGGCGACGTCGGGCGGTTCGGGCCCGACGGCCGGCTCTACGTCGAGGGCCGCGACGACGACATGATCGTCTCCGGTGGCGAGAACGTCTTCCCGCAGGAGGTCGAGGACTGCCTCATCCGCCATCCGCTCGTCGCCGACGCTGCCTGTGTCGGGGTCGACGACGCCGACTTCGGCAAGCGCCTGCGCGGGTTCGTGGTCCTGGCTCCCGGCGCCGAGGGCGACGTCGATGCGGTGTTGAAGGACTGGGTCAAGGAGAATCTGGCTCGCTTCAAGGTGCCGCGCGAGATCGTCGTGACCGACGCCCTGCCGCGTAACGCGACCGGCAAGGTGCTCCGTCGCGAGCTGGCCACCTGGGACATCGAGGCGGCAGAATCGAACGGCGAGAGGGCGGCAGGGCAGTGAGTGGACTTGAGATCGGTGGTCCGGCTCCGGACTTCACGCTCCGCGACCAGTTCGGCGCCGACGTCACCCTCTCGGACTACCAGGGCAAGAAGGCCGTGGCGATCTTCTTCTTCCCCTTCGCCTTCTCCGGCGTGTGCACGGGCGAGATGAGCGGACTGCGTGACCGGCTCGACGAGTTCGTCACCTTCGACACCGAGGTCCTGGCGATCTCCTGCGACCCGGTCTACGCCCTGCGGCAGTTCGCCGACACCGACCGACTCAACTTCTCGGTGCTCTCCGACTTCTGGCCGCACGGCGAGGTCGCCCAGGCCTACGACGTCTTCAACGACCGCACCGGTGCCCCGCGACGATCCTCCTACATCATCGACAAGTCGGGCGTCGTGCGGTGGGCCGTGCACAACGACAACGCCGACGGCCGCGACCTCGAGGAGCACCTCCGGCAGCTCCACGCGGCGGCGTGAGGAAGTAGTTTACGGGTCATCAAAGGTCCGTTAACAGCCTGGTTACATGGCTTTTCCTATGCCCTGGGTGGGATCTACTCTTGAGGTGTTGAGCCGCTGATGACCCGAGACGTCAGCGGCTCAACTTCCATTTCAGGGTTGGTACGCAGGCCCGGTTGGTCCGGCCCGCCCCTGATCGCGTACTCTTGGGGCGCTTCGGACGCATAGCTCAGTTGGTAGAGCGCCTCCCTTACAAGGAGGATGTCGGGGGTTCGAGTCCCTCTGCGTCCACCACCGTCCGCCCCAGGTCGGGACCCTGTTTCGCCCTCATCCTCTCCGCCTCGCGGAGATCGAGGTTGAGGTTCATGACGCGTGCGAGCGACGGGTCCAACTCACAAAGTGACATCACCGATCTCTGGACGACTGATCGCCGACGCTTTAACCACTCCCCAATGACCCACCCCGCGGATGTTCCTCCGTGCCAAACTCTGCATATGGGTTGGTGGCGCGTCGTGAGGACCGAGAACGGCCGCCGGATCGCTCCGCGATGGGTGACTCGGAGTCACCTCCCCGACTTTCTGCCAGGTTTGCTTTGGCGGCGGGGCATGGTTCTGTTGGGCGGTCGACTCCACTTCTGCGTGGGAAATATCGAGTCGGTGCACCGCACCGTCGAGTGGAAGTCCAGCGATTGGATCGTCGGCTACCGCACGTACGTGGGGCCGCACCGTGAGCGGGAGATGAACCGATTCGACGATCCAGACTCGTTCGACGACGAGTAATCGTCGAGCAGGACGCGCCCGCAAGTGCCATCCTAAGCGCGGTCCAGGAGTTTCAGATCAGGTGACGGAGGTCTATCGCGCATCACCAGCGAATCACAGGCTTGTCGGGTCGTGTAATCCGCCAACGGATGTGCGACAGATCTCCGATAACTGATCTGCGACGCGTGGTCTAGAACGTTGAGGGTTCAGCGGTCCGTGGCCCGCTGGGCAAGATGCTAGATGGGGTCCTGGTGATCGATGCTGCTCTGGACGGCAGACTTGCCGTCGTGGATCAGCGCGACCAGGACTCGACGTGGCAGTGCGACCTTACAGCCGTAGGACCGCTCGATGAGGTCGAGTTGCTTGATGCGGCCTGGCAGGGCGGGCCGGTCTGGGATGACGACACGCAGTGGGTCGCTACGGACGCGCCGGAACTAGTCTACGGGGGCGCCCCGTGGCCCGGCCTGCTGATCCGTGCCGTGGTGCCGGCGGGTGAGTCGGTGACGGTTCGGCTCAGTGATCACGTGGCCGGGTGCTCGATGCGGCAGATCTTCGCGACGGAGTTGATCTTCGGTGATCAGGTCTGGCTTGCGGCCGGTGAGGAGCACCGCACGGTTCCGATTCGCCCCGGCAACTATCCCGCCTCCGTGTGGGCGGATGGTCCGACACCGGCCACCGTCCGGCACTACTGCATCGTGCTCGGCGCCTGGTCACCACGAAACCTCGGCACGCCACGCCCGGAATGGGCACCGGGGCCTGGGCTACAGCTCCGATTCCGCTGACTCTGCAGGCGTTTGCTGGCTCGCGGTCGCTGGCCCGTGATGCTGCGTACCGGCTGAGTGGTCGTGCGGTGCACCACCAGGGTCGTATCGGATACGTGCGCGGTCACGTCCTGGTGCCGGTGCTTCTGTCCGAGGGCGACCTTCTGCCCGGCGACCAGGATCCAGCCGGCTGTTCGACTCACGGCGTTGAACCCGGATCCGTTCGGTCGATGGGTGTGGGACCGGTCCGACTGGTCTGGGTGCGCTGCAACCGGTGGGCTTCGCCACTCTCGAGTGGGTTCGGCCGGGTCCTGAGTAGTTCGCGGGACTCACGATCATCCGTTGCTCCGACCTCGACTGCACGGAGCCGCTAGCGTTCCGCCCATGTCCGAGACCTCGCCCTTGACGCCGACCGTGCCCGAATGGTTGCTTGGCCTCGTCACCGCATGCGCTCTCGTTGGACTCCTCTTTGCCATGCGATGGGGCATCAAACGGCTCCGCGCGCTGCTATCCGACGTGGCAGGACGTTGGCGACCGGTCGCTCGCGTCCTTGAGGGAGCGCTCGTACTGGCCTTCGCGCTTTACGTTGTCAGCCTCTCGATCGGCATCTTCAGTATGGTGATCGCGTAACCGGGGTCTGGGGCAGGAGCGCGCGGGCGGCGGCGAAGGCGATGAGGGTGATCGCGATGACCATGCTCGCGGTACCGGTCCAGCCGGCCGCGAAGGCGAGGCCGCCGAGCCAGCCGAAGAGGCTGGAGCCCGCGTAGTAGAAGAGCGTGTAGAGCGAGGTGGCCTGGGCGATCCCGCTGGTCGCCATTGGGCCCACCCAGCCCGAAGCGATCGAGTGCGCCGAGAAGTAGGCAGTGGTGAACAGCAGCAGTCCGATCAGGACCGAGGGCAGCTGGTCGGGGATCGTCAGAGCGGCTCCGGCGGTCATGGTCAGGGACGAGGCCAGGAGTACGCGTCGGCGGCCGAAGCGAGCCGCGAACGTCGCCGCCAGCCGGGCCGAAACCGCGCCGGAGAGCCCGGCCAGGAAGATCACCGCGGTCAGCGCCGCCGGCAGGGAGAACGGCTCCAGCTCGAGCCGGTAGCCGAGGTAGTTGAAGACGGCCACCTGTGCGCCCATCAGGAAGAACGCCTGTGCGTAGAGCGCCAGCTGGCCGGGGTTGGTGAGGTTGGCGACCATCCCGGCTCGCACGCCGGCCGGGCGTGAAGTCGTCGCTGGGCGGGGGCGCTCGGGCGGGAGTGCGGTGACCGCGACGGCGGCGCCGAGCGCGCTGACGCATCCTGCGACGAACGCCGCCACACGCCAGTCGCTCACGTCGGCGATCGGCGCGGCGATCAGCCGTCCGGCCACGCCGCCGAGGACGGTGCCGGAGATGTACGTCGCGCCCGCGGCCATCGCGTCGCGTCGGCTGACCTGCTCGCTGAGGTAGGCGAGCGCGAGCGCGGGGGTGCCGCCCAGGGCGATCCCTTGGGCGACGCGGAGGAGGACGAGGGCGGGGAACGAGGTCACGACCGGGAGGGCCAGGCCGATGGCCGCCGCGGCGACGATAGCGATCGTCATCGCCCTGGCCCGGCCGATGCGGTCGGCGATCCACGACCAGCCGAGCGCGGCGACGGCGAGACCGATCGTCGCCCCAGAGACGGTCAGGGCGGCCTGGGAGGCATCGACCGCGAAGTCGCGGCTGATCGCCGGGATCAGCGCCTGGGGATAGTAGAGCTGCACGAACGTCGTCATCCCGATCGCGACCAGCGCGACCAGCACGCGTCGATGTCCCGGGTCGGTCGCAGCCTGATCGCTCACCCTTGTCACGCTAAGGAGCCCGAAACCGTGCGTCCAATGCATCGGTGATGCACGAACAATGCGGATTCGCATAAGATGGCGAGTGTGGATGCCACCGCGCGAAACGTCCTGCCGATGCTCCCGGCCCTCGCGGCCCTGGCCGAGACGGGGCAGACGCATGCCGCCGCTGATCTGCTGCAGATGCCGCAGCCCACGGTGAGCCGCATGCTCGCGCGCCTCGGTCGTGAGCTCGGCGTGGACGTGGTCGAGAGACACGGGCGAGGTCTGCGGCTCACCAGGGCGGGGGAGGCGTTGGCCCCGCACGCCGCCGCCGCGGTCGCGGCGGCCACGGCGGGCATCGAGGCGGTGCAGGCCCAGGAGTCAGGCGCCCGCGGACGGATCGCCCTCGCGTTCCAGAGCACACTCGGCGAGCGGGTCGTGCCGGCGCTGGTCAAGGCGTTCCTGCAGGAGCATCCGGGCACATCGGTCGACCTGATCCAGACCTCGCGACCGCGGTGCCTGGAGGCGGTCACCGACGGCACCGCCGAGGTCGCGCTGATCTCGCCGCTCGACGATCGCTCCGACCTGCGCCGGTGGCGGCTGCACACCGAGCCGCTGGTCCTGGTCGTACCGCCCGGCCATCGCCTGGCGACACGGGCCCGGGTGGGCTTCGAGGAGGCCGGCGCGGAGACGTTTATCTGCATGAAGCGCGGCTATGGGATGCGTACGCTCCTCGAGGGTCTCGCTGAGGCCAGCGGCGTCACGCCCACGATCGGGTTCGAGGGCGACGACCTCGCCACGCTCCGGGGGTTGGTCTCGGCCGGTCTCGGGGTGAGCCTGGCACCCCGCGACCCGCACGGGGCCACGGGCTGCGTCGAGGTCCCGTTGACGAACCCGGAGGCCGTACGTCACATCGGTGCCTGCTGGCTCGACCGCCGTCCATCGACGCTCGCCGCCGCCTTCCAGGACCTGCTCCGGCGGCGCGGCCGGCGACTGACCGAGATCGGCCTGCGCCCTCTGGGTGGCTGATCAGGAGTAGGTCGACGAGGTCTCCACGAGCACGTCGTGCAGGGCGAGCTCGGCAGCGCTGCGGACCCGGCCAGTTCGGTGCGCGACGAGCACGCGCCGGGGCGGCGCGGAGTCGCCCAGGGAGATGACGCGTACGTCGGGGTGCTGGTTGACGGTGGCCGTTCGGGGAGCGAGCGCGATGCCCAGTCCGACGCTGACCATGGCCTGGGCCTCCTGGTAGTCGTTGGCCTGGAACGCGATGGTCGGCGTGAAGCCCGCGGCGACGGCGCTGCGCTGCAGGACCTCGACGACCGGGTGGCCGCCCGCGCGGATGATCCACGGCTCCTCGGCGAGGTCGGCCATCCGGACCGTACGCCGCCGGGCCAGGCGGTGGGTGGCGCCGACGAGGAGCACGGTGGGGTCGGTGAAGAGCTCGGTCAGCACCAGCTCGTCGTTGTCGACCCGCTCCCAGGCGTAGTCCCACAGCAGGGACATGGCGACCTTGCCCTCCTCCAGCATGCGTACGAGATCGTCCTCGCGGCCGCTGTGGATGGTCAGCGCGATGTTGGGGTAGAGCTCCTTGTAGCGCCGGACCGCCAGGGGTAGGAACGAGCTGCCGATGGTGGGGAAGGTGCCCAGGGTGACGCTGCCGCGACGTACGCCGGCGATGTCGGCGAGGTCCGACTCGGCGGCCGCCAGCTGGCGCAGGACCTTGCGCGCGTGGGTGGCGAGCACCAGGCCCGCGTCGGTCGGGGTCATGCCCCGGGCGTGGCGGTCGAGGAGCGGCTGTCCGGCCTCGCGCTCGAGCCTGAGCAGCTGCTGCGAGATCGCCGAAGGCGTGTAGCCCAGCGCCGCGGCCGCGCTGGTCACTGATCCTTCCTCCACGATCGCCAACAGGATCTGCAGCCGTTTGATGTCGAGCACGGCCCCAGTCTGCATGAAGTCGTGCTACATGGCCATGTAGGGCCGTGCAGTGCTGCTTCAGCCGCGACGACGCGCGGCGGGACGCGAAGGCGTCCCGGAGTCGTCCGTTAAGCGTGCAGTTTTGCTTCACGATCATGTTCGAACTCGTGATTGTGCTACAAGTCACCTCGCTCCAGTCTGTGTGGGTCCGGACAGCCCGGACGACTCGGCTGAGGAGGCAATATGCGCGAGATCGCCGCGACATGGATGCGGGGTGGCACCAGCAAGTGCTGGGTCTTCCGTCGCGACGACCTGAACGTCCCGGACCTGTCCGTCGACGAGGTGCTGCTGAGGATCTACGGCAGCCCCGACCATCGCCAGGTCGATGGCGTCGGCGGCGGTACGTCCACCACGAGCAAGGCGGTCATCCTCGCGCCCTCGGCGACGCCCGGGGTGGATGTGGAGTACACGTTCGCCCAGGTCGGCATCGAGGAGGCCAAGGTCGACTGGGGGAGCAACTGCGGCAACTGCTCCGCGGTGGTCGCGTCGTTCGCGATCCGCGAAGGGTGGGTGAGCACGGGCACGCCGGAGACGGCCGTCCGGGTCCTCAACACCAACACCGACCAGCTCATCGTGCAGCGCGTGCCGACCCCCGGAGGCGTACTCGACGAGGAGGCCTCCGAGGCGATCCCCGGCGTTCCCTTCCTCGGCGCGCCGGTGCGGATGGGCTTCGTCGATCCGGCGGGTCGGAGCACCGGACAGCTCTTCCCGACGGGTCATCAGCGCGATGTCCTGCCGGAGACCGTGGGCGGGGTGACCGTCACGCTCATCGACGCGGGCGCGCCGGTCGTCGCGGCCAACGCTGCCGACTTCGGTGTGCGCGGCGAGGAGGACATCGCCGACCTCGATCTGGTGCCCGGCCTCCTGGCCCGCCTCGATGCCGTACGTCGGGAAGCCGGTGTCCTGATGGGGCTCGCCCCGACGCCGGAGTCCGTCGCCCGGGCGGTTCCCAAGCTCGCGCTCGTCGCCGCCCCCGACCCGGCGAGCGAGGAGCGCACCGACCTGACCGTGCGCATGCTGTCGATGGGGCGCTTCCATCCGGCTGTTCCGGTGACCGGGTCGGTGGCGCTGACCTTGGCCGCCGACGCCCCCGGCACGGTGGTGCACGACCTCGTCCCGGCTGGGCGACCCGCCACCGGCCTGCGGCTCGGTACGCCCGCGGGCAACGTCAGCACCTTCGCTGAGGAGCACGACGGCGTCCCTGTCGTCGGCGTCGTACGCACCTACCGCCGTCTCGCCCACGGAGCCGTAGTCCTGCCGGACCCGCCCTTGCTGCCGTCCGCGTCGGCTTGACCATCTGACCCCTTGACACGGGATGCCCGTGTGAGGCTCGCTACACCTGGAGGAACTCATGACCCAGCACGTCGAAGAAGAGGACGTGGCCACGACCGCAGACGAGGATGCCGGCCCGACGCAGGACCCGCCGGAGCGACCTGCGCCGACCCCACGACTCGCCGGAGCCGTCCTCGCCGGATTCACCGCGTTGGCGGTGGGCGTCTCCGTCCTGGGCGGGGACTTCCTGAACCCGGCCGCCTCCACGGCCGACGGCGACTACTCGGGTGAGACCGTCGAGATGATGATCCCGCTGGCCGAGGGTGGCGGCACGGACACCTGGGCCCGGTTCGTCGGAGCCGAGCTGACCGAGGCGGTGCCCGGCTCGCCGGGCCTGGCTCCGGTCAACGACGACGGCGGCGAGGGGATCCTGGGCACCAACCACTTCATGACCTCGGCGAAGACCGACGGCACCGAGGTGCTGGTCAGCACCGCCTCGACGGTGGTGCCCTACCTCCTCGACATGCCGGCGGTGCGCTACGACTTCAACAAGCTGCGGCCGGTCCTGGCCAACGGCACCGGAGCGGTGGTCTACGCCCGGACCGGCGCCGGGGTGAACGGCATCGAGGACCTCGTCGACCGGGACAAGCCGCTCATCTTCGGTGGCATCGCGGCGACCAGCCTCGACCTCACCACGATGCTGGCCTTCGACCTGCTCTCGGCCGACATCGACTCGACCTTCGGGTTCGAGGGCCGCGGACCGGTCAACCTCGCGCTCCAGCGCGGCGAGGTCGACATCGACTACCAGACGACCTCGTCGTACGAGCCCGCGGTCGAGCCGCTCGTCGAGGACGGCACCGCGGTGCCGCTCTTCTCGCTCGGGCAGGTCAACGAGGATGGGAAGATCGTGCGCGATCCCAACTTCCCGGACCTGCCGACCGTCGTGGAGGCGTACGAGACGCTCCATGGCAAGCAGCCGGATCCCGAGGCGCTGGAGACCTACCGCGCCATCCTGGCGCTGACCTACACCTACCAGAAGGCGCTCTGGGTGCCTGAGGACACACCGGACGAGGCGGTCGAGCTGCTGCGCTCGACGGCCGATGAGATGGGTGCCGATCCCGCGTTCCAGAAGTCCGCCGCCGAGGTGCTCGGTGGCTATCCGCTCGATGCCTCACCCGACCTCGCCGACCGGATCGGCGAGGCGTACCAGGTGGACGAGAGCGTCCGCCAGGACGTCCTCGAGCTGCTCGAGACCGACTACGACATCACGATCGACTGAGGGCAGACACATGACTGACGCAGCCTTCTCTGCCCTGGCCTCCCTGGCCGATCCCTCGCTCCTCATCATGCTCGCCGTCGGCGTGGTCGCCGGTCTGGTCATCGGCCTGATCCCGGGGCTCGGCGGCACCGGCGCGGTGGCGATCCTCCTTCCGATCACGTTCGGCATGGAACCCGAACCCGCACTCGCGATGCTCATCGGAGCACTGGCGGTGGTGCACACCTCAGACACGGTCGCCGCCGTCCTGCTCGGCGCGCCCGGCTCCGCCTCGGCGAGCGTGACGATGCTCGACGGCTACTCGATGGCGCGACAAGGACAGGCCAAACGCGCCCTGTCGCTCGCCTTCCTGTCCTCGATGGCCGGCGGCCTGATCGGAGCGGTCGGGCTCACCCTCGCGATTCCGCTGGCTCGGCCCCTGGTGCTGTCCTTCGGCAGCCCGGAGCTCTTCATGCTGACCATTCTCGGGGTCTCGCTCGCCGCCGTGCTCTCGCGCGGCAACGTCGTCAAGGGCCTGACCGCCGGTCTGCTCGGGCTCCTGCTCGGTCTCGTCGGCACCTCGCCCACGACCGCCGAAGAGCGGTTCTCCTTCGGCTCGCTGTTCCTCAGCGACGGCATCTCCCTGGTCGCGGTCGCGCTGGGTGTGTTCGGGCTCGCCGAGATCGCCAGCCGGGTCGGACAGCGACGAGTCACCGAGAAGCCGGTGGAGCTCACCGGCGGTTGGGGATCCGGCATCCGAGAGTGGCTCACCCACTGGACACATGTCATCCGAGGCGCGCTGATCGGCATCTGGGCCGGTGTGCTGCCCGGCGTCGGCGCCACCGCCGGCACCTGGCTCGCCTACGGGCAGGCTGTGGCCACCGCCAAGGACAAGCGGAAGTTCGGCAAGGGCGACCCCCGTGGCATCGTCGGCCCGGAGAGCGCCAACAACTCCGTCGAGGCCGGTGACCTGATCCCGACCTTCCTCTTCGGCATCCCCGGCGGCGTGCCGTCGGCGATGCTGCTCGGGATGCTGCTGACGTACGGCATCCAGCCGGGGCCGGCGATCGTCACCGACCATCTCGACCTCATGTACCTGATCGTGTGGGCGTTCGCGATCGCCTCGGTCGCCGGAGCCTTCCTCTGCTTCCTGGCCACCGGCTCGCTCGCCAAGCTCACCAAGGTGCCCTTCGCCGTGCTCGGGCCCGGCCTCCTCGTGGTGATGCTCCTGGGCGCGTTCCAGGAGGGTGGCCAGATCGGCGACCTGTGGGTGATGGTCGCCCTCGGCGTGGTCGGCTTCTTCCTCAAGGCCACCGGGATGCCGCGGGCCCCGTTCCTGATCGGCTTCGTCCTGGCCATCCCGATGGAGCGCTACTACTACCTGACCGCCAGCCTGTACGACGGCGCCTCCTGGGTCGCGCGACCCGGCGTGCTCGTCTTCGCCGCGCTGCTGATCGTGCCGCTGGCCTGGTCCCTGATCAAGAAGGTTCGGCGAGCCTCGGGGGCTGCCGACGACGGTCACCGAGACGAGCACGAGAGCGATGACGAGCACGGCGACGAGCTCGAGGGTTCGCTGGCCCGTACGCCCTGGTCCCTCGCCGTCGCGATCGTCGCGGTGCTGGTCTTCGCCGGCGCGCTGTGGGTGAGTGGGTCCTTCTCCGCAGAGGCCGCGCTGATGCCGCGGCTCGTGGCGATCGGCGGTCTCGCCGCGGCACTCATCCTGTCCTGGCAGGAGCTGCGCGCGAGGCGGCAGGACACCCGCCGCGACACGCTCGACGACAGCCTCGAACCCACGGGTGGGTCTGGCGCCACGATGGTCGCCACCCGAGTGGACCAGGCGGTCGACGCCAAGGCCCTGGCCCGGCGTCACGACCTGGTGATCGCCATGCGCACCTTTGTCGCGATGGCCGCGTTCCTGGTCCTCGTCATGCTCGGCGGCTACCTCGCGGCGACCCTGGTGTTCACCCCGGTGTTCCTCCTGTACGCAGCCCGCACCCGGCCACGTACGGCGATCATCTACACCCTCGTCCTGGGCGCCGTGCTGCTCGCCCTGCCGTCGCTGCTGCCGGTCGACCTGCCGATGGGCCTGCTGCAGTGACCGCGCCGACCTCTCGCCCTTCCACGAACCGAAAGGAACGCCGATGACCATCGTGGTCGCCTACGCCGACACCCCGCCCGGACACGCCGCCGTCACGGCCGCGGTCACCGAGTCCCGAGAGGGAGAGGCCGTGGTCATCGTGCCAGCCGTGCGCGGCGAGCGGGTCCCCGACGCCGAGGAGCTCGAAGGTCGGTGGCCGGAGCTCGCCGGCCGGGTCGAGGTCGAACGAGGAGACCTGGGTGACCCCAGCGACACCGTCATCCAGGTCTCCCAGCGGCTCGACGCGCGGCTGATCGTCCTGGGCCTGCGCGCACGGACGCCGGTGGGCAAGCTGGTCTTCGGCAGCACCGCCCAGCGGATCCTGCTCGACGCCACCTCTCCGGTGCTCGCGGTCAAGCCTTCCGTGGCAGGTCCTTGACCGCTCCGGCCCGCCGGCATCAGCCAAATGGATGATTCCTGGTTCAGTCCTGCTCGCGATGATCTGGGACGACGCCGCTGGTGGAGTTGTCGGCATGGCAGATTCTCTGGTTCGTACGCGGTCGGGTGCTCGTCCGCATCTCGCAGACAGGTTGACCTCCCGCCGTGGGGCTTGGGTGGCGCTCGGCCTCGCGGTGGTCGTGATGGGGGTGCTCTTCGGGGCCTTCGCCGGTGCGGAGGCCCCGGCGCAGACCGGGCAGGCGCCGGCGGGCTCGGAGTCGACGCGGGTGAGCGCGCTGCTGGAGGAGTTCCCCGGTGCCGACCGTGAGTCCGTGCTCGTCGTCGCCTCCCGGGAGGACGGGGGCGCTCTCTCCAGCGGTGATCTCGACGACCTCGAGCGGCTCAGCGTCGAGGTCGGTGCGCAGGCCGCGCCGGGCTCCGCCGGTCCGATGCTCAGCGAGGACGGGGAGGCCGCGGCTCTCGCCGTGCCGATCACGGTCGGGGCCGACAACGCCGAGACGTCGGGGGTGATCAAGGCGCTGCGAGCCGACGTCGCGGCGCAGGCTCCCGACGGGCTGGTGCTGCAGGTGACCGGCGGGCCGGCGTTCGGGGCTGATGCGGCCGCGGCCTTCGACGGCGCCGACCTCACGCTGCTGCTGGTGACGGTCCTGATCGTGGCGGTGCTGCTGATCATCACCTACCGCTCGCCGGTGCTGTGGCTGGTCCCGCTGGTCGTGGTCGCCCTCGCCGATGCGCTCGCCGGGCGGGTCACCGCGGCAGCGGGAGCGCTGTGGGGCTTCGGGTTCGACGCCGGCGTCGTCAGCGTCCTCGTGTTCGGTGCGGGGACCAACTACGCGCTGCTGCTGATCTCGCGGTACCGGGAGGAGCTGCAGCGGACCGAGGACGACCGGCTGGCGCTGAGCACGGCCTGGCGGAAGACGGTGCTCGCGATCCTCGCCTCCAACCTGACGGTGGTGCTCGCTCTGCTGACCCTGGTCCTGGCCACGATCCCGATGACCCGTGGGCTGGGGGTGCCCGCGGCGATCGGTCTGCTGATCGCCCTGGTCGCGGTGCTGTTCGTGCTGCCACCGGCCCTGGCGGTGTGTGGACGACGACTGTTCTGGCCGTTCGTACCTCGCCCGGGTGACTCGCGTGACCAGGGCCGGGCATGGCGCGCGATCGCGTCGCGGGTGGTGAAGCGCCCGGTCGCGAGCCTGCTGGGTGGGCTCGTGCTGCTCGCGGTGATGGCCTCCGGCCTTGCCGGTACGTCGGTCGGGCTCGATCAGATCGAGAAGTTCCGGGTGCAGTCCGAGTCAGCCGCCGGTCTGAAGACGCTCTCGGCGCATTTCCCGCCCGGAGAGGCCCAGCCGATCTACATCCTCGCCGACACCGAGGCCGCCGCTGAGGTGGCCTCGGTCGCGGGTGACGTGGAGGGCGTGGTGCGCGCCCAGCCGGCCGGAGTCACCGGTGACGGGGCGTCGACGAAGATCATGGCGACCAGCGAGTTCTCGCCCGGAACCGAGCGGAGCCTCGACCAGATCACCGACCTGCGGGAGGCGGTCCACCCGATCGAGGGCGCGGAGGCACTCGTCGGCGGCGCGGTCGCGACCGAGCTGGACGCCGCCGAGGGGAGCGAGGACGACCTGCTGCTGATCGCGCCGCTGGTGCTCGCGGTGAGCTTCCTCGTGCTCCTGGTCCTGCTGCGTTCGCTGGTGGCGCCCGGTCTGCTGCTCCTGGTGAACCTCGCCAGCGCGGTCGCCGCGATCGGCGCCGGGGCCTGGCTGAGCCGCGTCCTCTTCGATCAGCAGGCGCTCGACCTGCAGGTGCCGATCCTGGCGTTCCTGTTCCTGGTCGCGCTGGGGATCGACTACACGATCTTCCTCGTCCACCGGGCGCGCGCGGACGCGGGGCAGCTCGGCACCCGGGCGGGCGTGGTCGAGGCGGTCGCCCACACCGGCGGTGTGATCACCAGCGCCGGCATCGTCCTCGCCGGGGTCTTCGCCGCTCTCGGGGTGCTGCCGCTGGTCACTCTCGGACAGCTGGGCCTGATCGTCGGTGTGGGCGTGCTCGTGGACACCCTGGTGGTGCGTACGGTGATCGTGCCGGCGATCTTCGCCCTGGTGGGCGACCGCATCTGGTGGCCGGGACGACTGCAGAGGGCCGGGGGAGAATCGAGCACATGAGTGTCGTACACGCGCCGCTGAGGCGGCCCGGCGCCTCGCACCCGACCCCCGCCGCCTCGACGGTGCGGGCGATGGAGATCGGGCAGCACGTGATCGCGGTCGTGCTGACGGCGATCGGCGTCAGCAGAGCGATCGGCGAGGGGGTGGCGCCTCCTGCCGCGGTCATCACCGGGCTCGCGATCCTCGGGTGGCACACCGCCGGCACGATCCTGCCGGCCAGGACGGGCTCGCCGCGGCTGCCGGTGTGGTGGCTGCTCGGCTTCGCGGTGATCTGGGTCGCCGCGGTCGCGGTCTCGGACGAGTTCGTCTGGCTCGCATTCCTGCTGTGGCTGCTCGCCGGGCACCTGCTGCCGCTGCGCTGGGGACTGGTCTTCTCGGCGGCGATCCTCGTGGTGGTGGTCGTGGCCCCGATCCTGCACCGTGGCACGACCAGCTACGCGGACGTCTTCGGCCCGCTCATCGGCGGCATCTTCGCGTTCGGCATCTCCCGCGGATACCTGCAGCTCCTCCGCGACGCCGCCGAGCGCGAACGGCTGGTGACGTCCCTGCGGAGCGCCCAGCAGGAGATGGCCGAGCTGCAGGACGAGCTGCTGCTCGCCCAGCGCCACTCCGGAGCGATCGCCGAACGCACCCGGATCTCGCGAGACATCCACGACACCATCGCGCAGGCGCTCTCCTCGATACGGCTCCTCACCCACGCCGGAGGCAACCGCACCACCGACCCGGAGTCCTCACGTACCTTCGCGCAGGTCGAGGCGCTGGCGGGCGACAGCCTCGCGGACGTACGCCGGATCGTCGAGGCCCTGGCACCGGCCGAGCTCGAGGACGCCGCCCTCGCCTCGGCGCTTCGGCGGATGCTCGACCGCACGAAGGACGAGACCGGGCTGCACGCCGAGCTCCATGTCGACGACACGCTCCCGCTGCTGCGGACCGAGGTCGAGGTCGCGCTGCTTCGCACTGCTCAGTCGGCCCTCTCGAACGTACGTCTCCACGCCGCGGCGACGCGGGTCGTGGTCACGCTGATCGACGACGGTGACTCGGTGCGTATGGACATCAGCGACGACGGCGACGGGTTCGATGTCGCCGCCTGGGAGCAGGACGCCGATGCCGGCTCGTCCAGCTATGGCCTGCGTTTCATGCGGGCCCGTCTTCGTGAGCTCGGAGGTGGACTCGACGTGGAGAGCACGCCCGGTGAAGGCACCGCCGTCTCCGCGCATCTCCCGATCCACATCGAGGGGTCGCGATGACCACGGTGCTCCTCGTCGACGACCACCCGGTCGTACGCAGCGGCCTGCGGGCGGTGATCGAGGCGGGCGACGCCCTGACGGTCGTCGGGGAGGCCGCCACCGGCGAGGAGGCGATCACGCTGGCCGGTCACCTCCATCCCGACGTCGTGCTGTGCGACCTGCGTCTGGGAAGCGGGATCGACGGCATCCGGACCACGATCGCGCTCCGCGCCCTCGATCCGGCGCCGGCCGTGCTGATCCTGACCACCTTCGACCGCGACGCCGAGGTGCTCGGTGCGATCGAGGCCGGGGCCGCCGGCTACCTGCTCAAGGACGTCGACCCCGAGGTCATCGTCCAGGGCATCCACCGCGCCGCCGCCGGCGACATGGTCCTCGCCCCGGACCTGGCCACCCGGGTGCTGAAGGGTATGCGCAGCCCGCTGCCGCGGCTCACCGATCGCGAGATCGAGGTGCTGCGGCACCTGGCCAGGGGCGCGACCAACAAGGAGATCGCGCGCACGCTCTTCGTCACCGAGGCCACCGTGAAGAGCCACCTTGCGCACATCTTCACCAAGCTCGACGTCGACAGCCGCTCCCGCGCCATCCATGTCGCGCAGGAGACCGGTCTGATCTGAGTCAGTGCTCGACGAGCCCCGACTGGTAGGCCCACACCGCGGCCTGAAGGCGCGACTTGACGCCGAGCTTGGGCATCATCCGGGCCAGGTGGGACTTGACCGTGGAGACCTCGAGGACGAGCGCCTGGGCGATCTCCTCGTTGGACATGCCCTCAGCCAGGTGGAGAAGGATGTCGAGCTCGCGGGTGGTGAGGAACTCGCTGGCGCGCGCTGCGGTCACGGGCTGCGTACGCCTGCGGGTGACGACCTCGCGGAGGACCCGCCGTGTCAGCGAGGTGTCGAGGGTGCCGTGGCCGGCGGCGACGGAGCGTACGGCGGCGACGATGGCATCGGGGTCGGCGTCCTTGAGGAGGAAGCCGGAGGCGCCGGCCTCGAGGGCACCGAAGACGTAGTCGTCGATGTCGAAGGTGGTCAGGACGAGCACCGGGATCGGGTCGGCGACGTCCGGGCCGCACAGTTCGCGGGTGGCGCTGATGCCGTCGCGGCCGGGCATGCGGATGTCCATGCAGACCACGTCGGGCCGCAGCGCCAGCGCCCGCTCGACCGCGGCGGCACCGTCCTCGGCCACGGCGACGACCTCGATGTCGGGCTCGGTCTCCAGCAGCGTACGCAGCCCGGCACGCACCAGCGGCTGGTCGTCGGCGACCACGACCCGGATCATCCGGCGACCTCCGCGGTCGCGGTGGCGGGGATCCGCAGCCGCGTCTGCCAGCCGCCCTCGGTGGTCGGTCCGGCCTCGAGCGTCGAGTCGGTCAGGTCGGCGCGCTCCTGCATGCCGACCAGGCCCAGGCCACGCCGACGCGGCGGTTCAGCGGGGATCGGTGACGGCCCGTTGCGCACCGTCACCACCACCTCGGCCGGATCCCGGGCGTCCAGGACCACCTCGCAACGGGCGCCCGGCGCGTGCCGGGCGGCGTTGGCGAGGCACTCCTGCACGGTGCGATAGGCGGAGAGCTGGGCGAGCGGCCCGACGCTCTCGGTGACGGAACCGGCCCCCAGGAGGGAGAGCGACACCTCGAGACCGGCACGACGGGCGTCGTCGACGAGCGAGCCCAGCTGGGACAGGCGCTCGTGCCCGCTCACCTCACCGGCCTGCCCCGGGCTCCGCAACAGCGTGACCAGGCCACGCAGCTCGCGCAGCATCGCAGTGCTCTGGGTGCGGACCTGGCGTACGGACTCCTTCGCGCCGGCCGGGTCGGTGTCGATCTGCCGCTCGACCGCGCCGGTCATCACCGCGATGCCGGTCAGGTGGTGGGCGGCGATGTCGTGGAGCTCGCGGGCCATCGCCGTACGCTCCTCCGCGATCGCCGCGGCGATCTGGGCGGACTGCTCCCGGTCGACGGCGTCCGCGAGATCGGTCCGGGCCGACCGTGCGTCGCGGCGTGCGCGTACGGTGGCGGCGAGCAGCGCCGGAGCGGCGATCACGCCCGCACCCTGGACGAGACCGGCCAGGACCGCGGTGCCGACCGGAAGGCCGATGCTCGTCTGGCTCAGGCAGGTGCCGAGCGCGACCAGCAGCCCGGCCCCGGTCAGCGCCCCGGTCAGGGCCCGGATCCGGCGGGGGAGCGGAGTCGAGGTCACCGCCGACCACACCGCGACCAGAACGGCCGCGGAGGCGAGGCTGGTGGCGTCGCCCGCGCCGCTGACCGCGAGCACGACCGAGGCGGCGGCCACGACCAGCAGCACCGCCAGTGGCCGGGAGCGCCGCTCGAGGAGCACCACCGCCTGGGCGGTGAGCACCACCAGCGCCACCCACCAGCCCGCGCTGCCGAGCGCGGGGCTCCCGCCGATCTCGGCGTCGGCCGAGTCGAGGCCGGGCGCGGCCACCAGCAGTGCGGTGGTGACCAGCCAGACCACCACGGGTGGGATCAGTCGCGGCACCATCCGGGTCGTCTCGTCGCTCACGCCATCATCCTTTCCGCAACCGGTCCCGGTCGCCAGCATCTTTCGATGCAAGTGCGGAGGTTCGCTCTTTTGCCCGGCGCGACGGGACCGGCCCCGTTCCTAGGTTCAGGTCAGCAAAGCGACCCAACGCCGAAAGGAACGACCATGACCACAACCCAGCCCGTGACCCGGCCCGTCACCGAACCGGATCACGGCCTACGAGCCTTTGTCACCCGCCACCAGCTCTCCACCTTCTTCGTGCTGGCCCTCGCCGCGAGCTGGCTGGCCTGGACACCGTACGTCCTGTCCAACAGCGGCCTCGGCGTCTGGGACCTCACCTTCCCCGGCGGCATGATCGGCGGCCAGCTCCTCGGGATGCTCCCGGGCGCGTACCTCGGTCCGATCGGCAGCGCCGCGCTGGTCACCGGGCTCGTCGGCGGCCGGGCCGGCCTGCGGGCCTGGGTCGTCGGGATGTGGCGCTGGCGGGCGAGCTGGCGCTGGTACGCCGGGATCCTGATCGGCGTGCCGGCCACGATCATCGTCGCGACCCAGGCCGTCGGCGGGCAGATGGCGGCGCCGTCGCAGGCGTGGCTGATCGTGCTGGTGGCGTACGTCCCCGGCCTCATCCTGCAGATGATCACCACCGGCCTCGCCGAGGAGCCGGGCTGGCGCGACTTCGCCCTGCCCCGGCTGCAGCGGAAGGTCGGACCGCTCGGGTCCGCGTTCGTGCTCGGCCCGATCTGGGCGCTGTGGCACATGCCGCTCTTCCTCACCGACTGGGCCGGCTGGCCGGACGTGCGCTGGTACGCCCCGCTCGTCTTCACGGCCTTCTGCGTCACCTTCGGGATCGTGATGACCTGGGTCTTCAACCGCACCGGACAGAGCCTGCCGCTGGCGATGCTGCTGCACACCAGCGTCAACAACTACGCATCGGTCGCCTCCACCGAGCTCTTCCCGGGCGTCGACGCCGACCGGTTCCAGCTCGCGGTGCTGCTCGCCGCGGGGATCGGCGCCGCCATCGTCATCGTCGCCACCCGCGGCCGGCTGGGATACCGCTCGGCAGGCTAGTCGCCGGCCACCTGGACGGGCTCCCGGAGGGTCTCGGCCTCCGGGGCGCCGTCCTCGGCCGCGGTGAGCAGGAACCGGAGCCGGGTCAGCACCAGGCCCGCGGTGAGGGTGCCGCCGATCACGACGACCGCCCACAGGTGGCCGAGGCCGCTGCCGATGAGCGAGCCGGCCAGCGCCGGTCCGAGGATCTGGCCGAGGGTCAGGGTGAGACCGAGGGAGGCGTTGTAGCGGCCGCGCAGGTGGTCGGGGGCGATGGTGTTCGCCAGCCCGGTCACGATCGGCGCCCACAGCGTCTCGCCCAGGCCGAAGATCGCGAGGCCGACCACCACGGCGGCGATCGCGCCGGCGACGGGCATCAGGTCGGCGGCCGCCAGCACGCTCCAGGCCAGGGACCAGGTCAGCACGGCGCACGCCAGTGCAGTCGTACGCCGCCACCGGGAGGTGAGCCGCAGCAGGATCACCTGCCCGCACACGATCACGGCGGCGTTGGCGGCGAAGGCCCAGCCGAGCGCGGTCGCGGGCACCCCGGCCACATCGACGGCGTAGGCGGTCGCGCCGGCCTCGAGCTGTCCGTAGCCGAAGGTCACCGCAAGCACGCCACAGGCGACCAGGGCCACCGCACGCCGGTCGCGCAGCACCTCGCCCCAGGATCCGCCGGCCGGGTTGTCGGCCTCGTCCTCCCCGGCCCGGGCGGGGGAGCGGACCAGGAAGGCCAGCACCGCGGCGTAGACGAGATAGGCGACGGCGTCGCACAGGTAGAGCACCTGGAACGTCTCCGGACGCGCGACGTCGATGAGGAACGCGCTGACCAGACCACCCACGCCGATGCCCGCGTTCAGCCCCAGGAAGGCGAACCCGTAGGCCCGCTCGCGGTCCTCGGCCGAGACCATCCCGGCCAGCAGAGTCGTCGTGCCCGGCCACAGGGGAGAGGCGCCCACGACCACGCCGGCCAGCACCGCCATCGTCGGCACGGTCCCGTCGACGAAGCCGAGCGACCCGATCGAGACGGACTCCACGATCAGCGCGGCGATCAGGACCGCGCGAGGCCCGAAGCGGTCGAGGAGCGCTCCGACACCGGGGGCGGCCGCCAGGCCGACCAGGCCCATCCACGCGAACATCCAGCCGGCGGTCGACGACCCGAGATCCTGGACCTGGGCCATGTAGACGTACAGGAACGGAAGGGTCAGACCGTTGCCGAGGGAGGCGAAGGCGAAGCCGGCGAGCACGCGACGAGCCTGGGTGGGGGAGTGCGGCACGGGTGTGATCGTCCTCTCTCTGGCCCACCTGTCTGGCGGGGACGCGTTTAGGGTAGCCTCACTTAGGTTCGCCTAACCTAATCCCCCCGTGTCGAAGGAGACCAGTGAGCGCACCGCACTTGGAGCATCTGTTCCACCCCGACAATGCTCGTGAGTACACCAGCGGCATCACCGAAGCAATCCGGCTGCTCGTCGACCAGCTCGCCACTCTCGAGGGTCCCACCACCGGAATCTCGCCCGAGGAGGCAGCAGTACCGGTCGCCGAGGTCGACCTGGACAACCCCCTCGTCGACGGCGCCGCAGCGCTGGCCGAGGTCAGCAAGCTGTGGCTCCAGGATGCGGTCTGGTTCCACGACCCCTCCTATGCCGCCCACCTCAACTGTCCGGTCGTGATCCCCTCCCTCGTCGGGGAGCTGCTGATCGCCGCCGTCAACACCTCGATGGACACCTTCGACCAGTCCGTGGGCGGTACGTTCATGGAACGTCGTCTCATCGACTGGACCGCGGCCCGCGCGGGCTACCCGGAGGCGACCCGCGACGGCATCTTCACCAGCGGCGGCAGCCAGTCCAACCTGCAGGCGCTGCTCCTGGCCCGTGGTGAGGCGGAGCGCCGCGGCGTACCTCTGGACCGGCTGCGCTTCCTGACCTCCGCGGACAGCCACTTCTCCATCGCCAAGTCGGCTCGCCTGCTCGGCATGGGCGACGCGGCCGCGATCGCGATCCCGACCGACGCCGAGCACCGGATGGACGTCGTCGCCCTGCGCGAGGCGCTCGACGAGTGCGTCGTCGACGGTCTCGTCCCGGCCGCCGTCGTGGCCACCGCCGGGACCACCGACTTCGGCGTCATCGACCCCCTGCACGCCATCGCCGACGCCTGCCAGGACTTCAACGTCTGGTTCCACGTCGACGCGGCGTACGGCGGCGGGCTGCTCGCCTCGCCGAAGTATCGCCAGCTGCTCGACGGCATCGAGCGGTCGAACTCGATCACGATCGACTACCACAAGACCTGGTTCCAGCCGGTCTCCTCCAGCGCGCTCCTGGTCCGCGACCTGGCGACCATGCAGCACGCCTCCTGGTACGCCGACTACCTCAACCCGCGCGAGTCGGAGAACCCCAACCAGGTCGACAAGTCCCTGCAGACCACCCGCCGCTTCGACGCGCTCAAGCTGTGGCTCACGCTGCGCACGATGGGCCCCGACCAGATCGGCGCCTACCTGGAGACCGTGATCGATCTCGCGCGCGAGGTCTACGACATCCTCAGCGTGCAGCCCGACATCGAGGTCATCACCCCCTCCCAGCTCTCCACGGTCGTCTTCCGCTACGCCGACCCGCACCTGGACGAGGAGGCTCTGGGAGATCTCAACCGGCGCATCCGCGCCGAGATGTGGAGCGGCGGCCGCGGCGTCGTCGCCGCGACCAAGGTCGACGGCCGGCAGTTCCTCAAGCTGACGCTGCTCAACCCCAAGGCCTCCGTGCAGGACGTACTCGAGATCATCGAGCAGGTCCGTACGCTGGGCCGCGCTGTTCCGGAGGTCGCCCGATGACCACACCCACCGCCCCCGCAACGGTGTTCACAGCCACCGATTCCCGCGTCCATGACCTGATCGGCATCGGGCTCGGACCGTTCAACCTCGGTCTGGCCGCCCTCGCCGACCCGATCGACGAGCTCGACTGCCTGTTCCTCGAGGGCCGCGACCGGTTCGACTGGCACCCCGGGATGATGCTCGACGAGGCCACCCTGCAGGTGCCGTTCCTCGCCGACCTGGTGACGATGGCCGACCCGACCTCGCGGTTCAGCTTCCTCAACTTCCTCAAGCAGACCGGCCGGATCTACCCGTTCTACATCCGCGAGAACTTCCTGCCCCACCGGCGCGAGTACAACCAGTACTGCCAGTGGGTCGCCGAGCGGCTCGACTCGGTGCGCTTCGGCCAGCAGGTCATCTCGGTGGAGCACGACGGGGAGACGTACGTCGTGACCACCGCCTCCGGCGAGACGCATCGGACCAGGCGGCTGGTGCTCGGGACCGGGACGACCCCACGCGTCCCGGAGTGTGCGGCCGAGGCCGTGGCCGCGGAGGGGCCGGCGCTGCACAGCGCCGAGTACCTGGCCCGCAAGGACGAGCTCGTCACCCGGCGCAGCATCACCGTCGTCGGCAGCGGCCAGTCGGCCGCCGAGGTCTACCTCGACCTGCTGACCGCCCAGCCCGACCACGACTACCAGCTGGCCTGGCTGACCCGCAGCCCGCGGTTCTTCTCGATGGAGTACACCAAGCTCACCCTCGAGCTGACCTCCCCGGAGTACTCCGCCTACTTCCAGGCGCTTCCGAGCGAGAAGCGCGAGCGGCTGCTGAAGGCGCAGCAGAGCCTCTACAAGGGCATCTCGGGCGACACCATCGACGCGATCCACGAGGCGCTCTACACCCGGTCGGTCACCGAGGCGGCCGAGACCACGCTGCTGACCAACACCGAGGTGCGCGGCGTGACCCGGACCGAGAGCGGCTACCACCTCGCACTGCACCACGTGGAGCAGGAGGAGGACTACGAGATGGCGACCGAGGCGCTCGTCCTCGCCACCGGCTACCGCGCCGGCATCCCGGCGTTCCTGGAGCCCGTCCGTGACCGGCTCCGCCTGGACGAGCAGGGGCGCTACGCCGCCAGCTCGACCTTCTCGGTCGACACCGCCGACCGCGAGATCTGGGTCCAGAACGGCGAGGAGCACACCCACGGCTTCGTCGCACCCGACCTCGGCATGGGGGCGTATCGCAGCTCGGTGATCCTCGCCGCGATCCTCGGCCGGGAGCCGTACCCCGTCGAGAAGCGGGTCGCCTTCCAGGAGTTCGGCGTCCCCGACAGATTCAAGCTTCAGCCCACGGAGGAGAACCGATGAGGATCACGATCGAGCCCCTCGAGATCGAGGCCCACCTCGCCACCGTCCACTCCTGGGTGACCCACCCGCGCTCGGCGTACTGGATGATGCTGGACGCCACGCTGGAGGACGTCGCCGCGGAGTACGCGCGGATCGCCGGCCACCCGCACCACGACGCCTGGCTCGGCCGGGTCGACGGCGTGCCGGCGTTCCTGGTCGAGACCTACGACCCCGCCCGCAGCGAGCTCGCCGGGATCACCCACGTGCCCGACCTCGCCGCCGGCGACCTGGGCATGCACGTCCTGGTCGCGCCGACCTCCGGCGAGCCCGTCTCCGGCTACACCACTCGGGTCTTCCGGGCGGTCATGCGGCACTGCTTCGCGGACCCCGGCGTGCGTCGCGTGGTGGTCGAGCCGGACGTACGCAACGAGCCGATCCGGCGCAAGAACACCGAGGCCGGCTTCGTAGAGCTGCGCGAGATCAGCATCGGGGAGAAGACCGCGATGCTCTCGGTCTGCACCCGGGAGATGTACGCGGCCGCCCACCTGCGCCCGGAGAACCTGCGCGTCGCGCACCGTCACCTGGTCGCCAAGGCGATCGCGGAGTTCAGCCACGAACGGATGATCGCGCCCGTGGCCACCGACACGGGCTGGGAGCTGCAGGGGCCGTCCTCGACGTACGCGTTCACCGGGCGCCGCTTCCAGCTCGAGCACTGGGTGGTGGACCCGGCCTCGATCGTCCGGACGAGCGGAGGTGAGGAGGCCGAGGTCGACGCGCAGGCGTTCGTCGCCGAGTTCGCGCCCGATCTCGGGATCCCGGACAAGCTGCTGCCGACCTATCTGGAGGAGCTGGCGGCCACGATCGCCTCGGCCTGCTGGAAGCTCGAGCACCAGACGCTGACCGCCGCCGACCTGGTCGACGCGGACCACCAGAGCGTCGAAGGTGCGATGAGCGAGGGACACCCGGCCTTCGTCGCCAACAACGGCCGGATCGGCTTCGACATCGACGACCACGCGCGCTGGGCGCCGGAGACGAGCAACGACCTGAGCCTGCTGTGGGTCGCCGTCTCCCGGGACCAGTCCCACCTGGCCCTGGGCCGCGGCGAGGACGAGCAGGCGCTCTACGAGGCCGAGCTCGGCGAGGCGACGCTGGCCCGGTTCGCGGCGAAGCTGCGCGGACTCGGGCTGGACCCGGACGGGTTCCGCTACCTGCCGGTCCACCCGTGGCAGTGGCGCCACAAGCTCGCGGTCACGTTCGCCACCGACGTCGCCGCGCGCCGGATCGTGCTGGTCGGCGAGGGCGAGGACGTCCACCGCCCGCAGCAGTCGATCCGGACGTACTTCAACACCAGTCGTCCGGAGCGGCACTACGTCAAGACCGCGCTGTCGATCCAGAACATGGGCTTCATGCGGGGGCTCTCGCCGGCGTACATGGCGGCGACCCCGGTCATCAACGACTGGGTCGCCGACCTGGTGGAGGGCGACGCGGAGCTGAAGGAGCGCGGTTTCGGGGTGCTTCGCGAGCTCGCCTCGATCGGCTGGACCGGCGACGTGTTCCACTCCCTGCCCAACCCGTCGCCCTACCGGAAGATGATCGCCGCTCTGTGGCGGGAGTCGCCGGTGCCGCGACTCTCCGAGGGGGAGCGGTGCGCGACGATGGCGGCGCTGCTCCACCGCGACGCCGCCGGTGCCTCGTACGCGGCCGAGCTGGTCCGTGCCTCCGGGCTGCCCGCCCGGGAGTGGGTGCGCAGCTACCTAGACGCCTACCTGCGCCCGCTGGTGCATTGCCTGCTGGCGTACGACCTGGCGTTCATGCCGCACGGCGAGAACCTGGTGATGGTGCTGCGCGACCACGTCCCGGTGCGGATGTTCATGAAGGACATCGGCGAGGAGGTGGCGGTGATGGGTGACCTGCCGCTGCCCGAGGAGGTCTCCCGGATCCGCGGATCCTTCCCCGACGACGTCAAGGCGCTGGCCGTCCACACCGACATCTTCGACGGGGTGCTGCGCTACGTCGCCGCGATCCTCGATGATGAGGGGGTGCTGCCGGAGACCGAGTTCTGGGCCGAGGCCCGGGCGTGCATCGTCGACCACGCTGCCGACCACCCCGAGCTGGCCGACGCGGTCGCGCGCTACGACTTCCTCCGCCCGCGCTTCCGGCACTCCTGCCTCAACCGGCTCCAGCTGCGCAACACCCTGCAGATGGTCGACATCACCGACCAGGCCGAGTCGCTCATGTTCGCCGGCACGCTGGCCAACCCGATCGCATGAGCTGTCTCCTTCGGGACGAGTGGGGCATCCCGCATGTGCGGGGTGCCTCGCTCGCCGAGGTGGCCCGGCTGCAGGGCTGGGCCACCGCGCGGGACCGCGCGTGGCAGCTCGAGATCGAGCGGCTGCGCGGCGAGGGCCGCACCGCCGAGCTGCTCGGCCCGGCCGGGCTCGAGTGGGACGCCTTCGCCCGCCGCGCTCGGCTGGCGGCGGTGGCGCAGGCGGCCTACGAGCGGCTCGACGCGGAGACGCAGGGGTTCCTGACGGCGTACGTCGAGGGCGTCCGCTCCGGCCTGGAGGGGGCGTCCTGCCCGGAGCT
Source organism: Nocardioides sp. NPDC127514 (assembly GCF_040302125.1). Lineage (NCBI taxonomy): Bacteria > Bacillati > Actinomycetota > Actinomycetes > Propionibacteriales > Nocardioidaceae > Nocardioides > Nocardioides sp. NPDC127514. Next base: position 37,001 of record NZ_JBEORF010000026.1, on the reverse strand, counting down.
CGACGGGCCTGACGGGCTCGGGCCCGCGCCGGGGACCTGGCAGCCGTGGACGCCGCTGGCGGTCTTCTGGGTGCAGCAGATCCTCTTCGGGTCGTTCCCCTCGAAGCTCTTCGGCGCCCGAGCGGCGCGGGTGCTCGGGGCCGACGCCGAGCTGTTCCACACCGAGGGGCTGTCCGGTGGCTCCAACGCGTACGCCGTCGGCGGCGGCCGCACCCGGTCCGGTCTGCCGCTCGTGGCCGGTGACCCGCATCGCGTCTTCGAGGCGCCCAACGTCTATCTCCAGGTGCGGCTGGCCTGCACCGATCCCGACGACCCTTTCGATGTCGTCGGGATGACCTTCCCCGGCGTACCCGGCGTGCAGCACTTCGCGCACGCCGGTCAGGTCGCGTGGGGGATCACCAACGCGATGGCCGACTATCAGGATCTCTACCGCGTCGACCTGCGCTCGGGCGGCGATGTGGTGCGTCGCAGCGTGGAGACGGTGCTCGTCCGCGACCAGGAGCCGGTCGAGGTCGAGATCCTGGAGACCGACCGCGGACCGGTGGTCCTTGGCGGTTTCGACGAGGGCTGGGGAGAGGTGCTGCGCTCACCCGGTCACGAGCTCGCCGACCTCGGCTTCGGGGCGCTGCTGCCGCTGCTGCGGGCCCGTTCGGTCGCCGATGTCGAGGCCGCGGTGGAGCACTGGGTCGAGCCGGTCAACAACTGGGTGATCGCCGATGTGGCCGGCGACGTCGTCCACACCGTCGGCGGCCGGGTCCCGCGGCGGGACGAGGCGGGGGAGTGGACCGGCTGGGTCGACCCGCTTCCGCGGCGTACCGCCTCGGCGGATGGTTCTGTCGTGACCGCCAACGACCGGTGCATGCCGGAGTTCGACGTGCTCGCGACCGGCTTCGCGCCGCCGTTCCGGGCGCACCGGATCGCGCAGCTCCTCGACGAAGCTGGACCCCTCGACACTGAGCAGGCGGTCGCGGTCCTCGCCGACACGATCCAGACCGCCGGCGCGCCGCTGCTCGGGCTGGTCCCGGCCGATCTGCGACCCCAGGCACTGGCCGGGTGGGACGGCGCGATGGACGGCTCGCCGGGCGCGGCCTGGTACGCCGCGCTGCGTGCCGAGGTCGTCGACCGCGTCTGCGCGGCGCCGGTGCTCGCGCCGCTGCGGGAGCCGTCGGAGCACGGGCCCCTCTACGAGCCGTGGTTCAGCCTGCCCGCGCGGGTGGCCGGCGCCCTGCACATCATCCTGGCCGCGGAGAAGCCCTTCGGTCTGGACCCGCGAGCCCTCGTCGCCGAGGCGGCGAAGGCCGTACGCGACGCCGGCAGCGAGCCGACGCCCTGGCCGGAGGAACACCGCTTCTGGCCGCTGCACGCGCTGGAGCAGTTCGACCTCCCGCACACGCGGACCGCCCCGGCCACCCCTCTGTCCGGCGACACCGACACGGTGCGCTGCAACGCCTGGATCCCGGGCACCACCGTGACCGTCCGGGGCTCGGTGGCGCGCTACGCCTGGGATCTGGCTGACCGCGAAAACAGCCGTTGGGTCGTACCCCTCGGTGTCAGCGGATCCCCGGACAGCCCCCACCACATCGATCAGCACGACGCCTGGGCCAGGGGAGGCGCGGTCCGCGTCGTCACCGACTGGTCCCTGCTCACCGAGGAGAAGACATGCCCCTGACCATTCGTGACCTGGAGCCGTCGGCCGACATCGACCTGTTGTGCGGCTGGCTGCACGACGATCGGGCCCGGTTCTGGGGCATGGTCGAGAAGCCGCGCGAGGAAATCGAGGAGATCTACACGTGGCTGCAGGAGCAGCCCCATCTGGCTGCGTACATCGTCGAGGTCGACGGCGATCCGGTCGCGCTCTTCCAGACCTGGGATCCCGAGGTCGACGAGCTCGGCACCTTCTACGATCGCCGCCCCGGCGACATCGGCGTCCACCTCTTCTTGGCCGACACCCCGATCCGGAAGGGCCGGACGGAGGAGGTCCTCGAGTTCTTCATCGAAGAGGTCATCTCCAAGTCCGGCGCCCGCCGCGCCGTCGTCGAGCCCGACGCCTCCAACGAGGCCTCCCTCGCCAGGCTCGACGACTTCGGTTTCAAACGCGGCCCTGTCGTTCAGCTTCCGCACAAGGTCGCCCAGTACGCATTCCTCGACCTTCCCTGACTCATGCCAGCTTCGAGGCGACCTCGTTGAGATTCGCGCGGAGCTTGGCGCGGTAGGCGTCGTGCTGCTCGGGCAGCCGGGCGTCGCAGAAAGCGGCCAGGTCGGTCCCGGTGACCTCGATGACCGGACGTCCGGCGGCGGCCTCGGTCTCGAACAGGTCGAGGATCTCGCGCAGGACCTCGACGATGTCCATGCCGTCGCCGGCGGTGAAGCGCCACATGTAGCTCTTCATCTCCCCATAGACGGTGCGGTAGTCCGCGGGCAGTGCGGCGGCGCGGGCTTCCATCCGCTTCCAGTCCTTCTTGTCACCTACGAGGCGGCTGAGGATGTTGTTCATGGTGATGCTCCCTTTGGGTCGGTTCGGTGTGTTTCCCGGCCTTGTTTGGGGCCGTGGAAGAAGCGTGCAGCCCTGACGTAGCGTCAAGGTCAAGCACCGCTCCGAAGAAAGTTCTGCCGTGCCCGGGACCCTGGGTGCTGCTTCAGGCGGCGAGGGTGTGTTCGAGGAGTACGTCGCGCAGTCCGAACTCGGCTCGGGACCAGGTTGGTGGGGGTTGTGCCCAGGTGTCGGGTGGCGGGCTGGTGTAGGTGTGCCCAGTGGGTGTGGTGGTGATGATGCTGCCGTCGGGTCCTGGTCTGGCCTGCCAGCCGAGGGCTTCCTTGGCCTGGTTGCACCTCTCACACAGACCCTGCAGGTTCTCTGCGCTGGTTTCACCGCCGTCCGCGTGGCGTTCGACGTGGTCGATGTTGCGGATCGGGGCATCACAGCCGTTGGTCCGGCAGATCCCACCGTCGCGAGTCGTGATGAACTCGGCCAACCCCTCGGGTGCTTTCCTGGAGCGGGACTCCATCGCGACCAGCCGCCCGACCGGGTCGGTGAACAACCGCCGCACGAACACCTCGGCACCGGCGAGCGCTTCGCGGGCCCAGGTCGCGGGGACGGGTCCGTAGCCCTCGACCATGGCGGGCTGATCGTTGGTGTTGGCGAGGGAGTCGGCGGTCATCACGATCTTGACCTCGATCCTCGGCTTGCCGCCGGCCTCAGCGCGGCCGGTGATCCGGTCGACCAGGGTGTCGGCCATGACCTGACCCCGGGTGCGTTCGTCCCCGGCAGCCGCAGCAGCCTTGGCGGCCTGATCGAGTGCAGCGAAGACCGCGACCCCGTCCTTGACCGGCAACAACGCCCCGAGCCAGGTCATCGTGTCCGGTGCCGGCCGCAGGCTGACCCGACGGTCTTTCTCCGCGTTGGCGGCGCGGGCGACGACGGAGGCTTGGTCGAGGGTGATGGCGAGCTTCTTGGCGGCGTTCTCGAGCTGGCGTAGCCCCATCGACACCGCCCGAGCAGGTTCACCGCCCGGCCCGGTGGCACAGAGCTGGTGGTCGATGACCATGCGGTCGTCGAGGGAGAGGCAGGCGGTTTCGCGGGCCAGGATGGTGGCTTGCCATTGGGAGAACAGCCCCGCCTTCATCAACGCGAAAGTGTGCGGCATCTCCGCGATCAAGACCTTCGCCAACCCCAGCAGCTTGGCGCCCCTCTCCGGCGAGACCCGCCGCGCCAACGCAACCTGCGAAGCGACCCCTTCACCGAGCTTGCGGGCGGGAAGGCCGGCCTCGGCCCGGCGGACCCGGACGGCCTCGTCGAGACGTACCGCTGCTTCGGCTTGGACGGCCTCGGCGGTGCACTTGACGGCTTCGAGACGCGCGATCCAGTCGACCAGCTCACCCTCGGACGCACCCGTAGGCGGCCCAGCAAGGAGGCGGTCGATGGTCTCGTACATAGTCCTTATTATATGCGAACGAGCATCAGCCAGCGACCTATTTAAGCAGTTCAAACCCATGTTAAGCGGTCAGCGAACAAGTACTGTGAACTCCGCGCCACTCTCTCGCCGCCGCCCCGATACAGGCGAAATCTTTCTCGATCGAGTGCCGAGTCAAGGATGGCCGAAGGCCACCGCGCAGCGGCGCCCGAAGGGCGTCCTTGACGCGGCGCACGATCGAGAAACACTCAAAGCAAGGGTCGGCGGCGAACCTTTGAAACGAAGAACAGTCGCTAAGCGAGCCTTCCCCGAGAAGCGACCGTGTTGGTCTCGACACGCCTCCGCCTAGCGGCTCCGGCGGCTCGACCAGCGGAGCAAGCCGGCTCAACCAGCGGACCGGCCACCTAGTCCCAGCAGATAGGGTCACGCCAAGACCTGCGGCATGCCGTCGTACGTCAGGAGGACATGTGCAACGTGGCGAAGTCTGGTGGGTGGAGTTCGACGAGCGACGCCCGGTGGTGCTGCTGTCGGACGAGGATGCGTCCGGGATCCAGGTGATGCAGGTCGTCGATCCGGCAGGTGTCGACATCACCGGTCTGGCCGTCGAAGTGGCAGTAGGCGCCACGGAAGGACTGCCCAGTGAAGGCGTGCTCCGGTTCGCGCTCCCGCGCCCGGGTGTCACCCCTTGCACATGGCTGACGACGTTGTCCCGCGACGACCTGATCGAACGAGCAGGCGCCCTGTCCGCCGCGAAGCTCGATGAGCTCGACGACGCCCTCCGTCTCGGTGGCCTCGGGTAGACGGCGGTTCTCGAACAGCGGAGTCAGTCCGCAACCATCTCGACGAGCCGTCCCATCGCACCGAGCTCGGCGTCGTGAACCCCTTCATCAGGAACGATGACGAGCGACCACAGCCGACTCCCGACAGCAACATTGCCGACCACGAGATCCCCGTCGTCGTGCGACTCGATACACACGAACGCCCGGTCCCCGATCTCGACCGGCGCCGGAGAGGCGATGCAGTCCTCCCTGCTGGCGGAGAGCCCAGCGGAGACGGAGGTGTCGACCAGAGTCGTCACGAAGATCGCGCCCCGGTCGCTGGTGTAGGTGCAGACGTCCTCGTCGGCGGTATGCGACCAGGAGCCGGGGATGGCGCTGGCGACCTGACCGGGCTCGAAGAGACAGGGTCCGGAGGCTTCGACGGGGGAGGAGGTCGAGGGACTCGGGCCAGGACTGCTGGTGGTGGGCTCCCCCGAGCCGCAGCCGGTGAGAGCGGTCGCCGAGAGGACGGCTGCGACGCTCAGCAGCTTCCTCGACACGTACGGCTCCTCGGGTTTCGGGGGTTCCACGCAGTTTCTCAGGTCGAGCCCGGAAAAGGAGTCACGGGGGTTGCCTCGACCGGGCACAATCGCATCCGTGACCTCTGACCTGGCGCAGGGAAACCATCATCGCGACGACACTCGGGCCTCCATTCGGGAACGGCTCGCGGGGCAGCATGTGCTGCTCACGGGAGTGACCGGGTTTGTCGGCGAGGCGCTGCTGCATCTGATGCTGACCGAGGTGCCGGACGTACGTCTCAGCGTCCTGGTCCGGCGCAAGGGGTCGACGTCGGGGGCGGACCGGATCGCGAAGATGCTGACCAAGCCGATCTTCGCGTCCGTCTCGGACGCGGAGGTGAACGTCGTCGAGGGCGATCTCTCCGCACCGCCGGAGCTGCCGGACGATCTCGACGCCGTGGTGCACTCCGCGGGCGATGTCTCCTTCGACCCGCCGGTCGACGAAGGGTTCGTCACCAACGTCGTCGGCGTCCGCGAGCTGCTCAAGCGGGTCGAGGAGACCGGGCGCGACATCCACTATCTGCATGTCTCGACGGCCTATGTGTCCGGGCGGCGAAGGGGCCACATCCCCGAGGGGCCGGTCGACCACGCCGTCGACGTGGACGCCGAGCTCGCCTGGGGGCTGGCGCAGCGCGCGGCCGTCGAGGAGCGCTCGCGCAGCGTCGAGGTGATCTCCAGGCTGCGCAAGCAGGCGGAGCGGGAGCACGGACGTGCCGGTCTGATGACCGCCGCCGCTGCCGCAGAGGAGGCGCGCAAGAAGTGGGTGAAGGACGAGCTCGTACGCCTCGGCACCGAGCGGGCGCGGTCGCTGGGCTGGACCGATGCCTACACGTTCACCAAGGCGCTGGGCGAGCGGGTGGTCGAAGCCCACGCCGCAGCCGGGCACCGGGCCACGATCTACCGCCCGGCGATCATCGAGTCGGCCGTCTCCCGCCCGCATCCGGGCTGGATCGAGGGCTTCAAGATGGCCGAGCCGCTGATCCTCGCCTACGGGCGCGGCGAGCTGCCGCTCTTCCCGGCGGCCGCGGACACCCCCGTCGACATCGTGCCGGTCGACCACGTCGTCGCCTCGATCGTGGCGTGCCTGGCGCACCCGCCCGAGCCCGGCGACCCGGCCTACTTCCATCTCGCCTCCGGCGACCGCAACCCGGTGACCTTCGGGATGCTCTATGAGACCGTGCGGGCCTACTTCTCCAAGGAGCCGTTCGCGGCGGGAGACCGCGGCGCGGCCCGGCTGCCGGAGTGGACGTTCCCCGGAGGCGCCTCGGTCGAGCGGATGATGGTGACCGGGGAGCGGGTGCACAAGATCGCCGACCGGCTGCTCGGGCTGGCCCCGCGCAGCGACCGCACCCGCAGCTGGGCGCGCGACCTCGACCGGCAGGGTCGGCGGCTGCAGTTCCTCCGTCGCTACCTGGACCTCTACAAGGAGTACGCCCAGGCCGACCTGCGCTTCGTCGACACCAACACGCTCGCGCTCTACCGGTCGCTGTCGCCGGCCGACCAGGAGACCTTCGCCTTCGACACCGGCGTGATCGACTGGCACGAATACCTCTACGACATCCACGTGCCGTCGGTGACCAAGCCGGTCCGTGAGCTCGACGAGCTGCGCAAGCTGCGGAAGAGGCCGGACTCCGGCCGGCTGCCGCAGCTCAGGGACGGGCGGGTCGCGGCCTTCTTCGACCTCGACGGCACCCTGATGTCCTCCAACGTGATCGAGACCTACCTGTGGCTGCGGCTCGGTGAGCTCTCCGGCACCCAGAAGGCAGCCGAGATCGCCCGGATGGCGAGCAAGGTGCCCGGCTACGTGTGGGCGGACCGCACCGAGCGCGGCACGCTGCTGCGTACGGTCTACAAGGAGTACGCCGGTGCCCGGCTCTCCGAGCTCGACCAGATCGTCGACGAGCACCTGACCACGCACATCCTCGGGCGGCTGGCCCCGGACGCGGTCCGGCGGATCCGGGAGCACCGGGCGGCGGGACACGTGACGGTGCTGGTCACCGGTGCGATCCGGCCGCTGACCCGGCCGCTGATGCCGCTCTTCGACCACATCGAGGCCGCCGACCTGGCCGTCGACGACCGCGGGTTCTGCACCGGCCACCTGGCCGCGTCGCCGTTGGTCGGGGAGTCGCGAGGAGCGTTCGTCCGCGAGTGGTCGCGCCGCGAGGGCATCTCACCGTCCGACTGCTTCGCCTACGCCGACTCCCACTCCGACCTGCCGCTGCTCGCGGCGGTGGGGCACCCGGTGGCGGTCCGGCCCGACGTACCTCTCTTCCGCCACGCCAAGAAGTCGCACTGGTCGATCGTCGACTGGGAGTCGCCGGGCCATGCGAGCAGGACGCTCGACCCGGCCGGGCTGCACCGATGAGGAGGGCCTGAATGCTTGCGCTCGAGATGTACCGCAGCGTCGCCAAGACGGCGCTGGGGAAGGTCGCCGGCGGGCGGCTGCCGCTGCTGCTGACCGGGGCCGCGGCGCCGCTGCGGATGGTGACGCTCGATCCGCCGAGGGTCGAGCACGACGGATGGGCTCGGCTGCGGGTCTCGCTGTCCGGCATCTGCGGCTCCGACCTGGGGATGCTGTCGGGCAGAACGAGCCTCTACTTCCAGCCGCTGGTGAGCCTTCCGTTCGTGCCCGGCCACGAGATCGTGGGCGAGCTGCTCGATCCCTGCGGCGACCTGGCGGCCGGGACCCGCGTGGTCGTCGACCCGGTCCTGACCTGCGCCGCGCGCGGGCTGGAGGCGTGCGAGGCGTGTGCGCGGGGCGAGACCAACCGGTGCTCCCGGATCACCGTCGGCGACATCTCCTCCGGGCTGCAGACCGGGTTCTGCCACGACACCGGCGGCGGCTGGTCCCAGCAGCTCTCGGTGCACCGCTCCCAGCTCCACGTGGTGCCCGACGGCTACTCCGACGAGCAGGCGCTGCTCGCCGAGCCGGTCGCCTGCGCGGTCCACACGGCGCGAAGGGCCGCGGTCAAGCCCGGTGACCGGGTGCTCGTCTCGGGCGCCGGGGCGGTCGGGCTGCTGGCCACGCTGGCCCTGCGCGAGCTCACCGACGCCGGTGAGATCCTGGTCGTCGCCAAACACGCTCATCAGCGCGAGCTGGCGCTCGAGTTCGGCGCCACCGAGGTCGTCGCGCCGTCGGAGACGCTGCGCAGGATCAGGCGCGCGACCAGCGCGTTCATGCTCGAGCCGGAGATGCTCTCCTCGCCCTACCTGCTCGGTGGCGTGGACGTGACCGTCGATGCGGTCGGCTCGAAGGAGTCGCTGCAGACCTGCCTGCACGCCACCCGCGCGGGTGGACGCGTGGTGCTCTCCGGGATGCCCGCCTCCGCCGATCTGTCCGCGGCCTGGTTCCGAGAGCTCGAGGTGGTCGGGACGTACGCCTCCTCGCGCGGCTCCGGCGACTTCGCCACCGCCCTCGACCTGGTCGGCCACGACGCCATGTGCCGGCTGGCCAAGACCGTCGCGCCCTACCCGCTCCACCGCTGGCGCGAGGCCCTCGACCATGCCCATTCAGCCGGTCGGCTCGGCACCGTCAAGGTGGCGTTCGACCCCAGACGTACGTCTTGAAGAAGGAGAGTCATCGATGACACGGCCAGGTTTCGTGCTGGAGGTCGACGACCGTACGCCGCCCCTGCTCGTCCACGAGGGGCTCGGGTTCCGGCTGGAGGAGTTCCCGCAGGGCACTCGGGTGGTCTACCCGCCCGAGTCGCTGCCGACGGTGCCGGACGTGGAAGCGGCGATCAAGGAGTCGCTGGAGAACCCGGTCGACTCCGAGCCGTTGCGGGAGCTGATGTTCCCGGGGATGCGGCTGACGATCGCCTTCGACGATCTCTCCCTGCCGCTGCCGACCATGAAGGCGCCCGACATCCGGGGCCGGATCATCGAGCAGGTGCTCACGATCGCGGCCGAGAAGGGCGTCGACGACGTCGAGATCATCGCCGCGCTGGCCCTGCACCGCCGGATGACCGACGCGGAGATGAAGCACATCGTCGGCGAGCGCGTCTTCCGGAGCTTCGCCCCGCAGGGGCTGCTCTACAACCACGACGCCGAGGACCGCGCCAATCTCGAGCACATGGGCGTCACCGAGAAGGGTGAGGACGTCGAGATCAACAAGCGGGCGGCCACCTCCGACCTGCTGATCTACGTCAACGTCAACCTCGTCGCGATGGACGGCGGCCACAAGTCGGTCGGCATCGGGCTGGCGTCCTACAAGTCGATCAAGCACCACCACAACGCCAAGACCATGGTCCACTCGCGCAGCTTCATGGACCACAAGCACTCCGAGATGCACTCCTCGGCCTGGCGGATGGGCCGGCTGATCGGGGAGCACGTCAAGGTCTTCCAGATCGAGACGACGCTCGACAACGAGGTGTTCGGGAAGCCGTACGACACCCTGCTCAAGCGCGAGTGGGAGTGGTCGCTGCGCGACCAGGCCACCGTGCTCGGCCTGCGCCGCGGGCTGGCGGTCGCGCCGCAGAAGATGCGCCACAAGATGTTCCACGACCTGCGGTCCAACTACGGGCTGACCGGGATCACCGCCGGCGCCGTCGAGCCGGTGCACGAGCTGACCGTGCAGCGCGTCCACCAGCAGCAGCGGGTCAAGGTCGAGGGGCAGTCGGATGTGATGGTGATGGGGGTGCCCTATCTGGGCCCCTACAACGTCAACTCGACCATGAACCCGATCCTGGCCGCCTGCATGGGGCTGGGCTACTACTTCAACTCCTACCTTCGGCAGCCGGTCGTGCGCGAGGGCGGTGTGGCGATCCTCTACCACCCGCTCGACGAGGGCTTCAACACCCTCACCCACCCCTCCTACGTCGACTTCTACGAGGAGGTGCTGGCCGACACGACCGATCCGGCGCTGATCGGGCCGAAGTTCGAGGAGCAGTTCGCCACGGACCCCTGGTACGTCCACCTCTACCGCACCTCGAACGCCTACCACGGCGTCCACCCGTTCTACATGTGGTACTGGATCGCGCACGCCCTCGACCACCTCGGCGACGTGATCTGGGTCGGCGGCAACCCCAAGGCCGCGGCGCGGATGGGGTTCCGCTCGGCAACGACCCTGCGCGATGCGCTCGAGATGGCGAGCTCGACCGTCGGCCCGTCGCCGTCGATCACCTACCTGCGCAACCCTCCGCACCTGCTGGCGGACGTCCGATGAGCGGATTCTGGAAGGAGACGGCCCGCGACGTACGGCTCTTCCAGCGGGGCTGGCGATGGGGTCACCGGGCGCAGGTGCCGCGGTCGGCGGAGCCGTTCGTACCACCGGCGACGACGACGGTCTTCGACAACGAGTGGTCGCGCAAGCCGGCCGCGCGGGCGGTCAGAGAGGTCGCCCAGGCTGGGCTCGAGGCGGTCTTCCGGTCGCAGGTGAAGACCCAGGTCGAGGGGCTGGACGTGCTCGAGAGGCTCGACGGGCCGGTGATCTTCGTGGCCAACCACGCCTCCCACCTGGACACCCCGCTGATCCTGCTGAGCCTTCCGGACCGGTGGCGGCGGCGTACGGCGGTGGCGGCCGCGGCCGACTACTTCTTCGACACCTGGTGGCGGGCGGTGGGCTCCTCGCTGGTCTTCAACACGCTGCCGATCGACCGTCGCGGGGGCGCGCTCGCGAACGCGCCCGGTGAGGTGCTCGCCGACGGCTGGTCGCTGGTCGTCTTCCCCGAGGGCACCCGGTCCAAGGACGGCACCGTCGGCCGGTTCCGGTCCGGTGCCGCCTACCTGGCCATCGAGTACGGCGTCCCGGTCGTTCCGATCGCCCACCGCGGCACCTACGCGGCGATGCCGCGCGGGGTGAACTGGCCCGGCAAGGACAAGGCCGGGGGCCGCCGTCAGCTGACCGTACGCTTCGGGGAGCCGCTCCGCCCCGCCGAGGGCGAGTCGATCCGCGAGTTCGCGCCCCGGATCCGGACGGCGGTGGCGAGGCTGCTGGACGAGGACGCCACCGACTGGTACGCCTCGATGCGCCGCGCCGCCGAGGAGCGCACGCCCGACCCCGCCGGCGAGGAGATCGCCGAGTGGCGCAAGGTCTGGGCGGCCACGGAGTCACCCGACCCCGAGCCGGACCGGATCAGGGCCTGGCGCCGCTGACACTCAGGCCCAGCGCAGCAGCGCGGCGACGGGCGCGTCGCCGAGCACGCTGGCGGGCAGCACGCACACCTCCGCGTCGGTGAGGACCGCGGCGGCGACGAGCGCCTCGCCGGCCGGGACCGGACCGGAGACCGGGGCCTCGCCGAAGGTGAGGCCGGGATGGTCCGCCGGGTCGAGGGTGTGCCCGGCCAGTGCGCCGGGATCGATCAACAACGTCTCGACACGGCCGGTGACGAAGGCGTCGGCGACGTCGCGTACGCCGGTGGCCGCACGCTCGCCCTTGCCCCAGGCCTCCTCGAGCCGCCGCACCAGCGCGGTTCGGCGGCGTACGACCTGGTCCAGCACCGCGGTGCGGATCGCCTCGTCGCGAGCGTGGTCGCCGCCGTCCTCGGCGCGCTGACCGCTCGCCAGTTCGACCACCTCGGCCGGAAGGCCGGCCAGGTCCTCACGGAGCCTGCCGACCGTCGTCGGGTCGCCGCCGATGAGCACGAGCTCGTGGCCGTGGTCGCGGACCAGTCTGGTCACCTCCTCGGCGACCTTGTCGGCGTTGTGCCGCCAGACGTTGTCGGTGGTCTGCTGCATGCGGAAGGCCGCCCAGCCGACGTTGTCGTGGACCTTGTGGACGTGCTCGAGCTCGTCGCCCGCCACGGTGGTCGTGCTCGTGGGCTGCGGCAGTCCGGAGTCCCACAGCGAGATGTCGCCGCCGGTGTGGTCGGCCAGGACCAGCACGAACGGCATCGAGGCCTCGCGCGCGGCGATCCAGGAGCCGAGGTCGGGGAGCGCGTCCCAGGTCGCGACCGGGTTCGGGACCTCGGCTACGGCGACCTCGTCGTAGGCGATCCCCTCAGGCGTCGCGACGACGACCCGCGCGAGCGGGGCCGGCTGGCGTACGTTCGCCTCCAGCCGGTCGGAGACCTGGGCGACGACGCCCGGGGGAGCGCCCTGGGCGGAGAGCTTCTCGCAGGCGGCTCGCACCCGGAGCTCCTTGGCATGGGCCGCGTCCTCCGAGTTCTGGCTGACATCGGCCAGCACGGTGGCGTACGGCCCGGGTCGGGTCAACAGATTGGTGAATCCAGCGGTGTCCATATCGGTGTGGTACCCAGCCACAGGCGACGTCACACGGGTCGGATCAACCGGCTGCGCAGGTGACCTCGGTGACGTGCCACTCCTCGTCCTTGCCCTCGCCGGAGCGGGTGACCACGAAGGTGAACACGGACCGGCCGCCGTCGGGGGTCAGCTTCACCGTGGCGCCGGTCTCGGTGAGGTCGGTGGAGGTGATGCGTACCTTCTCCAGGTGACCGCGCGCGTCAGCCGTCTTCTCGGTGGGCGGGGTCTGGACGGAGGGACAGGCGCGCGCCCACTGCGCCACCAGCTCCGGCTTCGCCTCGACCGTGGTCCAGCTCGTGGTCCGCGCGAACCGACTGGCGGCCGTCTCGGACTGCTCGGTGGCGTGCTCGCGGAAGCGCGAGCGCGAGTAGCCGTAGCCGGCCACCGAGATCAGCACCCCGACCAGCAGCAGCACACCGACCTTGATCGCGATCTCGCGCCGCTCGCTGCTCTGCACGGGACGTTCCTATCACCACCGGCCCCAGGACCCGAACCGGCTCGCGGATGAGAGAGCTCTCATGGTCGTCTCACGATCACCTCACCGCGGGTCGAGATGGTTCTTGCATGGCGCCGGGAACACCCGGGGCAGAACCTGAAGGGACGAATGATGAAGAAGCTTCCGATGATCCTCGGCACCGGCCTGGTCGGCGTGGTCGCGGCCGCTGTGTTCAGCTACCAGAGCGCTGCCGCTGTCGACGACGACGGCTATGCCAAGCGTGAGGAGAAGTCCAACACCCAGGTGACCACCGTCGACGATGACGACGACAACGACGCCGACGACGTCACCCGCGACGCCGCCGGCAACGACACCGCGACCAACGGCACCGGTGTGACCCGGGCGACCAAGGACAACACCCGGGACAACAACACCCGCGACAACGTCACCCGCGACGTCCAGACCAAGGACGACAACACCAAGGACAACACGCGGGACAACAACACGCGCGACAACAACACCAACGACCGGACCCAGGGCTGAGTCGAAGATGACCGACACCTGGGACCTGGTCCAGGGTGACGCGATCACCCCCGAGCTGACCGCGATGCGGCTGCTCGGGGGCGGCTCGTCGTACGAGGCCTTCCTGGCCTTCGACGAGATCACCTACGGGCCGGTCGTCGCCAAGGTCCTGCGACCGAACCTGATCGAGAGCGAGACCAGCCGCAACGCGCTGCGGCGCGAGACCGACGCACTGACGCAGCTGCGTCATCCGGTCCTCGTCCGCGGCCTGCGCGAGGACCTCGACGGCGAGCGCCCATACGTCGTGATGGAGCACGTCGAGGGCCCCCGGCTCTCGACGCTGATCCGCCGCCACGGGCGCCTCCCGGAGCAGCAGTACCTGCCGCTGGCGCTCGACCTCGCCTCGGCACTGCACTATCTGCGGCGCTCCGGCTGGGTGCACCTCGACATCAAGCCGAGCAACCTGATCATGGGCTCGCCGGCCCGGCTGATCGACCTCTCCGTGGCCCGGCCGACCGCCGCGGCCGCCGCCCTACGCCACGAGATCGGCACCGACGCCTACATGGCGCCCGAGCAGTGCCTGCCCGGCGAGCGCGGCGAGGTCGGCCCGGCCAGCGACGTGTGGGCGCTCGGCGCGACCCTTTTCCACGCTGTCACCGGCGAGCGGCCGTTCCCTGCCGGTGACCCGGAGGCCGCGGACCGCACCGAGCGCTACCCGCAGCTCGTCTCCGGGCCCGGCGACCTCCCCAGGCGTACGCCGCCCGAGATCGTCAAGGTCATCGAGGCGTGCCTCGCCCCGGCCGCCGGCGACCGGCCGGCACCGGCGGAGATCGCCGAGACGGTCTCGCCCGCGCTGGAGCGGCTCCCGCGAGCCTCGCTGGGCGGCCTGCGGATCCACTGACCCTTCTCGATATCCCCTGCGGCTGAGGGCCCGGCGCTTGCCGGGTCCTCAGCCGTTCCCGGCACCGAGCTCAGGGCTGGAAGCGGTAGCCCATGCCGCGTACGGTCTCGACCCGGGACGAGCCCAGCTTCTTGCGCAGGTAGCCGACGTAGACGTCGACGACGTTGGAGCCCGGGTCGAAGTCCATGCCCCAGGCCAGGTCGAGCAGCTGCGCCCGGGAGAGGACCTGCCCCGGATGCCGCAGCAGCACCTCCGCCAGTGCGAACTCCCGCGCGGAGAGGTCGGTCTCGCGCCCGTCGACCCGCAGCCGCCGGGTACGCAGGTCCAGCGCCACCGAGCCGGAGCGGAGCTCGCCGACCTCGGCGTCGGTGTTGTCCTGCTGGCGCAGGCGTACGTTGATCCGGGCCCGCAGCTCGGCGAAGCGGAACGGCTTGGCGAGGTAGTCGTCGGCGCCGCCCTCGAGCGCGGAGACGGTGTCGTGCACCGAGTCGCGGGCGGTCAGCACGACCACCGGCATCCGGGAGCCCTGGGCGCGGAGTTGGTCGAGGACCTCGAAGCCGTCGATGGTCGGCAGACCGATGTCGAGCACCATCAGGTCGAAGGCGCCGCTCAGCGCCTCCTCGAGTCCCTCCAGCCCGTCGGCGACGGTGCTGACCTGGTGGCCGTCGGCGCTCAGGCCCTTGGCGAGGAAGGCCGCGATGCGGTCCTCGTCCTCGACGATCAGGATGCGGGCCATGCCTCTCCTTCGGTGCGTGCGGGCAGGGTGATCGTGAAGCGGGCGCCGGAGGGTGTCGCGTCCTCGACGCCTACGGTGCCGCCGTGGGCGGTGGCGATGGCCGAGACGATGGCGAGGCCGAGCCCGAGGCCCGGCCGGTCGCCGGAGCCGGTCTCGGCGCCGCGCGCGAACCGCTCGAAGATCCGGTCCCTGTCCTCGGCGGGCACGCCCGGCCCGGTGTCGCGCACCCACAGCCGCAGGGTGCCGTCGACGGTCGCCGAGCCGACCGCGATCCGGTCGCCGGGCGCGGTGTGTCCGGCGGCGTTGTCGCACAGCTGCAGCATCGCCTGGGTGACCCGCTGCGGGTCCAGGCGCCAGGTGCCTGGAGTGGCCGCGTCGAGGTGCCAGTCGCGGTCGGCCAGCGCGCTGGCCTTGGCCAGGATGTCCTCGGTGAGGGTGTCGACGTCGACCTCCTCCAGGGTGAGGAAGTCGGGCCGGTCGTGCTTGGCCAGCAGGATCAGGTCGCCGACCAGACGGCCCATCCGGTCGACCTCGTCGAGCGCCAGCCGCCGGGTCTGCTCGACCTCGGCCGGGTCGGACTCGTCGAGGAGCTCGAGGTGGCCCCCGATGATCGTCAACGGCGTACGCAGCTCGTGACCGGCGTCGTCGAGGAACTGACGCTGGTCGGAGAACGCCTGCTCCAGGCGGGCCAGCATGTCGTTGAAGTTCCTGGTCAGAGCTGAGATGTCGTCGTTGCCCGACTCGGGCAGCCGGGCCGAGAGGTCGCTGGCGTTGACCGCACCTGTCGCCTGCCGAAGCCTGGTCAGCGGGGCCAGCAGTCGCCCGGACTGCCAGGCCGCGACCACGGTGACGAGCAGGGCGAGGAGGGCGGCCACGATCGTGTAGGTCCGCATCGTGCTGCGCAGCTCGGCACGGTCCTCGTCGAGGTAGGAGACGACCAGCAGGGCGCCCTCGGTGGTGCCCTGGGCGTTGTCCTGCCGCACTGGCTGGCTGGTGATGCGTACCTCGCCGTCCGCGGTGTCGAGATAGGTCGTCCCGCCGTCGCGGACCACGTCGCGTACGGCGCTGCGGAACCGTGGCGACTCGACCAGCGGGTCCTCGGGGAAGTGCGCACGCGGCCGGCCGTCGACCCAGGCGACGAGGAGCTCGTCGTCGTCGGGGACGTTGCGGCTCAGGAACGTCCGCAGCAGGCCCTCCACGTCGTACGGTGCCCTGGTCTCGGGGTCGATGCCCTCGGTGCGCAGCCTGGAGAACTCGTCGAGCTCCTGCTCCATCTCGCGCGTGGTCGCGGCGTCGACCCGGCTGAGCTCGACGGCGTAGACGATGAGACCGGCGCCGGCCAGGGCGAGGGTGACCAGGAGGGCCACCGAGGCGGTGATCCGGGTGCGTACGGACAGCCCCCGGCGTGGGTCAGTCGTCGTCATGTCGGTCGTCGCGGTCATCGTCGTCATCATCATCGTCGACGGGACCAGGAGTGACGACCGGGACACTCGAAGGATCTGTGCTCGGAGACGATCCCGTGCTCGGCGCGGACGGCGAGACCGACTGCGAAGGCAGTACGACGGGCTCGCGGGGCGGCGGGTCGTTCTCGGAGGCTCCGGCCAAGGAGCCGGCCAGATAGACGCCGACAGCCACGAGGACGACCAGCGGGAGAAGGATCTTCAGGGTGCGCGACATGACCCTCCGATAGTGCCTGACCACCTGTCCGAAGTGGGGGTCCATGAGAGACCTCTCATCGATACAGTGATCCGGGTCACCACTTGCACCTGGAGGTAACGCCCGTGTTCGTCCCGTTCAGCGTCAACGACTTCATCGACCGTGCCGCATCCGTCTACGGCGAGCGGGTGGGCATCGTCGACGAGCCCGACCAGCCGGCGGCCTCCCTCGGGGAGGTGACGTACGCCGAGATGAAGTTGCTCGCGAAGCGGATGGCCGCGAGGCTCGACGAGCTCGGCATCGGGGTGGGGGAGCGGGTCGCGATCGTCTCCCACAACTCGGCGCGACTGCTGACCGCGTTCTACGGCGTCTCCGGCTACGGCCGCATCTTGGTGCCTGTTAACTTCCGTCTCCGTCCCGACGAGGTCTCCTACATCGTGGAGCAGTCGGGCGCCTCGGTGCTCTGGGTCGACCCGGAGGTCGACGAGGCGCTGAAGGACGTGACTGCCAAGCATCGCTTCGTGCTCGGCGACGACGCCAACCTCTACGCCGAGGAGGGGGTCGAGCCGACGCCGTGGGAGCCGGACGAGAACGCGACCGCGGCGATCAACTACACCTCCGGCACCACCGCCCGGCCCAAGGGCGTGCAGATCACCCACCGCAACATCTGGACCAACGCGCTGACGTTCGGGCTCCACGCCGGGCTGACCGATCGTGACGTCTACCTGCACACCCTGCCGATGTTCCACGCCAACGGCTGGGGGATGCCGTTCGCGGCGACCGGCCTCGGCATCAAGCACATCGTGCTGCGCAAGGTCGACGGGATGGAGATCCTGCGCCGCGTACGCGACCACGGAGTCACCTACATGTGCGCCGCGCCGGCGGTGGCGGCCGCCGTGCTCGACGCGCTCCCGCAGTGGCAGGCCACCGAGGGCGAGATCCCAGGACGGGACAAGGTCCGGATCATCATGGCCGGCGCTCCGCCGCCCACGAAGACGGTCGTCCGCGTCCAGGAGGAGCTCGGCTGGGAGTTCATCCAGATCTACGGCCTCACCGAGACCTCGCCGCTGCTGACCATCAACCGCACCCGTGCCGAGTGGGACGACCTCGACCCGATGGAGCGCGCCGCGAAGCTGACCCGCGCCGGCGCGCCGGCGATCGGCGTGAGCCTCGACATCTCGCCCGACAAGGAGGTCCTGGCCCGCTCCAACGTCGTGCTCGAGGGCTACTGGGAGAAGCCGGAGGAGACCGAGAAGGCTCTCGCCGACGGCTGGTTCCACACCGGCGACGGCGGCAGCCTCGGCGACGACGGCTATCTCACCATCTCCGACCGCATCAAGGACGTCATCATCACCGGCGGCGAGAACGTCAGCTCGGCCGAGGTGGAGGACGTCCTCTTCCTGCACCCCTCGGTCGCTGAGGTGGCCGTCATCGGCATCCCGAGCGAGAAGTGGGGCGAGACCATCCTCGCCCTCGTCGTCCTCGCCGAGGGCGCCCAGGCGACCCAGGAGGAGCTGATCGCCTGGTGCAAGGAGCGAGCCGCCGGCTACAAGGCGCCGACGGTCGTCGAGTTCCGCGACTCCCTGGCGCGTACGGCCACCGGCAAGCTGCAGAAGTTCAAGCTCCGTGAGCCCTACTGGGGTGACCGCGAGCGCAAGGTCAACTAGACGAGCTGGCGGGTCGCTCAGGCCGTCGCCCTGGGGCGACGCCGGGCGGCCCGACGGATCACCGAGCCCGGCTTCGAGGCCAGGAGCGGGTCGAAGTCGTCGGTGATCGGTGTCAGGTCGGCCTCGTCCACGAAGACCGCGCCGTCGCGTACCTCTGCGACGAGGTCGCGACCGAGCACGGCGCCGGCTGTGCCCATGCCGCCCCAGATCGTGGCGTTGATGCCGAACATGTGCTCCGTGCTGCCGCCGGCGAGGAACAGCCCGGGGATGTGGGTGGTGACCCGCGGCCGGAAGGGGCCGAGGTTCTTGATCAGCGGCGCGATGCCGTAGCAGGAGCCGTCGCTGGTCAACGTGAAGCGCTCCTGGGTGATCGGCGTGGAGGCCTCGCAGAAGACCATCCGCTCGCGGATGTCCGGGATCATCAGCTCGGCGGTGTCGAGCACCCGCTGGGTCAGCTGCTCCTTGAGCTGGAGGTAGCGCTCGTCACGGCCGTACGACGCTCCGTCGGTGGGGTCCTCGGAGACGTTCCAGAACTCGTGTCCCTTCGGTGCCCAGCTGACCAGCTCGAGCGTGGAGTACCCCGCCGGCGCCGAGTGCGTACCCTCTGGATCCTTGGCGGTGGGGCAGCTGATCCCGACGGGCATCTGCTCCGGGCAGCGGCCCGCCTCGACCTCGCGGTAGTAGGCGTCGACGTCGTTGGTGGGCCACACCCACGCCAGCGGCGGCGTGCCGCGTTCGCGCAGGTCGACGTCGAGAGCGACGTAGACCGCGAACATCGGCAGCGTCATCTCGAGGTCCTTCAGCCGGCGGCGCAGGCGGCGGGTCAGGTGCTCGTCGCCGACCAGGTCGGCCCAGGTCCTCTTGAAATCCGCGGCGGAGACGACGACCTCGGCGCGGATCTCCTCACCGTCGGCCAGACGTGCGCCGACCGCCCGTCCGTCCTCGATGAGGATCCTCTCGACCCGGGCCTTGGTGCGCACCCGGCCACCGTGCGTGGTGATCACGTCGGTGAGGTGGGCGCCGATGACCTGCCCGCCGCCGCGCGGGTAGTAGGCGCCGGCCTGGAGGTAGTGGTGGAGGAAGCCGGCGTGCATCGCGGTGGGCGTGCGGTAGGGCGGCCAGGTGTAGTCGCCGTTCTCGGCGAGGATCACGGCCTGCGCGTCCGCGCTCAGGCCGCAGGCGTCCATCAGCTTCGTGATCGGCCGGATGCCCCAGCGCAGCAGGTGATAGGGGCGCAGCCGCGGCTGCTCCCCGGCGGCGATGATCCGCATGATCCGTACGCAGCGGCGGAGCCCGGCCTCCTCGCTGGGGAAGGCCGCGATGAGCCGGTCGAGGTAGGTGTCCCAGCCCGTCGGTGTCTGGAAGGTGGTGCCGGGGATCATCACCTGACAGTGGCCCTCGGGTCGCTGGCGCAGCCACTTGATCCGTTCGGTCAGTGCGAGGCCGGACAGCGCGGTCTGCATCCGACCGCCGGGGCCGCACTCGCCGACGTAGTGGGTGCCGACGTCGAACTCGAACTTGTTGCCTGCCCGGCGGAAGACCTGGGTGCTGCCGCCGACGACCTGGTTGGCCTCGAGCACCAGGACCCGCTTGCCGTTGGCGGCGAGGTAGGCCCCGCAGGTGAGGCCGCCCGGCCCGGCGCCCACCACCACGGCATCCCAGGTGTGGTCGTCGGCCTCGTGGCCCGGAGTGGGGGGTGCTGCAGTCTGGGTCATCGCCGGCCGCTTTCGGAGCAGTGATTTGGAGTCGGACTCCAGTTAACTCGTTCTGACCCGTTCCGCCAAGTCCCGCTGTCCGTCAGGATGAAGGCGGAGCCTTGATCAGACCCTCGAGCAACACCAGGCCGGCCTCGATCACGGCCAGCTCGACGCGGTCAGGCTCCAGCGCCAGTGCGTCCCGGCGCAACGCCAGTGCGGCCACCCCGTTCCAGGACCCGAAGAGGAAGTAGGACAACAGCTCCGGATCCACTGCCCGGATCGCGCCGGAGTCCACCGCATCACGGATGCTCTGCTCGAACTCGCCCCGCAGCTCGCTGAACCGCTCGACGACCAGATCCTCCACCGCCGACCCGGGGCCGCGTTCGCCGGTGACCATCAGGTACTTCACGACCGTCGGGTGCTCCAGCAGCAGCTTCAGGTAGGCCGACCCGACGCCGGCGAAGCGCTCGAGCGGCGTGGTCTGCGCGGCGTAGGCCGACCGGAGGGTCTCGGTGGCCACCGTCAGCACTCGCTCGGTGACGGCTGCCATCAGCCCGTCCTTGGTGCCGAAGTGCACGTAGACCGACGCCGGGGAGATCCCCGCCAGGGCGGCGACGTCTTCGATCCTGATCTCCTCAGGGGCATGCTGCGACAACATTTGCTCGGCGGCCTCGAGCACCCGGGCGCGGGTTCGCTCCCGTCGACGCGTCCCGCGCGCCGCGGCGTCGCCGGCCTGATCCTTCGGCTTCTGGGCGTCGTTCACCCGATCAGGGTAGGGCGCAGGCCGCGTCGCCATCCGGAGGTGGGTGCGCGCGGCCGACCTTCTGCTCGACCAGGGATCTGGTGGGACAGTTGCGCCGACTCGGCCGGTTCTGGCGGGGCATCAGCGCCGAGTCGGGGGCGCGGCGCCCATGGCTGCCTCGGTGGTGGTGTCGACGGCGACGGCGAGCGAGCCCCTGTAGCCGGCGCTCGGGCTGCCGGTGAACGTGCCCATCTCCAGGTCGTAGCCGTCGCTGAAGACGTTGTCGGTGTCGAGGCTGACCCTCGCGAGGTTGTCGGCCGAGCCCTCGTAGGCGTCGTCCTGGTAGACCTTGCTCAGCATCTTCTCCGGGAAGGCGACCTGCGAGGTCGCGATCGCGTTCTCGCCGGTCGTGGCCGAGTCGGCGTCGGGGTAGACCTCGAAGTGCATGTGCGTCCAGCGGCCGTCGTAGCAGCCCGGGACGATGGTCTTGAAGGTCACCTGGCCCTTGGCGTCGGCGACCTGGACCCCGCGGAGGTACGTCTCGTCCTCGACGCCTTCGGAGTACATCGAGTAGCGGCCCTCGGCGTCGCACTGCCACAGGTAGACCGCGACCCCCTCGAACGGCACGTCGGCGTTGGCCATGTCGGTCACGGTGAAGGTGAAGGTGAGCGGCACACCGTCGACGGTGGTGCCGCCGTCGAGGCTGGAGGTGATGTCGCTGCGTACGATCCCGGACTCGGTCAGCACGTTGGTGCCGTTGGTGCCGTCGGCCGGGTAGGGGCCGTTGGTCTCCTGCGGGATCTCGCCGTCGGCGGTCGTGGAGGTGGTGGCGGCGGAGCCGCCCGTGGAGGTGCTGGAGGAGCCCGAGGAGCCCGCCCCACAGGCGGCCAGGGCGGCCGCTCCGACCCCGACCCCGACGAGCCCGAGGACCCGGCGGCGGGTCAGCAGCGTCGAGATGTCGAAGCCGGCGCCCTGGTCGACCACCTCCTCCTCCGGGCGGGCCAGCAGGCGGCCCTCATAGGCCGGGCCTTCAGGGGTGTTCTCGGGTTCGGGTACGCGGCTCATCTGGTTCTCCTCGACGTCGGTCCTGGTGCGTTGACCTGACTCTGACGTCCGGATCCGTGAGGACCTCCTGCCCCGGCTGTGGGGTTCCTGTGAAAGCCGAGGATCAGCCGAGGCTCGGACGCGGGGCGGACTGGAGCTGGTCCGCCTGCTCCTTGGACAGCTTCGAGGCGTAGCCGCAGTAGGTGCAGTCCATCCGGCGCGACTTGCTCACCGGGAAGAGCGGGATGAAGAAGAGCGTGAACTTGTTGACGACCTCGAACAGGCGATGGGCTGCCTGCTGGCGGCAGTGTGGGCAGACCAGCGAGAGCGTGGCCAGCAGTCGCGTGTAGGTCTTGAGCCCGAAGATGATCATGCCGACGAGTCTTGCACGCGGTCAGCGCCGATGGACCTCGCGACCGTCCGCGTACGTGTGGGTGACCCGGGTCCGGGCGAGGACGGTCGTGTCCTCGCCGAGGATGTCGTGGTCGACGACAACCAGGTCGGCCGCGTACCCGGTCTCGATCCGGCCCGTGGACCCTTCGAGACGGTTCAGGTAGGCGGTGCCGGTGGTGTAGCCGGCGAGGGCCTCGGCGACCGGCAGCGCCTCCTCGGGCAGCAACGGGGTGGCGTCGGCGGGCTGGTCGGGGGAGCGGCGGTTGACCGCGACGTGCATGCCGAGCAGCGGCGCCGGGTCGGAGACCGGCCAGTCGCTGCCGCACGCGATCCGGGCACCCGTACGCAGCAGCGACCCGAACACATACTGCTGGCCCCGCGCCGCCGGTGACAGGAACGGCAGGGTCAGCACCTCCACTGCCTCGTCCAGGCAGGCCCACAGCGGCTGGATGTTGGCGGTGACCTCGAGCGCGGCGAACCGAGGGACGTCGGATGCCGCGACGACCTGGACGTGGGCCAGATGGTGCCGCAGCCCGGTGGCCCCGTTGGTCGCCCGCGCGTGCTCGATCGCGTCCAGGCTGTCGCGGACCGCCCGGTCCCCGAGCGCGTGGATGTGCGCCTGGAACCCGTTGGCGTCCAGCGCCGCGACGTACGTCGCCAGAGCGTCGGCCGGGATGAAGGAGAGCCCGCGGTTGTCGGTGAGATCACCGTGGGAGTCGAGGTAGGGGTCGAGCATGGCGGCCGTGTGCGTCTCGCAGACGCCGTCCTGCATCAGCTTCACGCTGGCCGCGTCCAGCCCTGCCTGTGCGGCACGAGCGCGGCGCGAGATCAGCTCAGGGAGCTGCTCCAGGCCTCGGTCCCGGTCCCACCACTGGGCGAGGACGACCTTCGCGGTGAGCGCGCCGGACTCGTTGGCGGCGATGTAGGTCGGCAGCGAGTCGGGCATGCCGAGCCCGTCGCCGACCAGCGCGTCCTGCCAGCCCACGATGCCGACGGAGTGGAGATGGCGCTGTGCGGTGAGCAGCGCCTCGGTCAGGTCGCGCGAGGTCGGGGCGGGGACCAGCGAGCCGACCAGCGCCATCGCCCCCTCGTGCAGCGCACCGGTGGGCCGGCCGGCGGAGTCGCGCTCGATGCGCCCGTCGGCGGGGTCTGGCGTGCCGGCGTCGATGCCGGCGATCTCGAGCGCGCGGCTGTTCACCCAGGCGGAGTGGTGGTCGCGGTTGGGCAGGAAGACCGGCCGGTCGGGAAGCAGGCGATCCAGAGGCGACGCGGTCGGCACGCCTCCCGGGAAGGAGTCCATCGACCAGCCACCGCCGGTGACCCAGGTGCGTCCCGGGTCGGCCGCGGCGTAGGAGCCGATGGCGTCCAGGTAGCCCTCGAGGGTCGAGAGCCCGGTCAGGTCGCACTGGTTCATCTCCAGCCCGGCCTGGATCGGGTGCACATGGGAGTCGTGGAAGGCGGGCAGGACCCATCGGCCGTCGAGCTCCTCGACCACCGTCTCGGGGCCGGCCAGAGCGTCGAGCTCCGCGCCGATGGCCGCGATTCGGCCGTCGCGCACGGCCAGCGAAACTTCCTCCCACCGGCCCTTGCGCAGCACGCGGCCACCTCGCAGCAGCACGTCCGCTGCGAGGGCGCCAGAGCCCATCAGTTGACGGCCATGGTGTCGGTGACCGAGGAGCCCGAGCGCTTGAGCACGAGCGCCACCAGGCCGAGGACCAGGAGCGTGAAGACCAGCAGGATCGTGGAGACCGCGGCGATCTCGGGCTTGAGACCGGAGCGGACCGAGGAGAGCACGTAGACCGGCCACGAGGTCGTGCCGGAGACGTTGATGAACGAGGAGATCACCGTGTTGTCGAGGCTCAGCGTGAAGGCCAGCAGCCCACCGGCGAGCACGGCCGGTCCGACGAGAGGGATCGTGACCTTGAAGAACGTCGCCACCGGCCGCGCATACAGGTCCGCCGAGGCCTCCTCCAGCGACGCGTCCAGCCCGACGAGGCGGGCCCGGACGATGTAGGTGACGACCGCGGTCGCGAAGAGCGAGTGGCCGACCACGAGGCGTACGTAGCCGTTGTTGAACGGCAGCAGCGACCAGTCCTGCCCGAGCGTCACGAACCAGGGGAGCAGCGCGATGCCGTCGACGATCTCGGGCGTCACCGAGACGAGCAGCAACAGCAGCGTGAACGGGCCCGCCCAGCGGCCCGGGAACCGGGCCATCGCCATCCCGGCCAGGGTGCCGAGCACGCTCGCCAGGAGGGCGGCGACGACGGCGGTCTGCAGGGAGACGGCGACGGTGTGGCGTACGGTCGGGCGCTCGATGATCGCCGTGAACGGCTCCAGGCTGAAGCCGTCCCAGGCGGTGAGCAGTCGGCCGCCGTTGAAGGAGTAGATGCCGATCACGATGATCGGGGCGAAGAGGAAGAGGAAGACCAGGGTCGTCCACGCGCCGAGCGCGAGATTGGTGCCGGAGGGTCTGCTCATGCGGTCACCACCTCCTTGGTGTGCAGCCTCGTGTCCGGAGGCGGGACGGTTCCGATGACCAGCTTGCTGCGCCTGTGCAGGAGCCATCCCACGGCCCACATCAGCGTGATGGCCAGGACGACGATGAGCATGGTGAGCAGGATGAGGACGACGGCCATGGCCGAGCCCAGTGCCCAGTTCTGCGCGGTCAGGAACTGGCTGGCGATCAGGGACCCGACCATCGTGCCCTTCGCGCCGCCGAGGACCGCCGGGGTGACGTAGTCGCCCATCATCGGGATGAAGACCAGGACGATGCCGGCGATGATCCCGGGCCGCGCCAACGGCAGGGTGACCTGGAAGAACGTCCGCACCCGGTCGGCGCCGAGATCCTTGGACGCCTCACCGAGGGCGTTGTCGACGCGGTCGAAGGCGACGTACATCGGCAGGATCATCAGCGGCAGATAGTTGTAGATCAGACCCAGCAGCACCGCACCGCGGGTGTTGAGCAGGTCGTGCGGGTCGGCGACCAGGCCGACGTCGGTCAGGAACCCGGCCAGCGCTCCCTCCGAGGACAGGATCACCTTCCAGCCGATCGTCCGGATCAGGAAGGAGGTCCAGTACGGGACCATCACCAGGGCGACCAGCAGCCCGCGGCGGTGTGCGGGGACCTTCACCGCCATGAAGTACGCAGCCGGCAACGCGATCAGCAGGCAGGCGATTGTGCCCAGCACGCTCATCCACAGCGTCGCCCGGAAGATCGTGAAGAAGGTCGGGCTGAACGCCTCGGCGTAGCGGTCCAGCGACATCACCGCGTTGCTGTGGGTGCCGAACATCCCGGGCTTCTCGCCGAAGCTGAACCAGGCGATCTGCAGGAACGGCACCACGAAGAAGACCGTCAGCCACAGCCACGCCGGGACGGCGAGGACGAAACCCGGGAGGCGCTTCGCCGCTCGGTCACGCACTGGCGGCGGCCTTCAGCTTGTCGTAGACCTCCGTACGCCGGTCCTGAGCCTCGTTGACGGCACCGTTCTTCATGGTCGCGAGCTGCTCGTCGGTGAAGAAGATCATCTCGGGCAGCTCGACCTTGCGCTCCTTGGCCATCTCCTCGATGCCGAGCGCGCCGGTGTTGTAGCCGATGTAGTCCATCTCCAGGAACGAGTTCTCCGGCTCCAGCACGTAGTCGAGGAACGCGTGCGCGGCCTCGGGGTGGGGCGCGCCGGTCGGGATGCACCAGTTGTCCATCCACAGCTCGGTCGTCGGGCCGGGCAGGACCCACTTCCAGCGGTCGGGCTGCTTGTGCTCGAGGATCCCGAGGCGGGAGTCGCCGTTCCAGTTCTGCATCAGCGCGAAGGTGTTCTGCTGCATCGCGCCGGTGGCCGGGTAGGAGTCGAAGCCGGCGATGTGCGGCGCCCACTTCTCGACCGCCTCGGCCTCGTAGGCGTCGTAGTCGGCCATGTCCTCGGTGTTCCAGTCGATGTCGTTGGCCCAGAAGTAGAGGCCGGAGACACCCTGCGGGTCGTCGAGCAGCGAGGTCTTGCCCGAGGCCTCGTTCTGCATCGCGTCGATGAAGTCGTTCCACGTCGCCAGGTCGCGCTTGATCACGGTGGTGTCGTAGACGAAACCGGTGGTGCCCCAGCACTTGCACACCGAGTATTCGTTCTCCGGGTCCCAGTCCTGGCCGAGGAACTTCGGGTCGACCTTGGCCATGTTGGGGATCAGGTCCTTGTTGAGCGGGACGATGATCTCGTTCTCGATCAGCTGCGGGATGTAGACCCCGGTCGGCACGACGATGTCGTAGCCGCTGGTGCCCTCGGCCGCGACCAGCTTCGAGATCAGCTCCTCGTTGGAGCCGTAGGAGTCGAGCGTCACCTTCGGGCCGGTCTTGCTGAACGCGTCGATCACCTCGGGGGAGTCGTAGTCACCCCAGGTGTAGATCGACAGCGACTTCTCGACCGGTCCACCGGTCGCGCCGCCGCCGGGCTCGACGGCGCTGGACGCCCCGCCACCGCCGTCCGAGCCGCAGGCGCTCAGAGCGACGCCGGCACCGGCGAGAGCGGCCAGGCTCAGAAAGTGGCGCCGCGAGAGCTCCTGGCGGATCGCTCGCGCGCCGGCATGGCTGGCCAGGATCCGTACGTTGCCGTTCTTGTTGACAGGCTTGTTCACTGTGGGCTCCTAGCGGTGGACTGTTCGAGCGGGGTGTCGAGGGGGAAGAGACGTACGTCCTCGGCGGCCCAGCCGCAGAGGACCGGGTCGCCGGGGGAGAGCCGAGCGGCGCCGTGGGTGGGGCGGCGGATCAGCAGGCTGAGCTCGTCGGTGACCTTGACGAGGTACTGGATCACCTCGCCGAGAGGGGAGACCTGGAGGACCTCGCCGGCGACGGAGTTGAGGCCCTCGGTCACGGTCCCGGACTCGGCCCGGGGCTCGATCGAGATCATCTCGGGGCGGATCGCGGCCTGGTGGGCCTCGCCGGGCTTCCCGTCGGGCTTGGCGGGACCCTCGACGACCACGAAGGGGGTCTCGACGGTGGTGCCGTCGGCGCTGACCTCACCGTGCAGGAAGTTCTGCTGGCCGACGAAGCCGGCGACGTACGCGCTGGCGGGCTGGTTGTAGACGGTCTCGGCGTCGGCGAGCTGCTCGATCCGCCCGGCGCGCATGATCGCGATCCGGTCGCTCATCGCGAGCGCCTCGTGCTGGTCGTGGGTGACGAAGACGAAGGTGATCCCGAGGCGGGACTGGAGGAGCTTGAGCTCGAGCTGCATCTCCTCGCGCAGCTGGCGGTCCAGGGCGCCCAGCGGCTCGTCGAGGAGGAGGACGCCGGGGCGGTTGACCAGCGCCCGGGCGAGCGCCACCCGCTGCTGCTGGCCGCCGGAGAGCTGAGCCGGGCCGCGGTCGGCGTAGTCGAGCATCCGCACCATCCGCAGCGCCTCGACGACCCGTTCTCGGACCTCGGCCCTGGGTGTCTTGCGCTGCTGCAGGCCGTAGGCGACGTTCTCCGCGACGGACTTGTGCGGAAACAGCGCGTACGCCTGGAAGACCGTGTTCACGTCGCGCTGGTAGGGCGCGAGCCTGACCACGTCCTTGCCGCCGATGACGATGCTGCCCGAGTCGGGCTTCTCGAACCCGGCGATCATGCGTAGCGTCGTGGTCTTGCCGCAGCCCGAAGGACCGAGCAGCGAGATGAACTCGCCGGCCCGGATCTCCAGGTCCAGGCCGTCGACCGCCGTGGCCTGGCCATAGGTCTTGGTCAGGCCGGTGATGGTTACCGAGCCGGAGGTCTGGTCCGGGGTAGCTGTCGTGGTCATCGCTGCTCCAGTCGATTGTTCACTTAGCGCTGCATTCCACCACAAGATCCGGGGAAAAGTACGGAATCAGTTGTAAAAGAACGGTTACGAACTTGATTTCGTGTACGTCGCCGCCGCTGAGTGCGGCCCCGGTTCCGGGATCTAGGGTTTACCCCATGTCGACCCCGCCCACTCTGTCCACCGTCACCTCGTTGCTGGACGACTGGTACCCGCCCGCGACCGCCGACGAATGGGATGCTGTCGGGCTGGTCTGGGGCGAGCCCTCGCAGCCCGTCTCGAAGGTGCTTCTCGCCGTCGACCCGACCCTCCCGGTCGCCGAGGAGGCGGCCGCGTGGGGTGCGGACCTGGTCGTGGTCCATCATCCGCTGTTCCTGAAGGGTGTGCACGGCTTCGCCGCGACGACCCCCAAAGGGCGTACGCTCTCGACGCTGGTCTCCGCGCGGTGCGCGCTGCTCACCGCGCACACCAACGCCGACCAGGCTCTCGGCGGAGTCTCGGAGTCGTTGGCGCTCGCGCTCGGGCTGAGCTCGCTGCGGCCGCTGGTGCCGGGGCTGACCGAGGATGTCGGGACCGGCCGGGCCGGGACGGTGGCGCCGACCACGCTGGGCGCCTTCGCCGAGTCCGTGGCGGCCGCGCTGCCCGCGACCGCGGCCGGGATCCGGGTCGCCGGCGACCTCGACCGGCCGGTCTCCTCGGTGGCGCTGTGCGGAGGCGCGGGTGACTTCCTGCTCGATCAGGTGGCTGCGTACGACGTCTATGTGACCAGCGATCTGCGCCACCACCCGGCCTCGGAGTTCCTCGAGAAGGGCGGTGCGCTGATCGACATCCCGCACTGGGCGGCGGAGTGGACCTGGCTGCCAGTCCTGGCGAGGCGACTTCGGGAGGCATTCGGAGATACGGTGGAGACCCGGGTCTCGGAGATCGTCACCGACCCGTGGACCTTGATCGTGAATAGCTGAGGAGAATCCGCTGAAAGCCGACCCGTTCGCCCAGGTGAAGCTGCTCGACGTCTGTGAGCTGGACTCGCGTGCGCTCCAGCTGCGCCACCGCCGTGCGCACCTGCCGCAGGCCGCCGTCGTGGCGGAGCTGCAGGCATCGAAGAAGACCACCGACGATGCCGTACGCGACGCCCGGATCACGCGCGACGACCTCGAGCGGGTGCAGAAGAAGGCCGACGCCGACGTCGAGGCGGTCAAGACCCGCCGCCGGCGCGACCAGGAGCGGATGGACTCCGGGGCGATCAGCAGCGCCAAGGACCTCGAGCGCATGCAGCACGAGCTGGCCACCCTCGACCGCCGGATCTCGGTGCTCGAGGACGAGGAGCTCGAGGTCATGGAGCAGCTCGAGGAGGCTCAGACGGCCGTGACCCGGCTCGAGGCCGAGCTGGCCGAGATCACCGAGAAGCTCGCGGTCGCGGTCGACTCCGTTGATGTCGAGACCTCGAAGATCGACGGCGAGCTCGCCGCGGTCGCCGAGGAGCGGGCGCCCGCGCTCGAGGGCATCCCCGACGACCTGCTCGCCCTCTACTCGCGGCTCAGCGAGAAGATGGGTGTCGGCGCTGCCGAGCTGCGTGCCCGCCGCTGCGGCGGCTGCAACCTCCAGCTCGACCCCGCCGAGATCTCCCGCATCCGCGGGCTCGCTGCCGACGAGGTCGTGCGCTGCGAGGAGTGCTCCCGCATCCTGGTCCGCACCGCCGAGTCGGGGCTGTGACCGAGAAGACCGCGCGCGGGTGGGGAGCCGGCGCGGCGGCGACGACGCTGGTTCTCGTACGTCACGGGGTCACCAAGCACACCGCCGCCAAGGCGTTCTCCGGAGGCCTCGGCGGCGACAACCCGCCGCTGACCCAGGAAGGCCGCGAGCAGGTGATGCTCACCGCCGAGTGGCTCAAGCCGCTCGCGTCCTCGGTCTCGACCGTCGTGACCTCGCCGGTCCTGCGCACCGTCGAGACCGGTGAGCTCGTCGCCGGTGCGCTCGGTGCCCGGCTGGTCGAGGAGCCCGCGTTCGCCGAGATCGAGTTCGGGGAGTGGGAGGGGCTCACCTTCGGTGAGGTCGCCCAACGTTTCCCCGACGAGATGAAGGCGTGGATGGGGGCCACCGAGGTCGCGCCCCCGGGCGGTGAGTCCTTCGACTCCGCTCAGGCCCGCGTGCTCGACGGCCTCTCTCGGGTCCTCGAGGCCCACGCCGGCGAGACCGTCGTGGTCACCTCCCACGTCTCGCCGATCAAGCTGATCGTCGCCCACGCCCTGGGCGCCCCGATCGCCGGAGTCTTCAGCATGGAGCTCTCGCCCGCCTCCGTCACCGTCGTCTCGTTCTTCGCCGACGACCGCGCCTCGATGCGCCTCTTCAACGGTCTCCCCGTCTCCCGCGACCCCTTCGCCTCCGGCCTCTTCTGACGCCGAGTCGGCGCATCCTGACCTGATTTCTCGCCGAGTCGGCTCGTCAGGACGAGCCGACTCGGCGAGGTTTTCGGTCAGGACGAGCCGACTCGGCGCGGGGTCAGATCTCGGAGACGATGATGTCGAGCTGGGTGCCGGTCTTGGTGGCGGGGCCGGTCTCGACGGTCCAGCCGAGGTCGTGGAAGGCGTGGGCGAGCTTGGTGGGGGTGCGGGGGTTGGCGCCGGACTCGAGGAGGGCGCGGACGAGGCGGCCCTTGGTGGCCTTGTTGAAGTGGCTGACCACCTTGCGCTGGCCGTTGTGCTCGTGGAGGACACGGACGGTGGCGGTGCGGGCGGCAACGTCCTCTGGGCGCCAGAATGCGGCGTACGTCCCGGACCGCAGGTCCACGAGGAGGCCGTCGCCGAGGGCCTCGGACACGCCGGCGCCGAGGTGTGAGCGCCAGTGGGCCTGGACGCCGCCGATGCCGGGGAGGGTGGTGTCGCCCGAGAGGCGGTACGCCGGGATGCGGTCGGCGAGGCCGACGAGGCCGAACACGGAGCTGGTCACCATGACCCGGCTGGTCGCGCGGCGCTTGGCAGCCGGGGACAGGGTGGCGGGGGAGAGGGCGTCGTAGAGGACGCCGGTGTAGATCCGGTCGGCGCGGGCGGTGGGGGCATCGGCCAGCCCGGCGTTCAGGGTGACGAGCTCGGGCTGGGTCTTCGGGATGCCGAGGATGTCGACGGCCTCGTCCGGGCGCGTGGTGCAGAGCTCGACCAGCGCGTCGATGACCTTGGCTCGGGCCGGGTTGAGCCCCGGGAGGCGGAGGTCGTCGAGCGCGAGCGGGTTGCCGCGTACGGCCGCGGTCTTGCCCTCCGAGGGCGGCAGCAGGATCAGCACGGGACTATCGTGCCGCCCGGGGCCAGGATGGCCGAATCGAGGATTGGGTATCTTTCAAAGCGCCTGTGACCTGCGGGAACGTGCGAGCTTACGTTCCAGTCATGATCGTTCTGGCCGCCGAGTCCGCCTCCGGGCCCAACCTTGCCGGCTTCCTCGTCGTGATCATCATCGTCGGGCTGTTCTGGCTGATCCAGGATGTCTCGAAGAAGGCTCGGGCGCGCTCGGAGCACCTCCGGGCGAAGCGCTCGCTGACCTCCTCCCAGCGCCGGGCGGTGGCCAAGATCGACAGGACGGCGAAGGCGCACAGCAGGTCCACGAAGGGTCTGTGGGGGCAGTTCGACGCCTTCAAGGGCAACCCGAAGGCGTTCGGCAAGGAAGCCGCCGCGCTGCACAAGACGTACAAGGCTTCGAAGAAGAAGTAGCCACTACAGTTCTGGCCATGGGCTCCGCACGCATCATCCGGGTCGCCAGTGCCGACAACGGTGTCGCCGCCACCACGCTCCGCGATGGGATCGCCGCGCTCCAGGCCGAGCTGGGGGTGACCGCCGAGTTCCCGCCTGAGGTGGAGGAGGCGGCGGCCGCCGCCGCGGCCAACCCCAGGCTCCCGGAGCTCGACCGCACCGACCTGCCGTTCGTCACGATCGACCCCGAGACGTCGATGGACCTCGACCAGGCGCTTCACCTGGAGCGTGATGGCGACGGCTACGTGGTGCACTACGCGATCGCCGACGTGGCCGCCTTCGTGGCGCCCGGCGACCCGGTCGACCTGGAGGCCAACAGGCGCGGCGAGACGCTCTACGCCGCCGATGCGAAGATCCCGCTCCACCCCAAGGTGCTCTCCGAGGACGCCGCCTCGCTGCTCCCGGACCAGGTACGCCCCGCCCTGCTGTGGACCCACAGGCTCGACGCGACCGGCGAGGGGACCGACACCTTCGTCGAGCGCGCGCTGGTCAGGTCGCGCGCGAAGCTCTCCTACGAGGGCGTGCAGAAGATGTTCGACGGCGACGGGTTCGCCGAGACCGACTACGCCGACTCCCTCCAGCTGTTGAAGGAGATCGGCGAGAAGCGGATCGCCCTCGAGGCGGCCCGCGGCGGGGTCAACCTGCCGCTGCGCGACCAGGAGATCTCGGTCCAGGGCGATCAGTGGTCGCTGGAGTACCGCGACCTGCTCCCCGTCGAGGACTGGAACGCGCAGATCTCGCTGCTCACCGGCTTCGGGGCGGCCGACCTGATGGTCTACGCCCGTGTCGGGCTCCTCAGGACCCTTCCCGAACCC
This sequence comes from Nocardioides sp. NPDC127514, assembly GCF_040302125.1. Lineage (NCBI taxonomy): Bacteria > Bacillati > Actinomycetota > Actinomycetes > Propionibacteriales > Nocardioidaceae > Nocardioides > Nocardioides sp. NPDC127514. Next base: position 4,452 of record NZ_JBEORF010000026.1, on the reverse strand, counting down.
GACCCCCGAGACGTCCAGCGGCTGCACCGCACCGCTCGGGCGCTCGGGCTGGAGTGGCCGGCGGAGATGCTCTACCCCGACTTCATCCGCTCGCTCGACGGCAAGAACGGCAAGCACGCCGCGATGGCGATCGCGTGCACCCGGCTGCTGCGCGGGAGTGGGTACGCCTCGTTCAACGGCGAGCTGCCCGCGCTGACCGAGCACTCGGCGCTGGCGAACGAGTACATGCACGTGACGGCGCCGCTGCGCCGGCTGATCGACCGCTACGCCGGCGAGGTCTGCCTGGCGCTCTGCGCCGACCAGCCGGTCCCCGACTGGGTCACGAGCGCGTTCACCACCCTTCCGGAGACGATGCGTGCCTCCTCGCGCACCAGTGGTGCGTACGAGCGCGGCGTCGTCGACCTGGTCGAGGCCGGGGTGCTGCACGACCGGGTCGGAGAGACCTTCACCGCGGTGGTGGTCGAGATCGACGACGAGGACAAGCAGAAGGGCTCGATCACCGTCGAGGAGCCTGCCATCGAGGCCCGGGTCACCGGCGCGACGGCGCTCCCGCTCGGCGAGGAGGTCGAGGTACGCCTGGAGACGGCCGACGTCGTCGCCCGGAAGGTCGGCTTCACGCTCGCCTGACCTCCCGGACGTACGTCGGTCAGGAGATCAGCTCGTCGAGGCGGTTGTAGACCTCGGCGGAGCCCTCGAGCACCCGGCTGTGCTCGCCCTCGATGGAGACGGGTACGTCCCCCTGGACGGTGATGCGCCGCACCTCGCGTGGCAGCTCGTCGAAGTCGGCGACGGCGTAGTGCTGGGTGGCGCGGTTGTCCCAGATCGCGACGTCGCCCTGCTGCCAGTGCCACCGGACGGTGTTCTCCAGGGCGGTGACCCGGTCCTGGAGGAGGTTGAAGAGGATCGCGCTCTCCTTCTGGTTCAGGCCGGTGAAGTGCTTGACGAAGTGGCCCAGGACGAGCGCGCGCTCGCCGGTCTCGGGGTGGATCCGGACCGCCGGGTGCTCGGTCCGGTAGATCGTGGAGACGAACTCCTCGCGCTTGCGCGCGGCCACGTCGTCGGTGGAGTCGGCCTGGTCGGGGCGTACGTAGTCGTAGTCGTTGGAGTGGACCGCCCACAGGTTGTCGACCAGCGCCTTGAGCTGGGGGTGGAGCCGCTCGTAGGCGGTGACGGTGTTGGCCCAGACGGTGTTGCCGCCGTACTCGGGGATCTCCGCACCGCGCAGGATCGAGAACGCCGGCGGCCGGTCGACGAAGGTGACGTCGGTGTGCCAGGAGTTGGCGGCCATGCCGCGGTTGGCCTTGAGGGTCAGGACGCGGGCGCTGCCGGTGTTCACGGTCGGGTGGGCGGTCGTCAGCGGACCCAGACGCTCGCCGAACGCGATCTGCGCGCGGTCGTCGAGATGGTCCTGGCCGCGGAAGAAGACGACCTTGTTCGTCAGGACGGCGGACCGGATCTCGGCGATCGTCTCGGCGGGGAGGTCGCCGGAGAGGGTGACGCCGTCGATTCGGGCGCCGATCCGGCCGCCGACCTTGTGGACGGTGAGCTCGTTGACGGGGGATGCTTCGGTGATGGTCATGGGTGGTCTCCTCTGATGGCGTCGGCTTGATCTGAATAAAGTCTAGTGAAATACATGACTTAAGACCACGGGTGTCTCACGAGACGTTTGGGCACTCCGACCGGTGATGCGAGTGGCAGCCGGTCGATATCGTGCGCCTCATGACGCACGCCACACCTGAGACCGTGTTCACCTATGGCTCCCCGCAGCTCAAGTTCGGCACCGGCGCCTCGGCCGAGATCGGCTACGACCTCGCGTCGCTGGGCGCCCGCCGCGCCCTCGTGGTGACCGATCCCGGCATCTCCGCGACCGGGCTGCCGCAGCGCGTGGCCGAGCAGATGAAGGCGTACGACGTCACTGCCGTCGTCTTCGACGGCGTCCATGTCGAGCCGACCGACGAGAGCATGCGCGAGGCGGTCGAGTTCGCCCGCGAGCACGGGCCGTTCGACGCGATCGTGGCGGTCGGGGGCGGGTCGAGCATCGACACCGCGAAGGCGGTCAACCTGCTGACCACCAACGACGGCGACCTGATGGACTACCTCAACGCGCCGGTGGGTCGCGGGCTCGCGCCGGCCAACCCGCTGCTGCCCCTGGTCGCGGTGCCGACCACCACCGGCACCGGTGCGGAGTCGACGACCGTGTGCGTGCTCGACGTGCTGTCGCTCAAGGTGAAGACCGGGATCTCGCACGCGCGCCTGCGCCCCACGCTGGCCGTCGTCGATCCCGACCTGATGATGACCCAGCCCGCCGGGGTGACCGCCGCCTCCGGGATGGACATCCTGTGCCACGCGCTGGAGAGCTACACGGCGCGCCCCTACACCTCCTACGATCGCAAGTCGCCCGATCAGCGTGTTCCCTACTGCGGCGCCAACCCGATCTCCGACATGTGGTCGGAGAAGGGGCTGTCGCTGCTGGCGGGCTCGTTCCGGCAGGCGGTCGCGCACGGCGACGACACGCTCGCACGCGGTGACATGGCGTTCGCGGCGACCTTCGCGGGTCTGGGCTTCGGCAACGCCGGCGTGCACATCCCGCACGCCTGCGCCTACCCGATCGCCGGGCGGGTGCGCGACTTCCACCCCAAGGACTACCCCGGCGACGAGGCGCTGGTGCCGCACGGGATGGCCGTCTCGCTGACCGCTCCGGAGGCCTTCCGCTACACCTTCGACGCCGCCCCCGAGCGGCACCTGCGTGCGGCCCGGCTGCTGGCACCCGGCTTCGACGAGTCTCAGGAGGAGCCGCGCGACCTGCTGCCCCGGGTGCTGAGCGACCTGATGCGGGACATCGGCATCCCGGCCGGGATCGGCGAGGTCGGCTACGTCGCCGGCGATATCCCCGACCTGGTCGAAGGGGCGCTCAAGCAGCAGCGGCTGCTCGCCACCGCGCCGAAGCAGCCGTCGGCGGAGGACCTGACCGGGATCTTCGAGAGGTCCATCACGCTCTGGTGAGGAATGTCCGGCGGGACTTCGGCGTTCGGTTGGTTGTCTTCTTCAACCAAACTCTCCGGAGGTTCACTCGGTGACGTCAGTCCCGCCGCGGCTCTTGCTCGCGCTCGCCCTGCTCTCGGCATCCGCGCCGTTGGCGATCGACTTCTACCTACCGTCCTTCCCGCAGATCGGCAGCGATCTGGGGGCCGCGGCGAGCAACGTCCAGCTCACCCTCACCGCCTTCCTGATCGGGCTCGCGCTCGGACAGATCGCCTGGGGGCCGATCTCCGACCGCTTCGGACGGCTCAAGCCGCTGCTGATCGGGTCGGTCGTTGCCGCCGCGGCCGGTGTGCTGGCCGCCCTGGCACCCACCGTCGAGCTGCTGATCACGGCCCGCTTCATCCAGGCGCTCGCCGCCGCGGCGGGGATCGTGATGGCACGGGCGATCGTGGCCGACGTACTCCACGGCTTTGCCGCCGCGCGGGCGATGTCGATCATGATGTCGATCAGCGGGATCGCGCCGATCCTGGCCCCGGTGATCGGCGGCGCCCTCGCCGGGTTCGTGCCGTGGCGCGGGGTGCTCGGCATCGTGGCCGCGATCGCCGTCGCGCAGGTCGTCGTCGTGATGCTGGCGATCCGCGAGTCGCTCCCCGTCGAGCGCCGCAGCCGCCGGGTCGAGTACGCCGACCTCGGCCGTCTCCTCGCCAAGCCCGCCTTCCTCGGCTACACGCTGACGCAGTCGCTCACGTTCGCCACCCTGATGACGTACGTCTCCTCCTCCTCGTTCCTCTACCAATCGGTGATCGGCACCTCGGCGGCGGTCTACGGCATCGGGTTCGCGGTCAACGCCGCTTTCCTGACGGTCGCCGGGCTCTTCTCGGCGCGGTTGGCCAAGCGGCAGGTGCACCCGGCGCAGATCATCCGGTCGGCGCAGCCGGTGCTCGCCATCGGCGCACTGTTCGTGCTCGTCGTCGCGCTGCTGCCGGTGCCGAAGGCGCTCATCCTGCTGCCGATCCTGGTCGTCACCACCTGCGTCGGCCTGATCATGGGCAACACCGGCGCTCTCGCCATCGAGCAGGCCCGTCCCTCGGTCGGCGCCGGCTCGGCGCTGATGGGCGGGATCATGTTCCTCGGCGGCGGCCTCGCCTCCCCGCTCGGCGCCGTCGCCGGCGAGCACACCGCGGTTCCGCTGGCGATCACCATGGTCGTCACCTCGGTCCTCGGCGCCGTCGCGTTCACCCTCGCCCGCCGCTCCGTAGCCCGCAACCCGGAGTCCGAGGCGGCCTTCGCGACCGCCGCCTAGCAACCCTGCCGAGGCGTCGGCGCCGTCGGCTGAAACGTCACTCAGGTCGGCCGAGTGGGCACGGGGGTGCCCTCGATGAACTGCGGGAGCAGCTCGATGGCGATGGGTGCCGCGGCGTCGATCTTCTCCTGCGGCACGTCGCAGATCCGCAGGCAGGTGGCGGCGAT
>NZ_JBEORF010000025.1:0-116791 GCF_040302125.1 Nocardioides sp. NPDC127514 | reverse complement strand
CGGTGGCCGCGGCGAGGGTGTCGGTGAAGGTGAGCCGGCCGATCTGGTCGTCGACCACGGTGGGCGATACGCCCTTCTCGGCGAGAGCCGCCATGGTGCGTACGAAGTTCTTGCCGTCGCCGACGACCCAGGAGGTGCGCAGGATGTAGTGACGAGCGGTGCCGGCGACCGCGATGTCGCCGGCGGCCTTGGACTGGGCGTAGACGCCGAGGGGCGAGACCGGCTCGTCCTCGGTGTGCTCGGTGGCGGTGCCGTCGAAGACGTACTCGGTGGAGTAGTGCACCAGGGTCAGCCGGTGCTCGGTGGCGACCCGGGCGAGCAGCGCGGGAGCCGTCGCGTTGGCGGCCCAGGCGGTACGCCGGCCGTCGGCCGTCTCGGCGACGTCGACGGCCGTGTAGGCGGCGGCGTTGAGGACGAGCTGGTAGTCGGGCCACGGCCAGGCCGCGACCGCCTTCTCGTCGGAGATGTCGAGCTCGTCGAGGTCGACCGCGTCCGCATCCGGGAAGACCGACACGAGGGCCCGGCCGAGCTGGCCGTTGGCGCCGATGATCAGGGTCTTCTTCGGCTTCATCGGGGTGATCTCGGCCAAGCGCGGGTTGGCGAGATCCTTCTCGGAGATCTCGGCCGACTCCAACGGGATCGGCCACGGGATCGCGGCGGTCTCGTCGGCGAGGTTGAGCGCCGGGTAGGCGAACCCGGGACGCCAGTGGTCGTTGACCAGGTAGGAGTAGACGGTGCGGTCCTCCAGCGCCTGGTAGGAGTTGCCGACCCCACGCGGCACGAAGACCCCGGTCTCCGGGCCGATCTCGATCGAGAAGGTCGCTCCGAAGGACGTCCCCTCACGCATGTCGACCCACGCCGCGAACACCCGCCCGCACGCGACGGAGACGAACTTGTCCCACGGCTCGGTGTGGATCCCTCGGGTCGCTCCGCGAGCGGCGTTGAAGGACATGTTGTTCTGCACCGGCCCGAAGTCGGGGAGCCCCAGCTCGACCATCTTCTGGCGCTGCCAGTTCTCCTTGAACCAGCCGCGGGCGTCACCGTGCACGGGCAGATGGACCACCAGGAGACCCGGGATCGGGGTCTCCTCGACACGAAGCTCAGCCACCGAGATCACTGCCCCTTCGCGGCGTACTTGGCTTCGGTCTCGTGCTTGAGCGGCGACCACCAGGCCTCGTTCTCCTGGTACCAGGCGATCGTCGCGGCCAGGCCCTTGTCGAAGTCCTGGTACTTCGGCTCCCAGCCGAGCTCGCTGCGCAGCTTGCCGGACTCGATCGCGTAGCGACGGTCGTGGCCGGCGCGGTCGGTGACCCACTCGATGTCGTCCTCGGGACGCCCGAAGTGACGCAGGATCGCGCGGACGACGTCGACGTTGGACTTCTCGCCGTCCGCACCGATCAGGTACGTCTCCCCGATCCGGCCCTTCTCCAGGATCGTCCAGACCGCCGAGGAGTGATCGTCGGTGTGGATCCAGTCGCGCACGTTGAGCCCGTCGCCGTAGACGCGCGGCCGGCGCCCCTCGATCACCTCGGTGATCTGACGCGGGATGAACTTCTCGACGTGCTGCCAGGGGCCGTAGTTGTTGGAGCAGTTGGAGATCGTCGCGCGTACGCCGAAGGAGCGCACCCAGGCGCGGACGAGGTGGTCGGAGCCGGCCTTGGAGGCCGAGTAGGGCGAGGACGGCTGGTAGGGCGTGTCCTCGGTGAACCGCTTCGGGTCATCGAGGTCCAGGTCGCCGTAGACCTCGTCGGTGGAGACGTGGTGGAAACGTACGTCGTGACGCCGGACCGCCTCGAGGAGCACGAAGGTGCCGACGATGTTGGTCTGGACGAACGGAGCCGGGTCGGAGAGCGAGTTGTCGTTGTGCGACTCGGCCGCGTAGTGCACCACGGCATCCGACTCCGCCACCAGCGGCTCGACGACCGCGGCCTCCGCGATGTCGCCGACCACGAGCTTCACCCGATCCTCCGGGAGCCCCGCCAGCGATGCCTCCGAGGAGGCATAGGTCAGCTTGTCGAGCACCGTCACGTACGCATCGGTGTTGGCCACGAGGTGGTGCACGAAGTTGGAGCCGATGAACCCGGCCCCGCCTGTCACAAGAATCCGTCTCACCGGTTCATCGTAGGCAGAATTAACCACCCGGTGGTCGCCTCGCCCCGGTGGGTTCCCTAGAACGTGGGGTGAACATCCGTAGGATCAACTGACCATGAAGGGGATCATCCTTGCCGGAGGCACCGGCTCACGTCTGCACCCGATCACACTCGCGATCAGCAAGCAGTTGATGCCGATCTACGACAAGCCGATGATCTACTACCCGCTGACCACGCTGATGCTGGCCGGGATCCGGGACATCCTGGTGATCACGACGCCCCACGAGGCCTCCGGGTTCCACCGGCTCCTGGGTGACGGCAGCCATCTCGGCGTCAACATCAGCTACGCCGAGCAGCCCTCCCCCGACGGCCTCGCCCAGGCGTTCACGATCGGCGCCGACGTCGGCTTCCTCGACGAGTCCGAGGACGGTGTCGGTCTCGTCCTGGGCGACAACATCTTCTACGGCCCCGGCCTCGGCACCCAGCTGGCCCGCTTCAAGACGATCACGGGCGGCGCCGTCTTCGGCTACCGCGTCGCCGACCCGCGCGCCTACGGCGTCGTCGAGTTCGACGAGAACCGCAAGGCCATCTCCTTGGAGGAGAAGCCCGAGAAGCCGAAGAGCCCGTACGCCGTCCCCGGTCTCTACTTCTACGACAGCTCGGTCATCGGGCACGCCCGCAACCTGAAGCCGTCCGCGCGCGGCGAGCTCGAGATCACCGACCTCAACCGGATCTACCTCGAGGCCGGCACGCTCTCTGTCGAGGTGCTGCCGCGCGGCACCGCGTGGCTCGACACCGGCACCCTCGAGGACCTCAACGAGGCCGCCAACTTCATCCGCGCCATCGAGCACCGCCAGGGCACCAAGATCGGCGCCCCCGAGGAGGTCGCCTGGCGCCAGGGCTGGCTCTCCGACGAGGAGCTCTCCCGGCTCGCCCAGCCGCTGCTGAAGAGCGGCTACGGGAAGTACCTGCTCGGCCTGCTGGCCTGAGCGGAATCAGGCCTCCGCGGCCACCTTCTGCTCGGCCTCTGCGCGGCCGAAGTCGTCCTCGAGGCGGACAATGTCGTCCTCGCCGGTGTAGCCACCGCGCTGGACCTCGATGATCGAGAGCGGCTCGTCGGTCTCGTTGCAGATCCGGTGGGCCTGGCCGACGGCGACGTCGACGGACTCACCGGGGCCGGCGATGGTGGTCACGCCGTCGATGATGCAGGTCGCCTTGCCGTAAATGACCACCCAGTGCTCGGAGCGGTGCGTGTGGGTCTGGTAGGAGAGGCGGCTGTTGGGCAGCACCTCGATCCGCTTGACCTTGTAGCCCGGACCGATGTCGATGACGTGCCACGAACCCCAGGGGCGGGTCTCGGAGTCACCAGCCATGATGTTGCCTCATTCCTAGAACTGAACAGAAGACGCGACCATAACTGTACGCATCCGCGCACGGTTCATTGCGAACCGATGTTCACCGGTCCGTTACCCGCAGGTCGCCCACGGGAGCAGAACTCTTCCGCCGGAGGGCCTCAGTCGCGCCCGTAGATGTCGCGCGTGTAGACCTTGTCGGCGACATCGGCGAGCACGTCGGTGCGCCGGTTGGCGATGATCACGTCGGCCCGCTGCTTGAACTCGTCGAGGTCCTTGATGATCTCGGAGTGGAAGAACTCCGGCTCGTCGAGCTCGGGCTCGTAGATGACCACCTCGACGCCCTTGGCCTTGATCCGCTTCATCACTCCCTGGATCGAGGACTCGCGGAAGTTGTCCGAGCCGGACTTCATGATCAGCCGGTAGACCCCGACCACCTTCGGCTCGCGCCGCAGGACGTCGGTGGCGACGAAGTCCTTGCGCGTGGTGTTGGCCTCGACGATCGCCGAGATGAGGTTCTGCGGGACGTCTTGGTAGTTGGCCTGCAGCTGCTTGGTGTCCTTGGGCAGGCAGTAGCCGCCGTAGCCGAAGCTCGGGTTGTTGTAGTGCGAGCCGATCCGGGGGTCCAGGCCGACGCCTTCGATGATCTGGGTCGTGTTGAGCCCGTGGGTGGCGGCGTAGGTGTCCAGCTCGTTGAAGTAGGCGACCCGCAGCGCCAGGTAGGTGTTGGCGAACAGCTTGATCGCCTCGGCCTCGGTGGCGCCGGTCATCAGCACCGGTACGTCGGGCTCGAGCGAGCCCTCGAGCAGCAGCTCGGCGAAGCCCTTCGCCGCCGGGGAGTCGTCGCCGACGACGATGCGGGAGGGGTGCAGGTTGTCGTGGAGCGCCTTGCCCTCGCGAAGGAACTCGGGGCTGAAGAAGAGCGTCACCTCGGGGTGCTGCTCGCGCTTGGCCGCGATGTAGCCGACCGGGATGGTCGACTTCACCACGATCGCCGCCTCCGGCGCGTAGGTCACGGCGTCGGCGATCACGCTGTCGACGGTGGAGGTGTCGAAGTAGTTCGAGGCCTCGTCGTAGTTCGTCGGGGTGGCGACGATGACGTACGCGGCGTCCGCGTAGGCGTCCTCCTTGTCGAGGGTCGCGCGCAGGCCGAGCTCCTTGGTGGCCAGGAAGCTGGTGATCTCGGCGTCCTCGATCGGGGTCCTGGCCGCGTTGACCAGGTCGACCCGCTCCTGGGAGATGTCCAGGACGACGACGTCGTGCTTCTGGGCGAGCAGGACGGCGAGCGACATCCCGACGTAGCCCACGCCGACAACGGTGATCTTCATGTTCGGCACTGTAAGCAGCGGTTCGAGACCGGTCACAGCGCATAACGCAGCGATGTTCCCGTACGGGAACATCACGTAGAGTGTTCATCGTGCCGTCGCCGTACCTGACCTCACCGGCCGCCTTCGGGTCAGCCGTGCGCTCCGCCCGGCGCCGCGCCGGACTCACCCAGAGCGACTTAGCGCACCGGGCCGGCGTGGGCCGGCGGTTCGTGGTCGACGTCGAGTCCGGTCACCCGCGCGCCGAGCTCGGCAAGGCGCTCGCGCTGCTGGACGTCCTCGACGTCTACCTGGCGCCCACGCAGCTCTCCCCGATCGCCCCGCCCCTGGAGGACGTCGACCTCGACGCCGTCCTGGCCCGCTGTCTGACCGGCCCCTGATGCGAGAGCTGTACGCCTTCGCCGGCCGCCGCCGGATGGGCACCTTCCGCCAGGTCGGCGACCGGATCGACTTCACCTACGCCGAGACCGCCGGCCCGACGCCCATCTCGCTCTCCCTCCCCCGCACCGGCCCCGCCCTGAACCCGGGAGCCGCCCGCGCCTGGCTGGACAACCTGCTCCCCGCCCGCGAGGACGTACGCCGCAGATGGGCGCGCGAGCGGGGGCTGCCCGACACCGACCCGATGACGCTGCTCGCCTCCTACGGCGACGACCTCCCCGGCGCGGTCTCGCTCTCGGCCGACCCCGACCTGCCCTGGCGCCGGGCACCGCACCCCGTCGAGGCGCCGCTGCCCGAGATCACGACCCGGCTCGCGGCGCTGCGCAACCAGCCCACCTCGTGGCTCGACCAGCGGGCCCGGCCGCGTTTCTCCCTCGGGGGCCACCACGGGAAGTTCGCGCTGCGCCGGGCCTCGGGGAAGTGGTTCTGGCCGACGTACGAGTATCCGTCGACGCACATCCTGCGGCCGACGACACCCGAGGAGGCCTCCGCGAGGATCGCCGACCTGGGCCGGGCGCGCTCCGCCGGGATCCCCGCCACCCGCACCGAGCTGGCCACCTTCGGCGCGCAGGCGGCGCTCGTCACGGAGCGCTGGGACCGGCTCGGCGGGCGGCGCATCCACGCCGAGACGATCCGGCAGGCGCTGGGCCTTCGGCCGGGCGAGGACGTCGACCCCGGCGGCGTACGCGACCTGTTCCAGCGGTTCGATCTCGCGCCGTCTCCGGCGGACGACGTCGACAAGATCGCCTTCCTGCTGGCCGGGGACCGGGTCGCCGTGGCGCCGCGGCGCTGACCACGTCGCGCCGGCCATCTCACCGTGCGAGTGGCGCTTCCGGACATGGCCCGTCGCCTGCGTACACTCGGATTCCTGCCCACGCGGGGATGGGACATTTCGCCGTGCCGTGGAAGCCGCCACTAGCATGGGCGCCTCAACCTGACGGAGAGGTCCTCTGGTTCCGTAATGACTGCAACACACGCCGACTACCGGCTCAGCCAGCTCGACCAGCTGGAAGCCGAGTCGATCCACATCTTCCGCGAGGCCGCGGCCGAGTTCGAGAAGCCTGTCCTGATGTTCTCGGGGGGCAAGGACAGCATCGTGATGCTGCGACTTGCGGAGAAGGCTTTCTTCCCCGCCAAGATCCCCTTCCCCGTTCTCCAGATCGACAACGGCCTCGACTTCCCCGAGGTCGCCGAGACCCGTGACCGCTGGGTCAGCCGTCTGGGCGTACGCCTGGTGATCGCGAGCATCGATGACGCCATCGCGCGCGGCATCGTCGTCGACGACGGCAAGACCTCGCGCAACCGGCTCCAGACGCCCACCCTGCTGAACGCGATCGAGGAGAACGGCTTCACCGCCGCCTTCGGTGGCGGTCGCCGCGACGAGGAGAAGGCCCGCGCCAAGGAGCGCGTCTACTCCCACCGCGACGAGTTCGGCCAGTGGGACCCCAAGATGCAGCGCCCCGAGCTCTGGTCGCTCTACAACGGCCGCCTCCACGAGGGCGAGCACATGCGGGTCTTCCCGATCTCCAACTGGACCGAGCTGGACATCTGGGACTACATCGGCCGCGAGGGCATCGAGATCCCGAAGGTCTACTTCGCCCACCAGCGTCGCGTGTTCGAGCGCGACGGCATGCTGCTGACCGAGACCCCGCTCAACCCGCTGCGCGAGGGCGAGGTCGTCACCGAGCGTACGGTCCGCTACCGCACCTGCGGCGACATGACCCTGACCGGCTGCGTCGAGTCGACCGCATCCACGATCCCCGAGATCATCGAGGAGGTCGCCGCCGCCCGGGTCACCGAGCGAGGCGCGACCCGCGGTGACGACCGGTTCTCCGAGGCTGCCATGGAGGACCGCAAGAAGGAAGGTTACTTCTGATGGCCATGGACCTTCTGCGGTTCGCCACCGCCGGTTCGGTCGACGACGGCAAGTCCACCCTCATCGGGCGGCTGCTGTTCGACTCGAAGTCGATCTTCACCGACCAGCTCGAGTCGGTCGAGAAGACCTCGCAGGACAAGGGCCACGGCTACGTCGACCTGTCGTTGCTGACGGACGGACTGCGGTCCGAGCGTGAGCAGGGCATCACCATCGATGTCGCCTACCGCTACTTCGCGACGCCCAACCGCAAGTTCATCATCGCCGACACCCCGGGCCACGTGCAGTACACGCGCAACATGGTCACCGGCGCCTCCACCGCCGACCTCGGCCTGGTGCTCGTCGACGCTCGTCACGGCCTGACCGAGCAGTCGCGCCGTCACGCGGTGCTGCTCTCGCTGCTGCGCGTGCCCCACCTGGTCCTGTGCATCAACAAGATGGACCTCGTGGACTACTCCCAGGAGGTCTACAACAAGATCTCGGCCGAGTTCACCGCGTTCGCGACCAAGCTGAACATCCCGGACCTCGAGGTCATCCCGATCTCGGCGCTCCAGGGCGACAACGTGGTGACCCGATCCACCAACATGGACTGGTACTCCGGCCCGACGCTGATCCACCACCTCGAGCACGTCCACGTCGCCTCCGACCGCGACCTGGTCGACGTGCGCCTTCCGGTGCAGTACGTCATCCGGCCGAAGTCCGACGACCACCACGACTACCGCGGCTACGCGGGCCAGGTCGCCGGTGGCGTACTCAAGCCGGGCGACGAGGTCATGGTGCTCCCCTCCGGGATGACCAGCAAGATCGCCGGGATCGACCTGTTCGACAAGGAGATCCCCGAGGCGTTCCCGCCGATGTCGGTGACCGTCCGCCTCGAGGACGACGTCGACGTGAGCCGCGGCGACATGATCTCGCGGGTCAAGAACGCCCCCGAGCCGAGCCAGGACATCGACGCCATGATCTGCTGGATGACCAACGCTCCGCTGCGTCCGCGGCAGAAGCTGGCCATCAAGCACACCTCCAACTCGGCGCGAGCGCTGGTCAAGGACATCCAGTACCGCCTGGACGTCAACAGCCTCCACCGCGACCTGGAGACCAAGGAGCTCGGCCTCAACGAGATCGGCCGCGTCCAGCTGCGCACCACCAAGCCGCTGCTGTGCGACCCCTATTCGAAGAACCGCACCACCGGCTCCTTCATCCTCATCGACGAGGCGACCGGCGTCACCGTCGGCGCGGGCATGATCAACGACTGATCAGTCGAGCCATTCAGGACTGGGCGGCGCATTCCGGCAACGGGATGCGCCGCCCGTTCTCCATCTCATACGACCTCAACAGGTGATCTTGTGCCTCAGCAGTTCTCTCCCACCCCGCGCGAGCTCGACGACATCGAGCTGATCGTCTCCGGCGCCCTTCCGGGTCCGCTGAACGTCCCCGGGTCGGCGTTGACGCTGGCCCTCCCCGCGTCCGTTGCCGAGAGCGCGGCCGCGGACGGCGCGGTGGAGATCGTCGACCCCGAGGGACTGCCGATCGCGTCGGTCATCTGGCCCGCCGGCGAGGTCACCGGCCTCTCCACTCCCGCCTACGGCCCGTTCCGTCGGCTCTACCTCACCCCGTCACAGACCCGCGAGGCGTACGCCGGGCGGACGGTCGTGCCGGTCACCGACGCGCTCACCACCGCTGAGATCGCCGAGATCGCGACCCTGGGGCCGGTGCTGCTGCTCGCTCTCGTCGGGCACGGCACCCCGTCGCTCTCCCCCGTCGCACTGCTGCGGGCCTCGTTGCTGGCCGCGGACGCACTGCCCGACGCGGCCGTGGTCGCGGTGCCGCTGGCTTCCCACAACGACCCCGAGGCCGACCACGCGCTCGGCGTGGCGGTCGTCGCGGCGTACGCAGGGGGCGACCCGGTCCACGCGCTGGCCGCGCCCACCGCGGAGGACTACCCCGACGAGATCGCCGCGGTCATCGACCGCGACCAGCCCGCTCCCGAGGAGCAGGGCCTGGTCATCTTCTTCACCGGCCTGTCCGGCTCCGGCAAGTCCACCCTCGCCCGCGCCCTGATGGACCGAATCCTGGAGCAGGGTGCGCGTACGGTCACCTCGCTCGACGGCGATGTCGTGCGCCGCAACCTGTCGGCCGGGCTGACCTTCTCCAAGGAGGACCGGGAGACCAACATCCGCCGGATCGGCTGGGTCGCAGCCGAGATCTCGCGCCACGGCGGCCTCGCCGTCTGCTCCCCCATCGCGCCCTTCGACTCGACTCGCCAGGACGTACGCGGCTACGTCGACGGCGCCGGCGGCGCCTTCTTCCTGGTCCACGTGGCCACGCCGCTGGAGGAGTGCGAGCGGCGCGACCGCAAGGGCCTCTACGCGAAGGCCCGGGCCGGCGAGATCCCCGAGTTCACCGGGATCTCCTCACCCTACGAGGAGCCGGCCGACGCCGACGTACGCGTCGACACCACCGGCCGCTCCATCGACGAGGCCCTCGATGATGTGATCGAGGGCCTGCGTTCGGCGGGCTACCTGTCGCTGTGACCAGGCCGCGCGCTCAGCGGTCGCGGTAGACCAGACCGGACAGGCGCCAGGCCAGCATCCGGCGGAAGCGCGGGAGCCGCGCGAGCGTCGACAGCACCAGGTTCCGTACGCTCCGCCGGACCCCCTGCGCGATGCCGAACCGGGTCAGGCGGTCGGAGAGCTCGATGACCTCCTCGGCGACCGGCCGGCGCCGAGCAGCGTAGGTGTCGAGCGCGGCTTCGTCGCCGTGGGCGATGGTCGCGACGAGGGCGTCGCCGAGCACGACCGCGTCCTGGATACCGGTGTTCATGCCCTGGCCGCCGGCGGGGCTGTGGACGTGGGCGGCGTCGCCGGCGATCAGCACCCGGCCCGCACGGTAGGCGTCGGCCACGCGGTGGTGGACCCGGAAGCGCGAACCCCAGATCACCTCGGTGACCTTGACCGGGCTCTTGATGCTGCCTCGCTGGTCGAGGAGGGCCTGGACGTAGTCGACGTCGGGGTTCTCCGGTGCCTCGGGAACCGGGGCGACGAACCGGAACGAGCCGTCGGGCAGCGGCGCTGAGACCAGGGTGCCCTCGGGCGAGAAGTAGAGGATGACCTCGTCGTGCGGCAGGTCGCCCTCGATGCGTACGTCGGCGAGGCTGAACGACTCGGCGTACTTCCCGCCCGGGAAGCCGATCCCGGCCTTGTCGCGCACGATGGAGTGCATGCCGTCGGCGCCGACGAGGTAGCGCGCCCGGATCTCGGTGCCGTCCTCGGTGGTGGCGGTGACGCCGTCGTCGTCCTGGACGAGGTCGACGAGGGCGAGCGGCCGGCGTACGTGACCGCCGAGCTCGGTGAGGCGATCGAGGAGGACCCGTTCGGTGACCGCCTGGGAGACCATCAGGGCATAGGGGAAGTCGCTGGGGAGGTCGTCGAAGCGGATCGGCACCAGGACCTTGTCGCGGTCACGGATGGTGAAGCGCGGCGCCTCGATGCCTTCCTTGACCAGGCGCGCGGAGACGCCGAGATCGGCGAGGACCTCCAGGGTGCGGGCGTGGACAACCGCGGCCCGGGAGGTGTTGTCCCCGGAGGCCTGGTTGTCGATGACGGTGACGTCGATGCCGGCCGCGGCCAGCTTGGCCGCCACCGCCAGCCCGGTGGGGCCGGCGCCGACGACGAGCACATCAGTGGTGATGGTGGACATGATGCTCTCCTTGCTCCGGTTGGGTTGGTCAACGCGTGTTGGCCAACTGATGTTGACCAAGCTAGCGCGCTGCCGCCATTGACGTCAACGCCTGTTGGCCTACAATTGTTGGCATGACCGAGACCCGCCGATCCGGAGCCGAGACCCGCGAGCGCATCCTCGCCGTCGCGCGCGAGCACTTCGCGCAGCAGGGATACGACCGCACCACCATCCGCTCGATCGCCTCAGCGGCGCAGATCGACCCGTCGATGGTGATGCGCTACTTCGGCAACAAGGAGGAGCTCTTCAAGGTCGCCGCCTCGATCGACCTGGCCCTCCCCGACCTCTCCGCGACTCCGGAGGGCGAGGTCGGCCGCGTGATGACCGCCCATTTCGTACGCACCTGGGACTCCGAGGGCACCCTGATGGCCCTGCTCCGCCGAGCAGCCTCGGACCCTCAGGCCGCGGAGCAGATGCGGAGCATCTTCGCCACCCAGGTCGCCGCCGCCGTCGCTCCCCTGTGCCCCGACCCGGCCCAGGCCGCCCGCCGGGCGGCCCTCGTCGCCACCCAGCTCCTCGGCATCGCGCTGGGCCGCTACGTACTCCACCTCCCGCCCATCGTCGAGATGGACCCCGAGGAGATCGTCGCCTGGGTAGGCCCGACGATCGACCGCTACCTCACCGCCGACTCGGCGCAACCTGACCAAGAATCAGGTCGAGTCGGCTCGTCCTGACAGAAGATCTTGCCGAGTCGGCTCGTCATGACGAGCCGACTCGACGCGGATCTCGGTCAGAACGAGCCGACTCGGCGCGATCTGCGGGCCGTGCCTATCGTTTGAGGCCGAGGAGGGCCCAGGCTTCATCGGTGCTCATCGGCGTACGTTGCGCGACCGCGGCCGCCTCGAACGCCCGCTCCACGAGCTGGCGGTTGGCGTCGACCGGGACACCCTTGGCGAGGGTGAGTACGTCCTCCATCCCGACCCGCAGGTGCCCACCCATGGCGAGCGAGGTGAGCATGACCGGGAGGGTCGAGCGGCCGATGCCGGTGGCCGACCACGAGGTCACCTCCTCCGGCAGCGCGGCGACGCCGGCGACCAGCGCGGCCGAGGTGCCGGGCATGCCACCGGGCACGCCCATGACGAAGTCGACGTGGACCTTGCCGCCGGCGGGCAGCCCGTACTTCCCCAGCAGCCGCTGCAGCGCGGCGACGTGGCCCAGGTCGAAGAGCTCGAACTCCGGCACCACGCCGCGCTCCTGGGTGAGCTGGTAGAGCTCGGTGATGAACGGCCACGGGTTGGAGAAGACGTCGTCGCCGAAGTTCGTCGTGCCCATCGTCAGCGAGCACGAGTCCGGCCCGGCGTCGAGCACCTTCAGCCGCTTGTCCAGCGGGTCATGGACCGAGCCGCCGGTGGAGAGCTGCACGATCAGCTCGGTCTTCTCGTGGAGCGCATCGACCGTCTCGGTGAGCCGTCCCAGGTCGAGCGTCGGCGCATGGTCGTCGTCGCGGATGTGGACGTGGATCATCCGCGCCCCCGCCTCTTCGCACTCGACGGCTGTCGCCACCAGCTCCTCGAGCGTCGTCGGCAGCTGCGGGCAGTCTTCCTTCGCGGTTTCCGCCCCGGTCGGCGCCACGGTCACAAGCAGTCCTGACATGAGGACAACCTATCGTCATATGGCGCTTTGACCGCAAGATCTCCTTCATCGAGAGTTCGGGCCAGCCAGGGGCGCGACCACTCGCGGAAGGCGGCGACGAGTGCCAGTCCGCAGGCGGCGTAGAGGACCACGCCAGTGACCAGCGTCGGAACCGGCGGATTGTCCGTCGCTCCTCCCGAGAGAAGTAAGAGAAGGATCGGGGCAACCGACCCAGACACCCCGACCATCGCCAGCAACATCTGGATCCATGCCCTGCGGGAGCGCCCGACGATGACTCCGGCAACTACGCATGGGAGGAAGAGGAATCCCAGACTGTTGAAGAGCAGCAGCCCTGGCACCGGCGCGAGCCGCCACCAGCGCGTACGGCCCGAGAGGCGAGCGCCTCGGACCGCTCCCAGACCGAGGAACCCGAGCAGGGCCAGAGCGACGATCAGGCCCGTTCCCTCGAGGGTGAACGAGGGGTCGTCGGTGAAGCAGGCCATGAAGAGGCGGGCGAGGACTGCCCAGCCGACACCGAGACCGACATAGAGGAGTACCGAGCGGCCGAGGTCAGTGCGCCTGGACACCTGGAGTCCTACCGCTGTGTCCGACGGCGTTGCGGATGAAGTCGCCGACCCGCCTCACCAGGACGAAGACGCTGTCGGTGTGCTGACGCGTGGGCTTCGGAAGCCACTCCACGGCCTGCCCCGCGTTCTGTTCGCAGAGAGTCGCCTGATGTGCGATCTGCTCGGCGAGCCTCGCCTGTCGGCGAGCCTGCCTAGCGATCTGGACGCGGTGCCGAGCCTGGCGGGCGACGATCTCGCGGTCACGGTGCTCCGCCGCTAGATCCTGGGCGATGCTGGGGTCGTACATGTAAGACATTGGTCCCCTCCTCAGACCGAGACGAATTCGTAGAATCGCTTCGAAGACGTCTGTGCCGGGCCCGGAGGGTGACCGGTCGAAGGAGTTTCTTTTCCTGCTCGGGGGCTGTCACCCCCGTTCCCGTCTCACTCGTCAACGAGAGTGATGGGGACGAGTGCCATGGACGTAGATGCCGTCGCCGGCGAGGACGCCGACAACGGGTTTCTCGGGGCGCTTTTCACGAGCGAGGGAGCGGCTCTGGTGCACATGGCACGGTGGTACGTCGACGACAAGACCGCGGCGGAGGACCTCGTCCAGGAGGCTTTCATCCGGCTGGCCAGGCACGTCCACCGGCTACGGGACCCGAGCAAGGCGACGGCGTACCTACGGCGGACCGTCATCAACCTGGCGCGCGACCACAACCGCCGCGGGTTCGTGTCATTTCGCCACCGACCGCCCGCCGAACCCGACGAGCCATCGACCGAGGAACTGGCGGGCGACCGTGCGGATCGGGCCGAGGTGATCGCCGCGCTGCGCGAGCTGCCCATGCGACAGCGCGAGTGCCTCACCCTGCACTACTACTACGACCTCGGTATCGCCGCGACCGCTTCCACGCTCGGCTTGTCGGAGAACTCCGTGAAGACGCACTTGAGACGTGGCCGGAAGACCTTGGCCAGAGTCCTGGAGGATGCCCGATGACTCGGCTCGACGACCTTCTGCGCGACGCGATGGGCGACCCGGGACGCCCACCGGAGCCCTCGAACGATCTCTTCGCCCGGGTGGTCGGCGGCATCGCCGACGACCGGGAGCGACGGCGTCGACGTCGTCGCATCGCCACACTCGTCGCACTCGTGACCGCGGCGGTCGCCGCCGTGGCCGTCCTCAACAAGATCCGTCAACTGAACGGGGAGGCAACCATGCCCTGGTGGACTCTCGAAATCGCGACCACCGTGCTGCTCATCGGCCTCGCACTATGGCTCGGCCCACTGATCAAACGGTTCGGCCGTGCGTACGCTGCCGACGTCTTCCACGACAATCCGCGAACCGGCAAGAGCTACATCGTGCTGACCGACATCGTCTACTACCTGATCTTCACCGCGTACATCCTCGCCACGATACGTTTCGAGCGGTCGTCGTACTGGTCCGACACGTCGGACGGGATCACCGCCGACCAGCTCAGCGATACGCTCTTGCGCATCGCGGGGATCCTGTTCATCATCGGCTTCCTGCACGCGGTGAACATCGTTCTCATGCCCGTGCTCGGGCGGCTGTTCTCGCTGAATCGACGGCTTCCGCCCGGGACCTCGCACCCGAGCTGAGCTCCGGGTCGGCCCGAGAGATGCCACTGGCCCGCCCTGCGCGAAACAGGACGGGCCAGCGATGCTTGATTCCTCGGCGTCAGCCGATCGGGATCGTCACCTCAGCGACGTTGCCGACAGCGGCGTGGACCTTCTTGTCCACGGGCTCCGCCTTCGGCGCGAGCGTACGCAGCGTCCACTCGCCGTTGCCGGCGAAGAACCGGAAGTGGCCGGTGGCCGAGGTGGGCACCTCGGCGGTGAACTCGCCGGTGCGGTCGAGCAGCCGGACGTACGCACCGTGGACCGGCTCGCCGTCACGGGTCACCTGACCCTGGATGACGGCCTCCTTGGCGACATCGACGCCGGCGAGCGAGAGCCCGCCCTCAGTCGCGCCGCACATCAGGCGACACCCGGCTCGTCGCCGGTCACGACCGGGACGCCGACGAGGGAGCCGTACTCGGTCCACGAGCCGTCGTAGTTCTTCACGTTCTCCTGGCCGAGGAGCTCCTTGAGCACGAACCAGGTGTGCGAGGAGCGCTCGCCGATGCGGCAGTAGGCGATGGTGTCCTTGCTCCAGTCGACGCCGGCCTCGGTGTAGATCTCCTTGAGCTCCTCGTCGGAGCGGAAGGTGCCGTCGTCGTTGGCCGCCTTGGACCACGGGACGTTGGCCGCGGTCGGGATGTGACCGGCGCGCTGGGCCTGCTCCTGCGGGAGGTGGGCCGGGGCGAGGAGGCGGCCGGCGAACTCGTCAGGCGAGCGCACGTCGACCAGGTTCTTGACGCCGATGGCCTCGACGGTCTCGTCGCGGAAGGCGCGGATCGAGAGGTCCTGGTCCTTGGCGGTGTAGCTGGCCGGCTCACGGGTGACGGTCTCGTCGGTGAGCTCGCGGGAGTCGAGCTCCCACTTCTTGCGGCCACCGTCGAGGAGCTTGACGTCCTGGTGGCCGTAGAGCTTGAAGTACCAGAAGGCGTACGCGGCGAACCAGTTGTTGTTGCCGCCATAGAGCACCACGGTGTCGTCGTTGGAGACGCCACGCTCGGAGAGCAGTGCGGAGAACTGGTCCTTGTTGACGAAGTCGCGGCGCACCTGGTCCTGCAGGTCGGTCGTCCAATCGAGCTTGATCGCGCCCTTGATGTGGCCCTTGTCGTAGGCGGTGGTGTCTTCGTCGACCTCGATCAGCACCACCTTCGGGTCATCGAGGTGCTCCTCCACCCACTGGGCGGAGACGAGGGAGTTCTCGCGGGTCATTGGTTACCTTTCGTTGTGTTTCTGGCGTTCAGGGTCAGGCGAAGCGCCTGATCAGCAGGTAGAGCTCGCAGCCGAGGCAGAACCGGAAGACGGCATTGAGCACGGCCGCCACCAGCGCGAGGCCGAGGGCGACCTGTGCCACGAGCGTGGCGCCGAGGAGGTAGCCCACGAGCGCGACCACGAGGAAGGCGAGGCCTACCCCCTGGGCGAATCGGGGCGGTGCCGGGTCCTCGAGCTCGTCCGGGGCCCCGAGCCGGGGACGTACGAACTTCTTGAAGAGCCAGGCGTGAGGGGTCCGCTGAACGCCGAGACCTGCCCCGATCGCGAAGAGCACCGTCTGAACGGCGGTCACCACCAGAGCCCACGGCTGCGGAAGCAGCAGAGCCAGGAGGATGACGACAACGGTCAGCGCCGCAGTGAACTGCGGGCCGCGCGGGTCGATTCCGGTCTGTGCCGCCGTCTTGCTCGAGGTCTCGGACATAGGTGTGCTCCTGCGAGAGTGGAGGGGAGGTCGTCAGGACGAGCCTGACAGGCGAAAGCGATCCCCGGTGTCGACAGCGCGACAAATCTCAGGGAATCAGCGGCAGGAACGACACAGCGCCGAGCGCACGCGGCAGTGATCCACTGCGCGGCGCTTGGTCAGCATGGTCGAGAACATGCGATGACAGTAGCGTGATGCTCGACGGCCACGAAACGAATGTCTCGGTATATGGACGAGCGTGTCAGGATTCGAGATTCACGGCAGGAATCGCACTCAGGACCTGTTCCTTGCGCGGAGCACCGGAGGCACGTGCGATCTCGTTGCCGGAGCCGTCGATCACCAGGGTCGTCGGCGTACGCATGATGTCGAGACGGCGCACCAGGTCGAGGTGGTGCTCGGCGTCGATCTCGACGTGCACCACGCCCGGGACGATGTCGGCGACCTCGCCGAGGATCCGCCGGGTCGCCCGGCAGGGCGCGCAGAAGGCGCTGGAGAACTGCACGAGAGTCGCGCGCGCACCGAGCTCGGTCTCACCCAGTGCGTCGGTGACCGCGTCCCACGCGTGCGGCTCGGGTGCGTGATCCTCGTGAGTCACATGGAGCTCCTTCGTGCCTCGGAAGCGGCCGTCGCTGAGCATCCGGAACAGGCCGAAGGCGAGGGCGGCGGCAATCGCGACGACGGCGATCCAGGCTCCGGTGCTCATAGAACTATTGAACCGGCAATCCGCTCCACTCATTCCCTCGCCGCGCGCCGAAGCCTCTCGTTGGCCACCTCCAGGCGGCGTACGTCCTCCTCCAGGGCGAGCACGCGGGCGATGCCGGCGAGGTTGAGGCCGTCGGCGAGAAGGTCACGGATGCGAACCAGACGCTCGACGTCGGCGCGGGAGTAGAGCCGGGTGCCACCCGAGGTCCGCGCAGGGTCGACCAGCCCGCGCCGCTCGTAGACACGGAGGTTCTGGATCTGCATGTCGGCCATCTCGGCCGCCACCGAGATGGCGTAGACAGCCCTGGTTCGCTCGGTCACACATCAATTCTGACACGTGGACTTGAAATCATCTAGCGCATGGGATATATGAAAGGTATATCCGCTGATATAGATCCCGTGAGGAGGGAAACCATGCTGATCCGAAGCACCGATCCGTTCCGCGAGTTCGATCGCATCACCCAGCAGCTCCTGGGCGGCGGCACCACCAACCGACCGGCCGTGATGCCCATGGATGCCTGGCGCGAAGGCGACCGGTTCGTCATCGAGTTCGACCTTCCCGGCGTCAGCCCGGACACGATCGACCTGGATGTCGAGCGCAACGTTCTCACCGTCAAGGCCGAGCGGGTCGCCAAGAACGGCGACTGGCAGATGCTCGCCAACGAGCGCGTCCGTGGCAGCTTCAGCCGTCAGCTCGTGCTCGGCGACAACCTCGACCTCGACCACATCGAGGCTGCGTACGACGCCGGCGTGCTGCGCCTGGTCGTGCCGGTCGCCGAGAAGGCCAAGCCGCGCAAGATCCAGATTGCCACCAGCCCCAGGTCGGAGCCGGCCGCGATCGAAAGCTGAGTGAGCCTGCCCGCCCCGGCAGGCCCTTACGCAGGTGAGTCGCCGGGTGCGGGCTCCCCAGCCCTCTGCGACCTAGCCGCCGGCGAACGGCGGCAGGAACTCCACCGTCGACCCCGGTGGGACCTCGATCCCGCCGGGGTCGCCCGTACCCGCCGGGCGGTCGCCGATCAGTGCCGAGCAGACCTTCAGGACCTCCGGAAGGCGGGTGTCGGCATGCAGCTCCGCGGCGCGGCGTACGACTTCTGCCAGCGTCAACGGGCCGTCCACCTCGAACCGGTCGGACGGAGTCCCGGCCGCTGACTTGGCCGCGGCCCAGTAGCGGACCTCTATAACATTCGTCACTTTCTCGTGGACATCCTTCCTATGTCACCGCGAGGTTTCGTTAATATGGTGCAACGATCACCTCACCGAGGCTCAATGTTGCGTTTCGGTGCTCCTCTTTCTCTGACCGAGAGGCACCCCCCATGAGCTCGCTTCTGTTGTTGACCAGTTCGCTCCAGCCTTCGGCAGACGTCCTTCCCGGGCTCTCGCTCCTTGGCCACCAGGTGAAGATCCTTCCTGCTGAAGGTAGCGCGCTTCTCGAGGCGCCGGACTCCGACCTGCTGCTCGTCGACGGCCGGCAGGACCTCGCCCAGGCCCGTGACCTGTGTCGTCTGATCCGCACCACCGGCACCGACATCCCCGTTCTGCTGATCGCGACCGAGGGTGGCCTCGCCGTCGTCGCCCACGACTGGGGCATGGACGACGTCGTGCTGCACACCTGCGGTCCGGCCGAGCTCGAGGCCCGGATCAAGCTCGCCATCGGCCGCATCTCGGCGGCCCGCGAGGCCTCCGACCCCGAGGCCCACGTCATCCGCTCCGGCGAGGTCGTCGTCGACGACGCCACCTACACCGCCAAGATCGGTGGCCGCCCGCTCGACCTGACCTTCAAGGAGTTCGAGCTCCTGAAGTTCCTGGCCCAGCACCCGGGCCGCGTCTTCTCCCGCCAGCAGCTGCTGCAGGAGGTATGGGGCTACGACTACTTCGGCGGCACCCGCACCGTCGACGTCCACGTACGTCGCCTGCGCGCCAAGCTCGGCCCGGAGAACGAGACCCTCATCGGCACCGTCCGCAACGTCGGCTACCGCTTCGTGCTGCCGTCGAAGAACAACGAGGCCGCCGCCGACGGCGCCCGGCTGACCCCTTCTCCTCGCCTGGGGGCCGACGCCTAGGCTGCTCCCATGGCACTCACCGTCGATCAGGTCCTGGCCATCGCGAAGGCGACCGAGGCGTACGACGGCGTGGCGCCGCTCGACGAGGCAACCCTCCTGACGCTGCGCAACCGTCCGGAGGCCGCCACGATCTGGGGTGACGTACGCGGCTTCGGGCTGATGATCGGCACCGAGCTGTCGCTGGTGGTGCTGACCCAGCATCGCGGCGTCGGCCTGGGTCGCCAGCTGCTGCTCCGAGCGCCGTCGCTTCCCCCCGGGACGACGGCATGGTCGCACGGCGACAACCCGGCGGCTGCCCGGCTGGCCGCCACACAGGGGTGGGACCGCACCCGTGAGCTGTGGGTGATGCGGCGCCCTGTCACCGGTCTGCCGCCGGCTCCGGAGGCTCCTGACGAGATCGTCGTACGCGGCTTCGAGGCCGGCGACGAGTCCGAGCTGCTCCGGGTCAACGCTGCCGCCTTCGCACACCACCCCGAGCAGGGATCGCTGGACGAGGCCGGGCTTCGGGAGCGGATGGCGGAGTCGTGGTTCGACCCGTCGGGGCTGGTCACCGCGTGGGAGGGCGAGAAGCTCCTGGCGTTCCACTGGACCAAGCGCCACACCGAGACCGAGGGCGAGGTCTACGTGGTCGGTGTCGATCCCGCCGCCCAGGGTCGCGGCCTCGGCAAGCTGGTCACCCTCCTCGGGCTGAACCATCTGGCTGCTGTCGGCGTCGAGCGGATCCATCTCTACGTCGAGGGCGACAACACCCCGGCCGTACGCCTCTACGAAGGCCTCGGCTTCACCCGTGCCGCGGCGGACACGCACGTCCAGTACACCCGCGGCTAGTCTTCGGTCGCGTGAAGCTGACCGAAGCGCAGAGTGACCGGGCCGTCGGGGCCATCGTCGGAACCGCGGTGGCAGATGCGCTCGGGGCTCACTACGAGTTCGACCGCCCTCGGCTCGGACCGGACGAGACGGCACAGATGCTCGGCGGCGGACTCGGCCCGTTCGCGCCCGGGGAGTGGACCGACGACACGACGATGGCGTGGTGCATCCTCGAGGTCGCCGCAAGCGGTCTCGACCTGCGTACCGAGGAGGGGCTGACCGCCGTCGCCCGCAACTTCCGGACGTGGGCGGAGTCGGACCCGAAGGACATCGGCAACCAGACCGCCCGGGTGCTCGACACCGCCGGGCCCGCGCCGACCGCCGCGCAGCTGCGACACGTCTCGGAGAAGCTGCACGAGACGACCGGCCACACGGGAGGCAACGGCTCCCTGATGCGGACGGCTCCGGTCCCACTCCGCTATCTCGGCGACCGCCCGGCCGTCGCCGAGGCAGCCGCCGCGGTGAGCGCCCTGACCCACTGGGACGAGCACGCCCGGTCCGGTTGCGTCCTGTGGTCCCTGGCCATCGAGCACGCGGTGATGCACGGCGAGCTCGACGTACGTTCCGGCCTCTCCCTCCTCTCCCCCGCCGAGGCCACCTTCTGGACCGAGAAGCTCGACGAGGCCGAGACCGCACCGCCGGCGACCTTCAATCCCAACGGCTGGGTCGTCACGGCGCTGCAGGCCGCGTGGTCCTCGATCGCCCAGACTCCCGCTGCCGGTCCCGAGCACTACGTCGAGGCCCTCAACACCGCGATCCGGATCGGCAACGACACCGACACCGTCGCCGCCATCGCCGGCGGCCTCCTCGGCGCCCGCTGGGGCGCCACCGCGATCCCCGCCGAGTGGCGCGGGATCATCCACGGCTACCCCGGCATCCCCGGAGTCTTCCTGGCCACGCTCGCCCTCGACGCCGTGGCCGCCGGGCTCGCTGGCTCCTGAGCGCTCAGCCCGGCCGCGCCGAGGACCAGTAACAACGCCATCACGCTGAGAGCCCCGGTGAACAGCAGCGCCGCACCCAGCCCGGGCAGGTAGTCCAGCAGCTGCTCGGAACGAGCGACCCAGACCGCGAACAGGCCCGTGCCGACGGCGGAGATGATGCCCATGACGGTCCCGATGCCTTTGAGGAACATCAGCGGTATCCCGACAAGCACGAGACACCCGAGAAACATGGACGGAAGGTAGACGTCCACGGTCATCGCGAACCCGTGGCCAGCCTCGAGATCCAGCATCGGGTCGCTCGATGGTGTCAGGAAATACAGGCCGCGTACGAGAACGATCCACGCGATCACGAGCGGTATCCCAGCCATCACTCGGAGGCCCCATCCGGGATCTCCCGAGCGACTCGGTGCCGCGCCGGGATTCGTGGCAGCGCCGAATTCAGTCTCAGACATGGCGGGAGCATCCCAGATCGGCCTACGCCCTATCTGGGTTTCCCCGAACCCTTCACAAGTGTCGGCGAGGCGGCTGAGTCGGGCGAACGAACTTTCATTCGCCGCCAGGCTCCACCCGGCCGATCAGCGGAGCGGGCGGATGTGGAGGCCGATCTCGGGGTCGACGAGGACCTCCTGAGCGACCGGCATCCCGTCCACGACGAGCTGCGCGTCCACAGGTACGTTGCGCTTGACCAGCCCCAACGCGATCGGGCCGAGCTCGTGGTGACGAGCCGATGAGCCGATGAAGCCGACCGTCTTCTCACCGAAGACCAGCTCGGAACCAGCGGCGGGCAGCCGGTTCTCCGAGCCGTCGAGGTGGAGCAGCACCAGGCGCCGCGGCGGGCGGCCGAGGGTGTGGACGCGGGCGACCGTCTCCTGGCCGCGGTAGCAGCCCTTGTCGAGATGGACCGCGTACTCCGGGCCGACCGTCTCTTCCGAACCCGGCACCCAGCCGACCTCGTTGGGGATCGTGCGTGTGTCGGTGTCGACGCCGAACCGCGGTTCACCGCGCTCGATCCGCAGAGCCTCGAACGCCCAGAGCCCGCAGGCGGGGCCCGCGGCAGCGGCGTACGTCTCCAAGGAATCGCGCGGGACGAACGAGTAGCCCTGCGAGGGACGCCAGACGGAGGCCTGCGACGGCTCCGCGGTCACGGTCACGTCGGACCAGAACTTCATCCGCTCCAGATAGGCGACCAGAGCCTCACCGGCACCGGGCTCGGTCCATGCCAGGAAGGAGGAGCCGTCGTCGACGCCGGAGAAGAAGTGCTCGACATGTCCCTGCGGGGACAGGATCAGGGCCGAGGTCCAGACCCCGGGCTCCAGCCCCTCGAAGGCCTGCGAGGTCAACGAGTGCAGCCAGGTCAGCCGGTCGGGACCGGCGATCCGAAGGACGTCGCGGTGGGAGAGGTCGACGAATCCCTCGCCGGAGGCCAACGTCCGCTGCTCCAGGTTGAACGACCCGTAGTGTGCGGCGACTGGTGAGTCAGCACCATCGCCGGCGACGGCACCGGGCAGGGACAGAAGCGGGCTGGCAGTCATCATGGCTCCTCAGAAGAACAGTCGACGCACGCCCCGAAGACAGTCAGATGAGCGACATCAACCTCGAAGGCGTACTCCTCGCGCAGCCGCTCGCTGATTCCGTCGGCCACTGAGGGGTCAACACTGGTGACCTTCTGACACTTCCTGCAAACCGCATGAAAATGCGGACGGCCGGAGACCGAGTGGTAGGTCGACGCGCGCTCGCCCAGGTGGGCGTGGCGCACCAGTCCCAGCTCCTCGAGCACCTCGAGGTTGCGATAGACGGTGGAGAGGTTGATCGCCGAGGACGACTCGCGTACGACCGCGAGGACTTCCTCGGGGGTGGCGTGGCGCAGCCGCTCGATGGCGCCGAGGACCAGCTCGCGCTGGGGCGTGAGTCGATAGCCCTTCGCCCGAAGGGCCTCGCGCCAGTCCTCAGCCGCCTCGGTCATCGCGACTACTTGTTGACGCGCTTGAGCCGCGCCCACAGGTGCGGCTGCAGCGCCTGGCCCATCGCGGCCATGTCGAAGGCGTAGAGAAGGTCGCCCTCGACGTTGCCGTAGAGGCGCTTGCCGGCGGTGTATTCCTTCGCGGTCTCCGTGCGAGCGACCGCATCGGTGGTGAGGTCGAGCTTGCCGCCCTCGGCCTTCCCGTACCAGACCTCGACGATGCCGGTGTTGTGCGTCATCACCCACTCGACCTCGCCCTCGGGGCGGAAGCGTACGAAGCCGGTCTCCAGCGCAGCGTCGCGCACCTTCTCGCCGGTCTCGGGGTCGATGATCCACGAGCGCGCGAAGTAGTGGAAGAACGGTCGCCCGTCGTGGGTGAAGATCAGCTCCTGCCCGAACTCGAACTTGTCGATCGTCGGATAGTCACCGTGTCCGTTGCCCTGCCAGGTGCCGAGCATCCACGCACAGGGACCGGCATCGGGGTGAAGGTTCTCCGGAAGTTCGAAAGCCACACGCCGAGTTTAGGCCGTACGTCGGCTACGACCCGAAACGCAAGCGCTAGTGTGCTCGGCATGCAAGAACTCGTGGTGAAGGTGACCGTGGGCGCCGAGGCGCCCGAGCGTACGAACCAGGCCTTCACGGTCGCCTCCGCGGCCGCGACCGCCGGCGCGAAGGTGTCCCTCTGGCTCACCGGTGAGGCGACCTGGTTCGCGGTCCCCGGGCGCGCTGAGGAGTTCAAGCTCGAGAACGCGGCGCCGCTGCAGGAGCTGATCGGACTGGTCCTCGAGTCCGGCCAGATCACCGTGTGCAGCCAGTGCGCGTCCCGTCGCGACCTCTCCGAGGAGGACCTGATCGACGGCGTGATCATCAAGGGCGCGTTCGTGTTCGCGGAGGAGATCCTGCGCGACGGCGTGCAGGCCCTCGTCTACTGAGACCTCCCTTACCAGAACTACACCAATGTAGTTCCAGGTAGCAGGCGTGTTAATCCTGTCGGAGACTCCACACACCGCCTACTTCGCCGTTAGCATTCACCCTCGTGAGCACGCAGACCCCCAGTGGCAAGTGGTGGAGCCGTGATTCGGCCGCCCAGCCGGGTGACGACGAGGACCTGACGGCGCGCGCTGCGGAGTTGGCCCGCGCCGCTGCCGCAGCCGAGTCACTTCGCATCGCAGCCGAACAGGCGGCCGCCGAGCAGGCGGCCGAGCGGCTGGTGGCCGAGGAGTCCGCCGCCCAGCACGCGACCGCCCGCGCGAAGGCGGACGAGACCGCCAAGCTGCACGCCGAGCTGGCCGCCGACGCCCACCAGGCGCGCGAGGTCGCGGAGAAGGCAGCCGAGGAGTACGCCCGCGCCCGGGTCGAGGCCGAGAAGCTCGCCGACACCCGTGCCAAGGAGCGCGCCGAGGCCGAGGAGGCCGCCCTCGCGAGGGGCAAGGAGCTGGAGGCGGCCGAGCGCCGCCTTCTCGATGCCGCCCGCGTCGCCGAGGAGCAGGCCACCGCCCGCACCGAGGCCGAGGAGGCCGCCCGCGCCAAGGCCGAGGAGGCCGCCGCCGCGGCCGCTTCCGCCGCGGAGGCCCACACCAAGGCGGCCGAGCACGCCGAGCTGGCCCAGGCCGCCTACGCCGCGCGCAGCGTCGCGGAGGCAGCCGCCGAGGACCGGCTCGAGGAGATGGACGAGCTTCGCGACGCGCTGGCGGCAGCCGAGAAGGCCGCCCGCAAGGCCGCGGACGAGGCCCGTGCCGCCTACGAGGCACGCAGCGAGGCGGAGGCCGCCGCCGAGGCCGCCTACACCGCCCGCGCCGCGGCCGACACCCGATCCGAGGAGCTCGCGCGGATGCGCGAGGAGGCCGACGCGGCCGCAGCCGGCCGGGCCGATGAGGCGCTGGCCGCGTTCACCGCGCGCCAGGCCGCCGAGCAGGCCGCCAACGACCGGGCGACCGAGGCCGAGAAGGCTGCCGCCGCGCGCATCACGGCCGAGGAGTCCGCGGTCGCGATGGCGACCCAGGCCGAGCTCGCCGAGCAGGCCCGCAAGGAGGCCGAGGCTGCGGCCGAGGCCGCCTACGCCGCTGCCGAGGCGGCCGCGACCGCCCGCGCCGAGGCCGAGGAAGCGGCGAAGGAGGCCTTCGAGGAGCGGAAGGCCGCCGACGCCAACGCCGAGGACCACGCGATGACTCGTGCCGCGGCCGAGGCCACGGCGGCCGACCAGTACGCCGTGGCAGCCGAGGCGCTGGCCGCGCGCACCGAGGCGGAGGAGGCCGCGCTGCGCGCCTTCAAGGCCGCCGACGCCGCCAACGACGCCCGGCTCGAGGCCGAGAAGAGCGCGAAGCAGTACGCCGAGTTCGCCGCTGCCGCCGCGCACGAGGCCAACGAGAACGAGGAGCGCTACCGGCAGCTCACCGAGCTCGCCTCCCAGGCCGAGCAGGCGGCCGAGTCCGCCAACCTCGCCCGGATGGCGGCCGACCAGCGCGCCTCCGAGCACGCCGATCTCGCGGTACAGGCCCTGGAGGGTCGCCGCGCCGCCGAGCGCGCCGCTACCGAGGCCAACGAGGGTCGTCGCGCGGCGGAGTCCGCGCTGCGTACCGCCCACGAGTCGATGACCGAGCTCATCACCGGCCAGGCTCGCGAGCGCGAAGAGGCCGAGCGCCGGATGACGGAGATGATGAACCGTCTCGCCGACGTCCAGGAGCAGGCCGCCGAGGCCGTACGCCTTCGGGCTGAGGCCGAGGAGGTCGCCGGCCAGAAGGCGATCGACCGTCAGGCCGTCGAGGCCTCGATCCTGCACAACACCCAGCTGGTCGAGCAGGCCATCGTGGACCGGCAGATCGCCGAGCGCCGCAGCGCCCAGCTCGCCAAGCAGCTCGCCGACCTGCGCGAGGCCGTCATGCTCGCGGTCAAGGGCGGCAGCACCAACAAGCGTGCGATGCAGGCCCTCGAGCTCACCCTCGCTGCGACCCCGTCGCCGCCCGAGGCGCAGTTCCCCATCCCGGACGCTCCTGACGAGCCGCTCGTGGTCGAGCCCCTCGAGCCGGTCGCGCGCACTCCGTTGGTCGAGCCTGTCGAGACCACCGCCCCCGCGCCGGTCGACTCACCGGCAGCGCCGACGGCCGGTCCTCCGACCGCACCCGTGACGCTGCCCGAGCGGCAGACCGGCAAGAAGCAGGCCAACAAGTCGCAGTCCCAGGGCTCGCCCGCGCAGCCGGCGGACCTGCCCGACACCCCGAGCGACTCCCTCCCCCAGCGCTCGAGCGGCTGGCTGGCGGCGGTCAAGCTCGCCGAGTCCGGCAAGTTCCCCGGCGCCAAGATCCCCGGCGCCGGCAGCTCCGTGCCCGAGGCCGCCACGGCTGCCGACGACGCGCCTGCCGACGAGTCGGAGGGCGAGCCGGTCGGCACCAAGCGGCTCACCGTCCGCACCTTCAGGCCCGAGGACGGCTCGCTCATGACCGAGAGCACCGTCACGGTCACCGAGGAGGGCGTGCTCGACGTACGCAAGGACGAGCAGACCCACACCTACGACCTCTACGACACCCACACCGACATCACCATCAAGGGTGAGCCGGCTGCCGACGAGTGGGTCGTCGAGTTCAACACCGACGAGGCGGGTGCGGTCCAGGTCGACAAGTCGATGGTCGACCCCGAGGCGTTCCAGCGCGAGGTGCTCCGCTGGCGCCCCGACATGGCCGGCTGAGCGTCGTCGCTCAGCTCCTTACAAGTTGTCCTTCAGCACTCGAGCGATCTCGAGGACTGCCGCGCGTGCCGTACGCCCGGCGCCGACCACGTTCAGGAACCCATGGATCTGGTCGTCGAAGCGCCGGTGCACGACCTTGACCCCGGCCTCGTCGAGCTTGGCGGCGTACGCCTCGCCCTCATCGCGCAGCGGGTCGAAACCCGCTGTCGCGACGTACGCAGGGGCGATCCCGGTCGCCGGGATCTCCGCGTACAGCGGAGCGTGGCGCGGGTCGCGGCGGTCGATGCCCTCGGGCAGGTAGTTGTTCGTGGCGGCCGCGATGAAGTCGGCGGTCAGGTAGAAGCCCTCGCTGAGGTCCTCGCGGCTGCGGGTGTTCGCCTCCGACTGCGTCACCGGGTAGATGAGCAGCTGGAACGCGCAGTCCTCACCGACGGCGAGCGCGACCCCGGCGGCCAGGTTGCCGCCGGCGGAGTCGCCGCCGACCCCGATCCGGGCCGGGTCCGCGCCGAGCTCGGCCGCATGCTCGACCGCCCACCGGAACGCCGCCACCGAGTCGTCGTACGCCGCCGGGAACGGTGACTCCGGCGCCAGCCGGTAGTCGATCGAGAGCACCTTGACGCCCGACTCGCTGGCCAGCAGCCGGCAGGGAGCGTCGTGGCTGTCGAGGTCACCGAAGATGAAGCCGCCGCCATGCAGGAAGACCAGCAGCGGCGCGTTGCCCGAGGCACCCTCCGGGACGTAGAGCCGCGCCTTCAGCCCCGCGGCCCAGAGCTCGCGCACCGACCCGATCTCCTGGCGACCGCCCCCGAGCTGCGACTGCCGCAGCAGCGCCACCCGCCCCTTCGGGATCGGCAGCGTCGACGGGTCCGGCTCCCCCGACACCTTCATCAGCGCGAGCATGATCTGCGTGTCCACCGCGAGCGTCTGCCCGTCGTACGTCACCGGCTTACCGACCAGCCGCCGCTGCACCGGAGCCGGGAGGTTCAACGCCGCCGTGAACGCGGGCCGCTTCACCGGCACCAGCAGCGGATCGATCAGGGACGAGACGCGATCAAGAATCGACATGCGCTCAAACTACCCGTTACCAGGGACATCGTGTAACAGGTAGTTCAGCAGGCGACCGGGCCAAAGGTCAGAGTTCGGATCACGTCTCCCCCAAAGACACGCAGGTGAGTCACACTGGCCTCATGAGTCTCGACCCGCAGGCCCCCACCCGCTCGGCCGAGGACACCGTGAGCCTGACCGCGGTGCCCGACCAGCCGTTCGACGTCGAGCCCGAATACATCCCCGATCACGAGGCCCTGGCCGAGGTCGAGAAGTACGAGGACAGATTCCTCGACCGGGAGCTGTCCTGGCTGCGGTTCAACGAGCGGGTGCTGGAGCTGGCGGAGGACGAGACGCTGCCGCTGCTGGAGCGCGTCCGATTCCTGGCGATCTTCACCTCCAACCTGGACGAGTTCTTCATGGTCCGGGTGGCGGGTCTGAAGCGGCGGATCGCGGCGGGGGTGGCGGTCAAGGCCGCTTCCGGGCTGATGCCGCGTGAGGTCCTCGAGGTGATCTGGCGTACGACCCGGGAGCTCTCCGAGCGGCATGCCGCGGTGTTCCGCGGCAAGATCAAGCCGGCGCTGCTCGAGGAGGGCATCCAGCTGCTGCACTGGGAGGACCTCACCCCCGAGGAGGTCAAGGCCTGCAAGAAGCTGTTCAAGGAGCGGGTCTACCCGGTGCTGACGCCGCTCGCGGTGGACCCCGCCCACCCGTTCCCCTACATCTCCGGCCTCTCGCTCAACCTCGCCGTCCGGCTGAGGGACCCGAAGACCAAGAAGAAGCACTTCGCCCGGGTGAAGGTCCCGCCGATCTTCAGCCGCTTCGTGCCGCTGGGCAACGACCGCTTCGTGCCGCTCGAGGAGGTCATGAGCGAGCGTCTGTCCAAGCTCTTCCCGGGGATGGAGATCCTTGAGGTGCACACCTTCCGGGTCACTCGCAACGAGGATCTCGAGGTCGAGGAGGACGACACCGAGAATCTCCTCACCGCGCTGGAGAAGGAGCTGCTCAGGCGGCGCTTCGGCCCTCCCGTACGCCTCGAGGTGCAGGAGTCGATGACCGACTCGACGCTCGACCTGCTGGTCTCCGAGCTCGGCATATCCGACAAGGAGGTCTTCCGGCTGCCCGGTCCGCTCGACCTGCGCGGGCTGCACGGCATCGCCGACATCGACCGCGAGCAGCTGAAGTATCCGGCCTTCGTGCCGAGCACCCACCCGGCGCTCGCGCCGGTCGAGAGCGCCGCGCCGGTCGACGTCTTCAAGGCGGCCCGCCGTGGTGACGTACTCCTGCAGCACCCCTACGACTCGTTCGCGACCAGCGTGCAGCGCTTCATCGAGCAGGCCGCGGCCGACCCGCGGGTGCTGGCGATCAAGCAGACCCTCTACCGGACCTCCGGCGACTCCCCCATCATCGACGCCCTGATCGACGCCGCCGAGGCCGGCAAGCAGGTGCTGGTGCTGGTCGAGATCAAGGCGCGCTTCGACGAGGTGGCCAACATCCGCTGGGCGCGCAAGCTCGAGCAGGCCGGCTGCCACGTGGTCTACGGCCTCGTCGGCCTGAAGACCCACTGCAAGCTGGCGATGGTGGTGCGCGAGGAGCCCGACGGCACGATCCGTCGCTACACCCACATCGGCACCGGCAACTACAACCCGAAGACCTCCAGGCTCTACGAGGACATGGGGCTGATCACCACCAACGAGGGGATCGGCGAGGACGTCGCCCACCTGTTCAACAACCTGTCCGGCTGGAGCCGGGAGGCGACGTACGAGCAGCTCCTGGTCGCCCCCGGCAACGTACGCAACGGCCTGATCGAGCAGATCCACGCCGAGATCGCCCACCATCTGGCGGGGCGGCCGGCGAGGATCCGGCTCAAGGCCAACTCGGTGGTCGACGAGGCCATCATCGACGCGCTCTACCTGGCTTCCCAGGCGGGCGTGCCCGTGCAGCTGCTGGTGCGCGGCATCTGCGCGCTCCGTCCGGGCGTGGAGGGGCTGAGCGAGACCATCGAGGTGCGCTCGATCCTCGGCCGGTTCCTGGAGCACTCGCGGATCTTCTGGTTCGAGAACGGCACCGCCGACGACGGGGACGGACCGAGCGCCTGGATCGGCTCGGCCGACATGATGCACCGCAACCTCGACCGCCGGGTCGAGGCCCTCGTACGTCTCCCCACCCCCGAGCTCGTGGCCGAGGTCGGCGCACTGTTCGACCTGGCATTCGAACCGACCACGGATGCCTGGCTCCTCGGCCCCGACGGCACCTGGACCCGCAACCACGCTGCCAACCATCTCCAAGCGATGTTGATCACTCGACAGCGCCAGCGCAGGCGTGCCGCGGCGGGCTAAGACACGCCCTGGCTTTCGTCGTGTCAAGCGGACTCGCCTAACATGAGCCCGCAGGTCTGCCTCATCCAGCCAGGAGCCCCCCGTGCGTTTCCGAATCCGCCCGGTCGACACGTCGTTCTACGACCTGTTCACCGAGTCCGCCAACCACCTCGTAGGCGGTGTCTCGCTGCTCGCCGAGATGCTCAGCGACACAGCCGATCGCGAGGACGTCGCGCGACGGATGCGCGACGCGGAGCACGCCGCTGACGAGACCACCCACGAGATCGTCAAGAAGGTCAACTCGACCTTCGTCACGCCCTTCGACCGCGAGGACATCTACGCCCTCGGCTCCGGTCTCGACGACGTGATGGACTCGATGGACGAGGTTGTCGACCAGATCTTCGTCTACGGCGTCAACATCCTGCCCCCGGAGCTCTCCGACCAGGTCACCGTGCTCCAGCGCTGCGCCGAGCTGACCGCGGCGGCGATGCCCAAGCTGCGCTCCATGAAGGAGCTCTCCGAGTACTGGATCGAGATCAACCGTCTCGAGAACCAGGGCGACAAGAACCACCGTCGCATCCTCGCCAAGCTCTTCTCCGGTGAGTACGACGCGATGGAGGTCCTCAAGCTGAAGGACATCGTCGAGTCGCTCGAGGACGCGATCGACGGCTTCGAGAAGGTCGCGAACACCGTCGAGCAGATCGCCGTCAAGGAATCCTGACACCGTGGAACTTGCCATCGTCATCGCGGTGGTCGTCGTCGCCCTGGTCTTCGACTACACCAACGGCTTCCACGACGCCGCCAACGCCATCGCGACCTCCGTCTCCACGCGCGCGCTCACGCCACGCATCGCCCTCCTGCTCGCAGCGGTGATGAACTTCGTCGGCGCGTTCCTGGGCCAGAAGGTCGCCCACACCGTCTCCGACACGATCACCCCACCATCAGGGGCACATGGTCTGACCGTGGTGATGGCCGGCCTGCTCGGCGCGATCGCCTGGAACATGATCACCTGGTACTTCGGTCTTCCCTCGTCCTCGTCGCACGCGCTCATCGGTGGTCTGGCCGGCTCGGCGATCGCCGCCGGTGCGTTCGTCAACTGGATGACGGTGCTGGAGAAGGTCGTCATCCCGATGTTCGTTTCGCCGTTCGTCGCCTTCAGCCTCGGCTTCGGCGTGATGCTCGCGATCATGTGGATCTTCCGCCGCGCCAACCCGCACAAGGCGCAGAAGGGCTTCCGGATCGCCCAGACGATCTCGGCCGCCGCCATGGCGCTCGGCCACGGCCTCCAGGACGCCCAGAAGACGATGGGCGTCATCTTCCTCGCCCTGGTCACCGGTGGCTTCCTCACGGCCGATGACGACCTCCCGTTCTGGGTGATCGCCGCGGCCGCGACCGCCATCTCCCTCGGCACCATGTCCGGCGGCTGGCGCATCATGCGCACCCTCGGCCGCCGGATCATCCACCTGGACCCGTCCCGCGGCTTCGCCGCCGAGTCGGTCGCCGCCTCGGTGCTCTACTCGACGGCGTACATCTGGGAGGCCCCGATCTCGACCACCCACACGATCACCTCGGCGATCATGGGTGTCGGCGCGACCAAGCGGTTCTCCGCGGTCCGCTGGGGTATCGCGAAGTCCATCGTCGCCGCCTGGATCTTCACCTTCCCCGCGGCCGGCGGCGTGGCAGCCCTGACCTACCTGCTCTGCCACTTCGTCTTCCAGCTGCCGTAAAACCCGCGCCGAGTCGGCGCATCTGACCCCGTGTCTCGCGAAGCGAAGCGAGCGAGAGGGGTCGGATGCGCCGACTCGGCAGTTCTGTGCTCAGCCCCAGGTCACCCGAAGCGCCCAGAGATGTACGCCTCGGTGTCCGGGTTGTCCGGCTTGGTGAACATCTGCTTGGTGGGGTTGAACTCCACCAGGTGGCCCGGCTGGCCGGCGGCCTTCAGGTTGAAGAAGCCGGTGTCGTCGGAGACACGGGCGGCCTGCTGCATGTTGTGGGTGACGATCACGATCGTGTAGTCGGACTTCAGCTCGTGGATGAGGTCCTCGATCGCAGCGGTGGAGATCGGGTCGAGAGCCGAGCACGGCTCGTCCATGAGCAGCACCTCCGGCTGGACCGCGATCGCACGGGCGATGCAGAGCCGCTGCTGCTGACCACCGGACAGGCCCATGCCGGGCTTGCCGAGACGGTCCTTGACCTCGTTCCACAGGTTGGCGCCGCGCAGCGCGCTCTCCACGATCGAGTCCGCCTCGGACTTCTTGATCCGCTTGGAGTTGAGCTTGTTGCCGGCGAGCACGTTGTCGTAGATCGACATCGTCGGGAACGGGTTGGGCCGCTGGAAGACCATGCCGACCTTGCGGCGCACGGCCACCGGGTCGACGTTCGGCCCGTAGATGTCCTGGCCGGCGATCTGGATCTTCCCCTCGACGTACGCGCCGGGGATGACCTCGTGCATCCGGTTGAGGGTGCGCAGGAAGGTCGACTTGCCGCAGCCGGAGGGCCCGATGAAGGCGGTCACCGACTTCGGCTTGATGGACATGGAGACGTCCTCGACGGCCTTGAAGTCGCCGTAGAAGATGCTGGCGTCCTTGACTTGAATGGACATGTGTTTCTCCTAGCGCCCGGTCTTGGGGGCGAAGATCGTGCCGACGATACGGGCGATGAGGTTGAGGACCATGACGAGGATGAAGAGCACCAGTGCTCCACCCCAGGCGTACTCGACGCCCTTCGCCGTGGCCTCGGACAGCTGGGTGTAGATGAAGACCGGCACGGTCATCATCGGGCTGTCCTCGAAGGCGCTGGTGTTCATGTTCGGGTTGAAGCCCGAGGCGACCAGCAGCGGCGCGGTCTCGCCGATCACTCGCGAGATCGAGAGCACGACACCGGTGACGATGCCGCCGATCGCGGTCGGGAGCACCATCTTGGTGATGGTGCGCCACTTCGGCACCCCGAGGGCGTACGCAGCCTCGCGCAGGTCGTCGGGGACCAGCTTCAGCATCTCCTCGGTCGAGCGGACGACGGTCGGGATCATCAGCAGCGAGAGCGCGATACCGCCGCCAAAGCCGAAGCGCGTGCCCGGTCCGACGAGGAGGGTGAAGAGCGCGAACGCGAACAGGCCGGCGACGATCGACGGGATGCCGGTCATCACGTCGACCAGGAAGGTGATCGTCTTGGCGAGGCGGTTGCCCTTGCCGTACTCGATCAGGTAGATCGCGGTCATGATGCCGATCGGGATCGAGATCACCGCGGCGATGCCGGTGACGATCAAGGTGCCGATCAGTGCGTGGTAGAGACCGCCCTGCTCGTCGCCGGTGACCGAACGCATCGAGTAGGTGAGGAACTCCGGGCTGAGGGTCGCGGCGCCCCTGGAGACAACCGTGTAGACCAGCCAGATCAGCGGGATGACCGCGACCGCGAAGGACGTCCACACCAGGCCGGTGACGAGCTTGTCGGTCGCCGAGCGCCTGTTCTCCACCAGCAGCGCCCACAGCGGGTAGCCGATCAGGAACCCGAGCACGGCGATGACGGCTGCCCCGACGATGCCCACACCGAGCACCAGGGCCAGGCCGCCCAGGGCGACCGCGGCGACGCCGACCAGCCACTGGGCACCACGCGGGAGCGTGGCGTGGGACAGCTGCGGCTCGTTCAGAGAAGGTTCGGTGTTGGTCACTTGGCCCTCCCTCGGGCGACGATCCAGCGGGCGAGCGCGTTGACCAGGAAGGTGAAGGCGAACAGCACGAGGCCGGTCGCGATCAGCACGGAGAGCCGGTCCGGCGTGCTCTCCTTGTAGCCCTGGGCGATGTGCGCCGCGATGGTCTGCGGGTTGTTGGTGCCGATGATGAACAGCGAGATGAGCACCTTCGGAGAGACGATCATCGCGATCGCCATGGTCTCGCCGAGAGCTCGGCCGAGGCCGAGCATGACCGCGGAGACCATCCCGGAGCGGGCGTAGGGGAAGACCGCGTAGCGGATCATCTCCCAGCGCGTCGCGCCGAGCGCCAGCGCCGCCTCCTCGTGCAGTCGCGGCGTCTGCGCGAAGACCTCGCGACAGATCGAGGTGATGATCGGCAGGATCATCACGGCCAGCACGATCGCTGCGGTGAACAGCGTACGGCCGTTGCCGGAGGGCTGGCCGTCGAAGAACGGCAGCCAGGCCATGTTCTCGGAGAGCCAGGCATGGGCCGGCACCAGGTACGGACCGAGCACCACCGCACCCCACAGGCCGAAGACGACCGACGGGACCGCGGCGAGCAGATCGATGACGTACGCAACGGGGGTGGCGATCCGGCGCGGGGCGTAGTGGCTGATGAAGAGCGCGATCGCCACGCTGAAGGGGACCGCGACGATCAGGGCCAGCACGGCCGCGTACATGGTCGCGAACAGCAGCGGCACCACCAGGCCCAGGAACGAGCCCTGGCCGGCGTAGTGCTGCTCGTCCACGCTGAAGCCCGGGATGCCCTCGATGCCCAGGAAGATGAAGACGGCTGCCAGCGCCACCATGATGAGAGTGGCGGCGATGACGGCGAGGCCTCGGAAGACGACATCACCCATCGAGCCACGGCCGGACAGCTCCGACTTCGGGTCAACGCCAGGGTCGGCGCCGGGGTCAGCGGCGACAGTCACAAGGCATTCCTCGACTTTCTTGTTTCGGTTCTCAAGACAGCCGTACGGGCGGCGGCCGCAGCCACCGCCCGAACGGCGATCAGATCAGACGTACCGGCACTTACTTGATGCCGCCGACCAGGTCGAGAGCCTTGTCGGCGGTCTCACGGTCGAGCGGTGCGGAGCCGGCTTCCTCGGCGGCGACCTCCTGGCCCTCCTCGGAGAGGATGTACTCCAGGTAGCCCTTCACGTTGGCCGCGTCCTCGGCGTTCTCGTAGGTCGGGCAGGCCAGCAGGTAGGAGACCAGCACGACCGGGTAGACGCCGGCCTCGGTGGTCGTACGGGCGACCTCGACGGCCATGTCGTTGTCGCTGGTGCCGACCGGCTTCGAGGCGGCCAGGATCTTGGCAGCGGCCTCGGCGGTCGGCTCGACGAAGTCCTCGCCGACCTTGACCTTGACCGTGGCGAGGTCGTTCTCGCGCGCCGCGGACTCGTCCATGAAGCCGATGTAGCCGGCACCCTGCATGGCGGTCACGACACCGGAGGTGCCGTCGCCGCCCTCGCCACCCTTGATCGAGGCGGGCCACTCACCGGAGGGCTCCTCGGTCCAGCCACCGGCGGCCGCGAGGTACTCGGTGAAGTTCTCCTGGGTGCCCGAGTCGTCGGAGCGGTGGACCGGGGTGATCGCGGTGTCCGGAAGCTTGGCGTCCGGGTTCGTGGCGGCGATCGCCGGGTCGTTCCACTTGGTGATCTTGCCGGAGAAGATGCTGGCAATCGTCTTGGCGTCGAGGTTGAGCTCGTCGACACCCTCGACGTTGAAGACAACGGCGATCGGCGAGACGTAGCCCGGGACCTGGATCGGGTCGGCGCCGCACTGCTCCTTGGCCTTGCTCAGCTCGCCCTCGTCGTCGTTGAGAGCGGAGTCAGTGCCGGCGAAGAGGTAACCACCGGTGATGAAGCCCTCACGACCCGAGCCGGAGCCCACGGGCTCGTAGACGACGCTGAGGTCGGGGTTGGCGTCCTGGATGCCGGCGACCCATGCCGCCTGGCCCTTTTCCTGCGAGGAGGCTCCGCCACCCTTGATGGTGCCCGAGAGGGTGCCTTCCCCGTCGCCGTCGGTGGGCTGCTCGTTGGCGGCGCCGCAGGCGCTGATCGCAAGAGCAAGGGCCGCAGCCGTGATGCCCGGGACGAGTGCCCGGCGCAGCGAGGTGGTGTTCACGCAAGTCTCCTGATTGATGATGCAGTCGATTCGGAGTTGTCGCGATGACCGTAAGGAGCCGAGGTGGACGGGAAACTCGGTGAAGGTGAACACAGGCTGAACGAGGAACACAAAGTCGGTGGCAAATCAGTGTCAGTTCCGGGCACAGGAGATGAACAGGCAGGCCTCAAGCCTCTGTTAGACCTGAAATGCCTCAACAGCACGCACTTCACCTGCGCGCACGTGCAGCACCATCAGCTCGCCCTTCGCCAGCTTCGGGTCACGCATGCCCAGCCCCTCGAAGACCCACGGCAGCACTGGTCGGTGCGTGCAGATCACCGTCGGAACGGCCAGGTCACGCAGGGTTTCCGCAGCCAGGGCCGACACGCTACCTTCCTCTGCACCCTCCTCGCTCAGCAGTCTCATCTGCTCAGACGCGAGGCCGGCGAGCCCTGCGTACGGCGCGACGGACTGCGTGCAGCGAACGCTCGGCGAGGTGATCACCCGGCGGATGTCGTAGGCCATCAGCAGGCCAGCCAGAGTGACCGCCTGAGCCCGTCCGGTGTCGTCGAGCGGCCGCTCCGGGTCTGCCCCGGACCAGGCCGAACGGCCGACGGAGGCGGCGTGACGGAGGACCACCAGGGGCGTGGTCGGCTCGCGTACGTCCTCGGCCTGCTGCAGCGTCGCCCGATCGTGCGGGTAGGTGAGCCGCTGGCGCGCCTCGTCCACCGGCAGCCACTCGACGTCATCGATCTCGTCGTTGATCAGGTAGCCCTCGACATCGTCGTCGGTGCCCACAGCGGTGCGGCCGACCCAGTAGTGGACCACCTTCTGCCCCGCATCGACGGGATAGCGCTGCTGCTGGAGCGGGCGACCGAGCGCGACCCTCAGGCCGGTCTCCTCACGCACCTCCCTGATCGCGGCCACCGGCACCGTCTCGCCGGGGTCGACCTTCCCCTTGGGAAAGGACCAGTCGTCGTACTTGGGTCTGTGAACCAGCGCCACCTCCGACAGGTCGTCGTGCTCGCGAAAAACCACTACGCCGGCGGCCGGGATCTCGGGCATGCGCACAGGGTATGTCGAGAAGGCGGCTGATTCGTCTAAGGTTCCTCGCAATGCTCCGCACCCCCCAGCTTCTCAGCCGCCCCAGGACGTG
The DNA here is from genome assembly GCF_040302125.1 of Nocardioides sp. NPDC127514. Classification (NCBI taxonomy): domain Bacteria; kingdom Bacillati; phylum Actinomycetota; class Actinomycetes; order Propionibacteriales; family Nocardioidaceae; genus Nocardioides; species Nocardioides sp. NPDC127514. The sequence continues at coordinate 79,991 of NZ_JBEORF010000025.1, read as the reverse complement.
GGCAGACCGCTCATCCCGAGTCGTACGCGCCCACCCCTTGGTGACCATCGCGGTGGGCGTCGTCGTCGTTGCGCTCGTCATCTTCCTCGCCCGCGCATGGGCGACGCGTGGGGGCGACCTCGACGAGGCCCTGCGGCTGGCCCCAGCCGAGGCGACCCGGGTCTCCTTCACCGACTGGACGGGAATCCGCGAGAGCGTAGGTACCGACCTCGACGCCGACTCCACACCGGAGGAGGTCCACGAGATGATCGACGAGGCCTATACGAAGGACCTCACCTCGACCTCGGTGCTTCCCGACGCCTCCGGCCTGCTGCAGCAGCACTTCGGCTGGTCGCCCGCGACCCTCGACTGGGAGCTCTACACCCAGTCGACCGAGGGAGCGCTCATGGTCGGGCACCTCGAGGACATGGACGCCGACCATCTCGTCGAACAGCTCACGTCGATGGGGTTCACCGCTCCCGAGGACGACCCAGCGGACGGTGGTGTCTGGGACGGCACCCTGGTCCCGTTCTCCAGCTTCACGGACTCCGGCATCGACTCGACGATCAGCCCGCAGCTCACCTACATCGCCTTCCTGCCCGAGGATGACCTCATCCTCGCCTCGGACGGCCGGCGATATCTGAGCGACCAGGTCGAGAGCCTCGGCGACGGCGACCTGCACGAGCCGATGACGGGTGCCGCCGACCGGCTCGGCAACCCTCTCTCGGCGTTCGTGTACGACGGCGACTTCACCTGCACCGAGATCGGTCTGGGCGGCGCCTCGGCCGCGGACCAGGACCAGGCAGACGGCCTCGTCGACGCCGCGGGCGACATCAACCCGATCGCGGGCTTCGCCATGGCAGCCGAGTCGAACGGGGACGTACGTGTCGCCATGTCGTTCGAGAACGACGACCAGGCGCGTACGAACGCCGACACACGGGCCAAGCTCGCCGTCGGCCCGGCGCCCGGCCAGGGCGGCACCTTCGACGAGCGGTTCGAGCTCGGCAAGGTCGCGGCAGAGGACGAGGTCGTCACCATGCAGCTGCGGCCGAAGGACGGCACGGCCGTGCTCTCCGACCTGGCGAACGGGCCGCTGCTCTTCGCGACCTGCTGACGTGCTTAGGGGATGATCCCGAGGATGCGGTCGATCTCCTCTTGGGAGAGGTGATCCTCGGACTCGCTGGCGGCGACGATGAGATTGGTCGTGAGCTCGACCTCGAGGAGCAGCTCGGGATCTTCCAGCGTCACATCGAACTGATCAGCCACGCTCGCCGCCTCCTCACGTCACGCTCACAAAGCTCGTCTTCACATCATCGCCCAGTCCTGGTGGATCTGCGCGCTGATCCACCAAGAACCATCAAAAGTTGTCACATCAAGCGTGACACAGAAGCCTGAGAGGGCTCCAATCAGACCACGAGGCCCCAGCCGAACGGCTGGGGCCTCGTTGCAGATGATCAAATGTCGGCAGGTGCCGAACCCGAGATCGCCTTAGCTACTCATAGATCCTCAGAGAGGGCGAACGTTCTCCGCCTGCGGGCCCTTCGGGCCCTGGGTGACGTCGAACTCGACCTTCTGGTTCTCGTCCAGCGACTTGTAGCCGTTGGTCTGGATAGCAGAGTAGTGAACGAAGACGTCGTCGCCGCCGTCCTCCTGCGCAATGAAGCCGAAACCCTTCTCGGCGTTGAACCACTTAACGGTGCCCTGAGCCATCTGCTCGTTACTCCTTAGTCGGGGCGAGAGGCCACCAGGTTCGGTAGCCCCGCATCAGGGGCGGGTGACACGTCGCTCCGACCTGTGTTCCCGGACCGGGGTCCGGGCGGGCACAGAGCAGAAACGCCGTTGGATCACAAACTCCGCAGGCGTCAGACCTTCTGGAACTTGCACCTGTTGCGGGAGTGACACTAGCAACTCACGCGCCGCTGCGAACCCCCCTTGACCGATCGTTTTACGCGCGAAGCGGTGAAGGTTGCGCAACAGAGCCGTGAAACGACCGCTCAGCGGGACGTACGACCACGGGTCCCGAGGCAGCTTCCTGCCCACGCGAGACCGGCCGACTCCGCCCTCCGGCTCAATACTTGGCTAGCCACATGATTGCTGTTATGGTGGATATGTGGCTGGCCACATTATTCGCCAGAGCAACGCGACCCGAAGTGGAGTGTTCATGAAAGCGATCATTTTCGATGAGTTCGGCGGTCCGGATGTGCTGCACGAGGCGGACGTCGAAGTCCCGCAGCCCGGCCGCGGCCAGGTCCTGGTACGCGTCAAGGCCGCCGGGGTGAACGCGCTGGACGGCAAGAAGCGCGCCGGGGTGCTCGAGGCCGTGTTCCCGACGACGTTCCCCGCCATCCCCGGTGCCGAGGTCGCAGGGGTGGTCGACGCGCTCGGTGAGGGCGTGAGCGACGTACAGGTCGGCGACGAGGTGCTCGGCTGGGCGGACACCGGCTCGTACGCCGAGTACGCACTGGCCACCGCCGTGGCCCCCAAGCCCGCAGACCTCTCCTGGGAGGAAGCGGCCGCACTGCCGGTCGCCAGCGAGACCGCCGAACGGGTCCTGGACGAGCTGGGGGTGACCGCCGGGGAGACAGTGCTGATGCACGGTGCCTCCGGAGCGGTCGGCACCGTGGCCGTCCAACTCGCGACCGCCCGCGGCGCCCGCGTGATCGCCACGGCCGGCGCCTCGAACCAGGACTACCTCACCTCGCTCGGCGCGACCCCGACCACCTACGGCGAGGGACTGGTCGAGCGGGTGCGGGCCCTGGGTCCCGACGGCGTGGACGCGGTCTTCGATCTGGCGGGCAAGGGCGCCCTGCCCGACTCCATCACCCTGCGTGGCGGCACCGAGCGCATCGTCACCATCGCCGACTTCAGTGCGGGCAAGCTCGGCGTCGCCTTCTCGCCCGGCGGCGGAGACCACCCCGTCGAACGCCTGGCCGCCGCGGCTCAGGACGCCGCGGCCGGAACGCTGACCACCACCGTCACGGCGTACCCGCTCGCCAAGGCGGCCGACGCCCAGCAGGCCAGCGACGCCGGACACGTACGCGGCAAGCTCGTCCTCACCGTCGACTGACCGCCCCGTCCCCCACCCACCTGTTGCGGTGGCCATCCGGGCCACCGCGTTCACCGAAAGAGACTCTCATGTTCGAATCCCTGTGGGCCCCGATCACCCTCGGCGGCGCCTCTCTGCCACACCGTCTGGTCATGGCCCCCATGACCCGTGACCGCTCCACCCGGGAGGGCGTGCCGACGGACCTGAATGCCGAGTACTACGCACAGCGCGCCTCCAAGGCGCTGATCATCACCGAGGGCACCCAGCCCTCCGCTGACGGCCAGGGCTACCTGCTCACCCCTGGTATCTACAACGACGACCAGATCGCCGGGTGGCGCAAGGTCACCGATGCGGTGCACGGGGCAGGCAGCCGGGTGTTCATCCAGCTGATGCACGTCGGCCGGATCTCTCACCCCGACAACACTCCGCACCACCGCCGGGCCGTCGCGCCCTCGGCGATCCGCCCAGCCGGCGTGATGTTCACCGCCTCCGGCCCTCAGGAGATGCCGGAGCCCCGTGCGCTCTCGACGCAGGAGGTCACCGAGACCGTCGAGGACTTCCGGCGCGCGGCCGCTGCGGCGGTTGCGGCGGGCGCGGACGGCGTGGAGATCCACGGCGCCAACGGCTACCTGATCCACCAGTTCCTCTCCGACAACGCCAACCAGCGCACAGACCGCTACGGCGGCTCGATCGAGGCCCGTATCCGCTTCGCGGTGGAGGTTGTCGCCGCGGTGGCCGACGAGATCGGCCCCGAGCGCACCGGCATCCGTATCTCGCCCGGAAACCCGTACAACGACATCGTCGAGTCCGACACCCACGAGCTGTACCCGGCGCTTGTCGAGGCGCTGCGCCCGATGGAACTGGCCTACCTGCACCTGCTGCATGGCGGCGACGAGGCGCTGCTCGACAGGCTCCGCGCGGAGTGGCCCGGCACCCTGATCCTCAACCGGCCCGGCGCCGACATCCCCACTCGCGCCAAGGACGTCGACAACGGCACGGCCGACCTGGTCTCCGTCGGCGCACTGGCGCTTGCCAACCCCGACCTGGTCGAGCGGCTGCGCGTCGGGGCAGAGTTGAACACACCCGACCCGGCGACCTTCTACGGTGGCGGAGCGGTCGGCTACACCGACTACCCCACCCACACCGGCTGAAGAAGCGGAGACCATGCCCGAGATTCCCACCACTGCCGCAGGCGGGCCGATGAGCTACGCGATCTTCCAACTCGCCCGCGCCCACCGCGCGTACGCCGGCGCCCTGCTGCGCAAGATGGACCTGCACCCCGGCCAGGAACTGCTCCTGATGCAGCTGCTGGACCGCGAAGGCCAGACCCAGTCCGAGCTACTCGAGAGCGTCGGCCTCGACCACTCCACCGTCTCCAAGTCCCTGCGCCGCATGCAGGAGGCGCGCCTGCTGGTCCGCGAACCGGCCGAGCACGACCGGCGGGTGATGGTCGTCCACCTCACGGACAAGGGCCGCGCCATGCGGGAGCCCATCACCGCTCTGTGGCAGAGCCTGGAGGGAGCCTCGGCGGGCACGCTGACCGAGGAGCAGGCAGCGGCGTTCGTCGAGACCGCCGCCGCGATCACCGACTCGATCAGCAGCCGTCCGCTGCCGCAAGAAGAGTCCCGCTGACCCTCAACAAGCAGCCGAGCCCCGAGTCGCATATGCGGCTCGGGGCTCGAGCCCGGTGTAGGCCGTGTCGGTCTCGAACCGACGACCCATGGATTAAAAGTCCACTGCTCTACCAACTGAGCTAACGGCCCGCCGGGAGTCTACCGGAGCGGCGGCCGTGTCCTATTCGTGGTCGCCCAGCCGCGCCGACGACCTTCCGCGCTCGCTGATGATCCGGGCGCATCGCTCGGCGGCCGCCGCGCCTGTCAGCGCATGCTCGAGCAGGAGCTGCGTCCAGCGCTCGTAGCGGGCGACCTCGACCGGGTCGGCGATCTCGAGGTCGCCGGCGCTGGTCTCGAGGGTGACGATCCGGTCCCGCTGGTCCCAGCCGTGCTGGACCAGAACGGGGAAGCTCTCGAAGGGGACGATCCCGATGGTCGCCTGGGTGGTGGTCGCCAGGTTGGCGATGTGCTCGATCTGGGCACGCATGATGTCGGGCGAGCCCACCAGGTGATGGAGAGCGGCCTCACCGACCAGGATGGTGATCGTCCGGCCGGGCTCATAGAGGATCGCCGAGCGACGGAGCCTGGCCGCGATCACGTGGGAGACCTCCCCGGCAACCTCGTCCCGGTCGCGCGAACCACCCGCCAGCGCCAAGAGGGCACGCGCGTAGTCGGGTGTCTGCAACAGCTCGGGGACACTGTGCGGCTGGTAGCTGGTCAGGACCTTGGTGGCCACCTCGGTCGCTGCGTACGCATCCTGATGCTGCTCCGCACCACCGCCGGTCGGATGAGCGTCGCGGAACGCGGCATGCTCCTGGTCGGCGCGGGCGCGCAGCGCGAGCAGCATCTCCCGGTCGGCGCCCACCGCGGCCGCCCAGGCACGGACCTCGGCCTCGGAGACCGACTGCCGGCCGGACTCGATCTTCGACACCTTGGGCTGGGACCAGCCCGAGCCCAGAGCATCCGCCAGGCCGGATCCGGTCAGGCCGGCGGCGCGACGGGCATCACGGAGCGCCTCGGTCAGCGCTTCACGGGCTCGGCGGCTGGGGCGGGGCACGGCGACAGCCTCCTTCGACGACTTCGACTGGTTCGGCGAACCACCATCGTGCCCGATGGGCATACCGTACGTCCAGATGCACATCATGATTGGCAAGATCGAAATATTATGCTCCAATGAGTCCGGGGTCGACGTCGACAGGAAGGCAGGACCTCGATGAGCATCCGACGCACCCAGCCCGGACGACCGCGCCTCGTCCCCTCGAACACGGCCGCCCCACCGCGCGAACAGGTGCTTCACGCCGCGGCGCAGCTGTTCGTGACCAAGGGCTTCGCGGCCACCTCGACCCGGGAGATCGCCGACAAGGTCGGGATCCGGCAGGCATCGCTCTACTACCACTTCACCGGCAAGGACGAGATCCTCGCGGAGCTCTTGGAGCGATCCGTCCGACCCACCGTCGATCGGGTCGACCAGATCGAGCAGCTGACCGCGTCCGCGGGCCCCGAGGCCGCGCTCTACCTGCTGGCCCTCGTCGACATCCACACGCTCGCCGAGGCGCCGGACAACATCGGCACGCTGGCCACCCATCCCGACGTGACCAGCAGCGAGGCGTTCGATGCCTTTCGCAGCATTCGCGCCGAGCTCGCCGACGCCTACGGGCGGCTCGCCACCCGGGCCGCGATGCCCGGCATCGCAACGGCGGCCGAGCCGGGCCACCTCGGCGAGATGCTCATGCATCTGGTCGAGGTCACCACGAGCCTCCGCAGCAGCGGTGTGCCGATCGACGACGCGACCGCCGCCGTCATCGCCTCGACGTGCCTGCGCGCCTGCGGGATCCCCGACAGTCGCATCACTCCGGCAGCCGCGTCCGCGACGGCACTCGTCGGTGGGCTGACGATGAGGGCGCCGACATGACAGCGGGCCCGACCAGCTCAGAGCTGGTCGGGCCCGCTGCGTACGAACGAACTCTCGTTCAGTGGGTCCCGGTGATGCGGTCGAGCGGGCCCGGCGTGTAGGGCGAGTTGGCCTCCAGGTAGGCGGAGAAGGCGTCGATGTCGAGGCCGCCGTAGTAGGGGTCGGTGCCCTTGGTGAAGGCCGCGAAGGCGTCACCGCCGCCCTGCAGGAAGTTGTTGGTCACGACCCGGTAGGACGCGGCCTTGTCGATCGGCTGGCCGTTGAGCGTGACCGAACCGTCGACCGGACCCGAGGGGCTGATCTGATAGGAGAAGCCCTCCGATACCTGCAGGATCTTGTGGGACGCGGCGTTGGCACCGGTGACCTGCTGGGTGAGGAGGTCGTAGATGTCCTGGCCGGTCATGGTCAGCGAGACGAGGTAGTTGTTGAACGGCTGGACCGTGAACGCCTCGTCGTAGGTGACCTCACCGACAGCCTCGCCGTAGGGCGAGTTGGTCGCGGTCAGGTCAGCACGGATGCCGCCCGGGTTCATGAACGCGATCACCGGCGTCTGCCCGTTGACGACCGTCGACTGGTCGGCGAGCTGGGCGTCGGCGATCAGGTCACCGAGGGCGCTCTCGCCGGAGGCGTTGGTGGTGCGGGTGACGTCACCGGAGATCGAACCGAGCACCCGAGAGGCGATCGGGGTGACCAGCTCCTTGTAGGTGTTGATCAGCGTGGTCTGCTCGGGGGCCTTGGCCACGTCACGGGTGACGAGAAGGTTCGAGCCCTTGACCGACGAGCGGACGATGTCGCGCGACTTGAGGTTGTACTTCAGGTTGGTCTCGGTGTAGAGCCGGCCGAACGACGAGGCCGAGGTGATCAGGCGGGACTTGCCCTCGGGGTCCGGTACGTCGCAGACGTAGGGGTTGTGGGTGTGCCCGGTGACCACCATGTCGATCTCGGGGTCGAGGTTCTGGGCGATCGGCACGATCGGCGAGCCGGCGACGAGCTCGCCGCCGCCCTCGCAGGTGTAGTCGTACCTGGCGTTGACGTCGTAGACCGTGCCGGTGGCGGGGTCGGTCCACTTCTCCCGCGGCAGGTTGGCACCCTCGTGGATCAGGGTGACGATCGCCTTGACGCCCTTCTTCTTCAGCTTGGGCACGAGCGCGTTGGCGGTCTCGACCTCGTCCTTGAAAGTGAGGCCCTTGACCCCCTCGGCGGTGACGATGTCGGGAGTGCCCTCCAGGGTCATGCCGATGAAGCCGATCTTGACGCCGTCGACCTCCTTGATGGCGTACGACGGCAGGATCGTCTTGCCGCTCGCGTCCTCGATCACGTTGGAGGCGAGGATGTCGAAGTCGGCGCCCGCGTACTCGTGGGCGGCGCAGGAGTTCTGGTTGTCCTCGCCGTCGCCGTCGTCGATGCAGCCGCCGTCGGCGATGCGCTGAAGCTCCTTGTAGCCCTCGTCGAACTCGTGGTTGCCGACCGCGGTCACGTCCAGACCGAGCTTGTTGAGCGCCTCGATCGACGGCTCGTCGTGGAAGGCGGCCGAGAGCAGCGGCGAGGCGCCGATCAGGTCACCCGCGGCGACGGTCAGGGAACGATCGTGGCCCTTGCGCGCCTCGGCCAGGTGGGAGGCGAGGTATTCCACGCCACCCACGTTGACGGTGTCATCGACCGGCTTGCCGGTGGCTGGGTCGATGTGGTGGCCGGTGATCAGTCGCCCGCTCGAACCCGACGGCGCCTCGAGATTGCCGTGGAAGTCGTTGAACGAGAGCAGCTGGACATCGACCAAGTTGCTTCCCGGCTTGGCGGAGGCGGATGTCGCGACCGGAGTGGCGACTGCGGCGGCCGCGAGAGCGACGGCGGCAACGGCCACAACGGGGCGAAGCTTTCGGGTGTTACGAGGCATTGCGGGGCTCCCCATCTCAGTGATCGACGAAGGGAACAATGCCCCTTCGGGTTCCGATTGTGAAGAGGTAACAGGATTACCGCCGCCGAATCGTCATCAACCGTTAATCACCCGAAAAATTCGGTAGCGTCCACCGCGCCACCGGCCTCCTCGAACTCGTCGCGGACCGTCTCCCGCAGGTTCGCGTCCGAGAGGTAGTCGGCAGCCACCCCGGCGAGACCGTAGGCGGCATCGACGAGCACCTCGTCGGCGTACGGCGTGACCGCGGCAGCGGCGAACTCGCGGCTGTGCAGGGACACGTCGGGCTCGGCGATCTTGACCATCGCGTGCAGGCCGGGGACCCGGAAGGAGACGTTGCCGAAGTCGGTGGACCCGGCGAGCAGGTCCGGGACGACGCCCGGCGCGAGGACGGTGTGGTTGCGCTCCTGGTAGCGGCGGTTCCACGCCTGCGCCAGCCCGCTGTTGTTGCGGATCGGCAGGTAGACCGGCGACTCGTCCCAGCTGAACTCGACACCGCAGCCCGTCATCAGCGCCGCGCCCATCGCCATCTCCTCCAGCCGCTGGGAGAGGATCTTGAGCGTCTCGGGGTAGGCGGAGCGTACGTAGAACTCGATCGAGGCGTGCTCCGGGATCACGTTGGGGCGCAGGCCGCCGTCGGTGATGATCGCGTGCACCCGGTCGGTCGGAGGCATCTGCTGCCGGTTGAGCGCGACGCCGGTGTAGAGCAGGTTGGCGGCGTCCAGGGCGTTGCGCCCCATGAACGGCTGGATCGAGGCGTGCGCCGGCACCCCCACGTACGTCACTTTCAGCTGCCTGCGGCCCAGGAAGACCGGCTCGGAGCTGTCGTAGGTGAACGGGTGGACCATGATCGCCGCGTCGACGCCCTCGAAGGCACCCTTCTGCGCCATCAGCTCCTTGCCGCCACCGCCCTCCTCGGCCGGGGTGCCGAGCCAGATCACCCGGCCGCCGACGCGGTCGATCACGCTCGCGATGGCCAGGAACGCGCCCACGCCGACCGTGGCGATCAGGTTGTGGCCGCAGCCGTGGCCGATGCCGGGGAGCGCGTCGTACTCGGAGAGCACGGCGATCGTCGGGCCGTCCTTGGCGCCGCCCGCCGAGGCGTAGAGGGCGGTCGGGAGACCGTAGGCGCCACGGGCCACCTCGATGCCGTGAGCCTCGACGAACTCGGCCAGCCCGGCCGAGCTCCGGTGCTCCTCGAAGCCGGTCTCCGGGTGCTCGGCGAGGTCGTGGGAGACCGCGACCAGCTCGGGGCCCAGGTCCACGAGCTTGTCGCGGATCGCGTCCAGGATCCCTCGCGGCGCACCCGCCGAGGTCGACTCAGCGGCCTTCGTGATGAGCGCCTTGGCGTCTGTTTCGTCGCGGAGCTGGTTGACCAGGAACGGGTTCGGCTGCTGCGGCTGGCTCATGTGGCCAGAGGCTATCGGTGATGTGTCATCGATCGCTGAGGGCCCAGCCGTCGGCGACGATGCGTGCCTCGTCGGCCGGTCGGGAGGAGTCGAACGACGTACGCCGCCCCTGGCTGACCACGATGCCGTCGACGTAGATCCCGCGACCCTGGGAGGACGAGTCGGTCTCGTAGGTCCACCGCACCGTGGTCGTGCCGTCCGGGAGCTCGGCGCGGCCGCACAGCCATCGCCGACCGCCGTAGCCGTTGACCGCCTCGCTGGTCTCCCAGCTCCAGTCACCACCCTCGAGCGTCCAGGGCAGCGGGCTGAAGGTGGTGCCGTCGGTGGAGTACTGCAGCCGGCCGAAGTCGAAACGTGGCTCGGTGTCGAAGTAGTAGTCGAAGCGGAGCCTCGCGCCGTCGGTGGCCGCGAGCGGCACGTCGAGCGTCGCCTTCTTCGCGTTCGTGCGACCCGAGAACCACGACGTACGTCCTGTCGCCGGGCGGACCGCCGAGGCCATGCCGAGCGCGTCGGAGACGGCACGCCGGGAGGGGTTGTTGCTGCCCCAGTCGCGGCTGGGGTGGACGCGGTTGGTCATCAGCACGACGAGCTGGTGGCCGATCGGGTCCATCACGATGCTGGTGCCGGTGTAGCCGGTGTGGCCGAAGGAGACCGGGGACCAGATCGGCCCGTGGTACCAGGTCGTGGCGAGCTCCCAGCCGAGGCCGCGGGAGCTGGTGAACCGGGCTCCGGTGTAGTCGCGCAGCGAGAGCCTGACCGTCTCCTCCTCCAGGATCCTGGTGCCGTTGTAGACGCCGCCGTTGAGATACATCTGACCGAACCTGGCCATGTCGGCCGCGGTCGAGAAGACGCCCGCGTGACCGGCGACGCCGCCGAGGGCCCAGGCGTTCTCGTCGTGCACCTCGCCACGGATCATCGGGCGACCGGCCCAGGGCTGGTACTCGGTCGCGGCGACCCGGTCGAGGCGGTCGGCGGGCGGGTTGTACATGGTGTCGCGCATCCCGAGCGGCTCGGTGACGTGGTCGCGGACGTAGACGTCGAGCATCTTCCCCGAGAGCCGCTCGACCAGGAGCCCGAGGGTGATCAGGTTGATGTCGGAGTAGCGGTAGATCTGCTCGGGCGCATGCGTCGGCGTCGTGTCCATGATCGCCGCGACCCGCTCCTCGTACGTGTCGTAGCCCGCCCACAGCGACGGCGACGGGCCGGCGAGCAGGCCGGAGACGTGGGTGAGGAGGTGGCGTACGAGGATCGCGTCCTTGCCGTGCGGCGCGAACTCGGGCAGGTAGGTGACCACCGGCGCCTCGAGGTCGAGGCTGCCCTGCTCCATCAGCTGGAGGATCGCGGTCGTGGTGAAGAGCTTCGACATCGAGGCGATGTCCCACATCGTGTCCAGCCCGGCTGCGACCTGCTGGTCGGCCGGGAGCTCGACGACGGTGGTGCCGTCGAGGCCGTATCGGAGCGCCTTGCCCACGCTCTCGTGGGCGACGATGACGCCGTCCTTGACCGCGATCGCGGTGGCCCCTGCGTACAGGGGGTGGGCGGGGTTCTCCGTCGTCGGTTCGAGGAACCGGGTCAGCTCGGTGCGGATCCTGGCGATGTGCGCCGGGTCCAGGCCGACCTGGCGGGCGTGGCCGGGACGCAGGACGGTGCGTGGGGTGAAGGTCAGCTCGTCCGGCGTGATCGTCGGCGGCTGGCCGGCCAGCGAGGCGAGCGCCCTGGTTGCCTTGGTGGGGTCCTCCGGGGTCGAGGCCACCGCGGCACCGCCGAGGAGAGTCATCGCGACTCCGCTCAGGGTTCCGCCGAGAAGCGTGCGCCGAGAGGTCATGAGCATGTCCGGAGACGGTGTCATACCCCGATACTGCCGCTCCGGCGCGAGCTTCGTGCGTGAAAGGAAATTTTCTTTCACGGTCTAGGTGTCAGAGCGTCGGCCAGTGCTCTGCCCACGGCTTCGTCTGCTCCAGCTGAGCAGCGACCTGCAGCAGCAGGCCGTCGTCGCCGAGCTGACCGGAGAGCTGGATGCCCAGGGGCAGTCCGGCGGCGGTCCGGTAGGTCGGCACCGAGATCGCCGGGCGTCCGGTGATGTTGGCGAGCTGGGTGTAGGGCACCCAGCCGAGGTTCTCGGCGACCAGCTGGTCGATCATCCCGGTCGCGCGCATGACCCGCCCGCCGTGCACCTTGTGCAGCACCCGCGCCGCGGTCTGGAGCGCCTTCGGCGTGGTCAGCTGCCCGACCTTCAGCGGCGGCTTCGCCAACGTCGGAGTCAGCAGCAGGTCGTACGTCTCGTGGAACGCGCTGAGGCGGCGTACATGGTTGCGGCGGTTGATGTGCGCGAGCTCGACGGCGACCACTCCCCCGGCCCGGCCGAGCTCGGCCACGGCAAGGGTGTCGGCCTCGAAGTCGGCGTTCTTGGCTCCGACGCGGAGCTTGGCCTCGGCGACCTCGGCAGCGGCGGAGGCGAACCAGATGGTGAGGAAGTCGCGGCCGAGCTCGGCGGCGTCGTAGGGCGCCTCGACCTCCTCGACGTCGTGGCCGAGTGCTTCGAGGGCCTTGGCCGCGTCCTCGACGGCCGCGATCGCCTCCGGGTCGGGCGCGGAGATGGAGGACGTCGAGGTGAACCCGATCCGGAGCTTGCGCGGCGCGGTCGCGATGGCCTCGGAGAAGGCCGCGCTGGGGTGCGGCGCGTGGATCATCGCCATCGGCTGGTCACCGATGAGCGCGTCGTAGAGCCCGGCCGCGTCGCGGACCGTGCGGGTCACCACGCCCTGGACGACGAAGCCGTTGGAGGCATCCAGGCTCTGCGGGCCCAGCGGCAGCAACCCGCGGGTGGTCTTCAGACCGACCAGGCCGTTGCAGGCCGCCGGGATCCGGATGGACCCGCCGCCGTCGTTCGCGCCGGCGGCCGGGACGATCCCGGCGCCTACCGCGGCGCCGGAGCCACCCGACGAGCCGCCGGGCGTGTGGTCGGTGTTCCACGGGTTGCGGGCGGCGCCGAACAGCTCCGGCTCGGTGATCCCCTTCGACCCGAACTCCGGGGTGTTCGTCTTGCCGAAGATCACCAGGCCGGCGTCCAGCGCGCTCTGGGTGAAGTAGGAGTGCTCCTCGGCGACGTCGTCGACGAGCGACCGCGAGCCGTAGGTCGTCGAGTGCCCCTGATACTCCTGAGCCAGGTCCTTCACCAGGAACGGCACCCCGGCGAACGGCCCGCTCGGGCCGTCGCCGGCGACCTGGGCGTCGGCCTCGGGAATGTCCGCGACGATCGCGTTGATCCGCGGATTCACCGCCGCCGCCCGCTCCCGCGCCGCGGCCAGGACCTCGGCCGCGGTCACCTCCTTGGCAGCGACCAGCTGCGCCAGCCCGGTGGCGTCGTACGTCAGATACTCATCGACCCGCATGAGCGCAGGTTAGCGGCCGGGGCGATCTCCGCGCCCCCAAATGGCGTGCCGATTCCGGAGTGCATGGCTATGTTCCGGGCATGACCATCACCAGCGGCGAAGCCGCCTCGACATCGGACGAGACCGCGATCGAGACGCTGGTGCATGCGTTCTTCTCCGCCTTCACCTCAGGACCGGACGCGGCCGCACGCCTGGATGATCTGCGCCGGATCATGCTTCCCGGCGCGACCGTGGTGCGCACTTGCGGCCTGCCGATCGAGGTCTACGACGTCGAGTCCTTCATCGCCCCGCGCCTCGCGCTCCTGACCAGTGGCGAGATCAGCGAGTTCGAGGAGTGGCCGGAGCCCGGTCGTACCGACGTCTTCGGCGACATCGCCCACTGGTGGGGCCCTTACGGGAAGCGCTGGCGCACGAACGACGAGGTCCACACCGGCAGGGGCATGAAGACGATGTCGTTCGTACGCACCGACGACGGCTGGCGGATCAGCTCTGCTGCCTGGGACGACGAGCGTTGATGGCGGTCAGTTGAAGATCTCCCGGTAGTCACCCTCGACCCGGTCGCGCTTCCACAGGTCGATGCCGGTGGCAGCGGCGTACTCGTCGATCCTGGCCAGCTCCTCGGAGGTCAGCTCGGGGCCGGAGAGTGCGCCGATACAGTCGGTGACCTGCTCCGGACGGGAGGCGCCGATGACGACCGAGGTCATCCGCGGATCACGCAGCGCCCAGGCGAGCGCCATCTGAGCGAGCGTCTGGCCGCGGTCGACGGCGAGGGCGTTGAGCGACTCGATGCCGGCGAGCGTCTCGGGCGTGAGTGCCTCCGGGGTCAGGAAGCGGGCTTTGGCAGCGCGCGAGTCCTCCGGGATGCCGCCACCACCGAGGTACTTGTTCGTCAGCAGACCCTGCGCCAGCGGCGAGAAGGAGATCGCCCCGGCCCCGACCTCATCGAGAGTGTCCAGCAGGCCGTCGGTCTCGAGCCAGCGGTTGAGGATCGAGTAGGACGGCTGGTGGATCAGCAGCGGCGTACCGAGGTCGCGCAGGATCGCCGCCGCCTCCCGGGTCAGCGCCGAGGAGTAGGAGCTCAGCCCGACGTAGAGCGCCTTCCCGGACCGCACGATCTGGTCGAGGGCGCCCATCGTCTCCTCCAGCGGCGTGCTGGGGTCAGGACGGTGGTGGTAGTAGATGTCGACGTAGTCGAGCCCCATCCGCTTCAGCGACTGGTCGAGGCTGGAGATCAGGTACTTCCGAGAGCCGCCGATCTTGCCGTACGGCCCCGGCCACATGTCCCAGCCGGCCTTGGTCGAGATCACCAGCTCGTCGCGCAGGTGGGCGAAGTCGCCGCGCAGGTGACGCCCGAAGTTCTCCTCGGCGGACCCGTAGGGCGGGCCGTAGTTGTTGGCCAGGTCGAAGTGGGTGATGCCCGCGTCGAAGGCCGTACGCAGGATCGCCCGCTGCCGCTCGAACGCCAGGTCGTCACCGAAGTTGTGCCACAGCCCCAGGCTGACCGCCGGCAGATCCAGGCCACTGTTGCCGGTCCGCCGATACGGCATCGCGTCGTAGCGCGACTCCGAAGGAACGTACGTCATGCGCCGGTCCCCTTTCCGGCGCGCAGCGCCACCTTGATCATCGGCCACTGCAGCGGCAGCCGCGCGACCGTACCGGCGAAGAACCCGGCCGACTTGGGCGTCCGCTTCCGGTTCGCCCGCTTCCCCGCATCGACACTCATCTGCACGTTGGCCGGGAACACACCCACCAGCAGCGCGGCACTCGCGAGCCCCGCGATCCGGCGGGTCTTCGGGTGCAGCAGCCCCAACCCGCAGACGATCTCCGCGACCCCGGAGACCTCCACCACCTTGCGCGCGTCCGGCAGCTGCGGCGGCACGATCGGCTCGAACACCTGCGGCCTCACCAGATGCAGGGTCCCCGACCCGAGGAACAGTGCGGCCAACCCGGCCAGCGGCAGATCGAGCCGCGAAGAAGAAGATTCAGTGCTCACGGGACGACTCTGTCACGCCCGCCCAACGTGGAAGACGGGGAGTCACCCGGTGACCTCAGGACTCCCGGGTCGCCCGACCGCCCTTCCCGCCCGCAGGTTCTCGGTGAACGTGGCGATGTCCTCTTGGAGGGCGGGGTGAGCACCGGGCAACGGGCTCTCCTTCGCGACCACCTCGGCGATCTCGGCCAGGCAGTCGTCCACGATTCGCTCGGCACGACGTACGCCCCACTTCGCGATCTCGGCCTTGATGTCCGAGGCGGTGAGGCCGGCGTGGCGGTAGTTTCCGTTCACGGCCAGCGCCATCTTCCCGTCGATCCCCGAAAGGTGAGATTGCGGAACGACGTCGTACGCCGGCGCGAGCCGAGGTTCGTCATCGAGCGGGTGAAGGATGCCGAGGTTCTTGGTGTGCATGTCGAGATTGCCGATCGCGACCGCGAGAACGACCATCCGGGCCAGGCTGACCAAGTCGGCGGATCGAGTGGTCCGCTGCAGGGTGTCGGCGACCCGTCGCAGGCTCACCAGGCCGCCGTACTCCTGATACTTCTGGTCGCCCGAGGCACCGAGTGCCTGGCTGAAGTCCTCCTGATGGACCCGTGCTCCCGCGGCACGGTCGAAGCGCTCGATGACAAGTGCCGACAGACCGTCGAAGTCGTCGATCCACGCACCGTGCTCGGCGAGGCCCAGTGCCCGCGAGATCCGGGCGCCGTACTCCTCATCGAAGACCACGCTCGGACGTCGCTCCAGCATCGGCTTGATGATGTGAGTGGTCGCGTAGCCACCCAGCGATTGCGCCCATCCGGCACCGTCGCGCACGAGAACCACCTTCGGCTGCACACCCGCCAACGAGGACTTGCCGAGCAACGACTCGTTGGCGAGTGGTGACCCCACCGGGTCCTCGAGCAGACGCCTGATCTGCGCGTGGTCGACCGGCCGACGCGACGGCGTCTTCGGCTCGGTCGGGTCGTCGAGATCCCAGATCTGCAGCGCACCGGCGACGTCCCGTCCATAGCGGGCAAGGAATCCGAGCGTGTTCCCGCGTCGCAATCGAGCCTGCCGCAGCATGTAGTCGTACTGGTCGCCCTCCGGGAGCAGTTCGCTGAACCAGTTGCGGCGTCGGGCGGCCTGGTGCTTGCGCGAGATGCCGACCAGCGGTGCAACGACCGACAGGATCAGACTGTTGGCGCCGAAGCGATCGATCCCTTCGGCGCCAGGGACGAAGTCGTACGTCGCAGGCTGACCGGTCAGGTCGCCAACGATGGTTCCGTACAGCTCAACGGCGAGGCGCATCTGCCTCGTCCTCCCAGGTCGCGGTGAGCTCGACCCCGGTGGCCTGCATCAGATCCAGAAGGCGGCGCATGAAGATCGTCGACTTCCCTGCCTCGATCTCACTGATGGTGCTCTGCGGGACGTCGACCTCACCGGCAAGATCGGCTTGGGTCATTCCACGCGCCAACCGAGCCTGCTGAAGAGCAAGCCCGAAGTCGGCCGGTACCCGCAGGCTCGTACTCGTCACAGCGGTCTCCTATCGTGAAATCGCGATAGCACTACTGTATCGCGATTTCACGATACTGATGGTTTATCGCGAAATCGCGATACCTACGCCTCCTGATGACACGAACCTGGGGAGTGCCAGGCGCACCACACGCGCCTGGCGCTCCCCAGGTCAAGCCGCTTTCATTCGACAGTCGTCGCCGCACGCCCTCATCGCGCCCGTCCAGCCGTTGCGTCTGAGGATCCTGGCGATCCGGGTTGCCGTCTGGCACGGGGTGTCGAAGACCTGGTGGAAGCGGAGGCGGGCGGTGAGCGTTCCGGCGGCGGCAAGGTCGTCGAGCGCGCGGTCGGCGTCGCGGGACTGGTCACGCCAGGAGTCGTGGCCGACGGCGCCGTCGAGCTCGACGACGAGGCGGTACGCCGCGTACTCGACGTCGCGGAACTGGTTCCCCGCCGGGCCGGATCGGGGCGCTTGGCGCGTCCCGACGGGCAGGCCATGGGCTCGCTCGACCTTGGTGAGATAGCCGTGCTCGAGCACGGAGTGGGTACCCGACTCGAGGTCATCGACCAGGCCGGCAAGGAGCGCGCGGCGGCGGATCGACGGGTAGCGGTCGAGGGCGGCGCGCAGGGAGTCCGCGGTGACGTACGGCCTGCTCGCCACGTCCGCGAGCCGGGCGATCGCGTCGATGTCCTTGGTGGCCTCAGACGCCATCGCCAGCGCGTTGTCCTCGACGCTGAGCCGGGGCGGCGTACCGCCGTAGGCGCGCAGCTCCAGTCCCTTCATCCGGTGGATGACGATGCCGTCCTGCGGCCGGATTCGGCGGCTGTGGTCGATGGCGACGTGGATCGGGGCGCCGTCGTCGCGGCCCCTCGGTTCCTCGACGCTGGTCCAGCACAGGTAGGCGGGCTCGGCGTAGAGGACAGCTGCCCACGCGCGCTGGGACCACGTCATCGGACCGGCGTGATCGACGTAGATCCGCGGGTAGACGCGGCGGAGCTCCTTGCGGCGCAGCCTCCGCTCGATGTCGGTCTTCGTCACCCCGCCGGCAGTCAGCTGGGCGTGGCTCGCGACCCCGTCCTGCATGAGCAGGTGGGCGCGCAGCAGCCGAGCAGCGTCCTCGCGCCGCTCTCGCGCCCTCCGCTCATCCGGCGCTTCGATCACGGAGCGACGGTAACCCGGGGAGCGTCAGACGCACCACGTACGCCTGACGCTCCCCGGGTCCTCGAGGCTTCAGTTCGCGGCGGCGCGCTCCTCAAGCTTCGTGAGGCAGATGTCTACGATCATGTCCTCCTGGCCGCCGACCAGACCCCGGCGGCCGCACTCCATGAGGATGTCGCGGGTGTCGACGCCGTAGCGGGCGCTCACGTTCTCGGCGTGGCGAAGGAAGGAGGAGTAGACGCCGGCGTAGCCCATCGTGAGGGTCTCGCGGTCGACGCGTACGGGGCGGTCCTGGAGCGGGCGGACGATGTCGTCGGCGGCGTCCTGGAGCTTGAACAGGTCGCAGTTGTGCTTGAAGTCCGACAGGTTGGCGACCGCGATGAATGCCTCGATCGGGCAGTTGCCGGCACCGGCGCCGTGGCCGGCGAGCGAGGCGTCGACGCGGTAGACGCCGTTCTCGACCGCAACGACCGAGTTGGCCACCGACAGCGAGAGGTTCTCGTGGGCATGGATGCCGATCTCGGTCTCGTCGTTCAGCACGTCACGGTAGGCGCGGGCGCGGTCGCGGACGTCGTTCATCGTCAGGCGGCCGCCGGAGTCGGTGATGTAGACGCAGTGGGCTCCGTAGGACTCCATCAGCTTCGCCTGCTGCGCGACGACGTCCACCGGCGCCATGTGGTTGAGCATCAGGAACCCGGAGACGTCCATCCCCATCTCGCGGGCGGCGGCGATGTGCTGGGCCGACACGTCGGCCTCGGTGCAGTGGGTCGCGACCCGGACCGAGCGCACGCCGAGGTCATAGGCCCGCTCGAGGTCGTGGATGGTGCCGACGCCGGGAAGCAGCAGGGTGGTCAGGCGGGCGTTCTTGATGACCGAGGCCGCAGCCTCGATCCACTCCCAGTCGCTGTTGGAGCCGGGGCCGTAGTTGACCGAGCCGCCGGTCAGGCCGTCGCCGTGCGCGACCTCGATGGCGTCGACGCCGGCCTCGTCGGCGGCGATGACGATCCGCTTGACGTCCTCGGGTGTGATCCGGTGGCGTACGGCGTGCATGCCGTCGCGCAGCGAGACCTCTTGGACATAGATCGGGATGCTCACTTGTCAGCCTCCTTGGCCGCCGCGATGCGCTCGGCCATCTGCAGCGCGGCCGACGTCATGATGTCGAGGTTCCCGGCATAGGCCGGGAGGTAGTGCGCCGCGCCCTCGACCTCGAGGAACACCGAGACCTGATGCGTGGGCCGGGTCGTCTCGCCCTCGGCCAGCAAGGTCTCGACCGGCTGATCCGACGGGATCGGGTGGACCTGCACCTTCTGCTTGAGCCGGTAACCAGGAACGTACGCGGCGACGTCGCCGACCATCTTCTCGACGGACTCGGTGATCTCCGCGGTCAGCTCCTCCAGGGAACGGGACCCGCCCTCGACCAGCGCGAAGACGGTGTCGCGCATGATCAGCGGCGGCTCGGCCGGGTTGAGGATGATGATCGCCTTGCCGCGCTTGGCGCCGCCGACCTGGACGATCGCGCCCGAGGTGGTCTCGGTGAACTCGTCGATGTTGGCCCGGGTGCCGGGGCCGGCCGAGCGGGACGAGATCGAGGCGACGATCTCGCCGTAGGCGACCGGCACCACCCGCGCGACCGCGGCCACGATCGGGATCGTCGCCTGTCCGCCACAGGTCACCATGTTCACGTTCGGGGCGTCGATGTGCTCGTCGATGTTGACGGCCGGGATGACGTACGGCCCGATCGCCGCGGGGGTGAGGTCGATCAGCCGCTTCCCGTAGGGCTCCAGAGCCGCCGCGTTGGCGACGTGCGCCTTGGCCGAGGTCGCGTCGAAGACGATCTCGATGTCGTCGAACCCCGGCAGCCCGATCAGCCCTTCGACGCCGTCCGACGTCGTCGCGAACCCGAAGCGTTCGGCGCGAGCCAGGCCGTCGGAGGACGGGTCGATCCCGACCATCGCGCCCATCTCCAGGTGCTGCGACGTACGCATCACCTTGATCATCAGATCGGTGCCGATGTTGCCCGACCCGATGATCGCCACTTTCGTCTTGGCTGTGCTTTCCGCTGGCATGAAGGTCACTTCCCTACGGTGAAGGCCACCGAGCCGAGGCCCGACACGGTGGAACGAACGGTGTTGCCCGGCGCGATCGGCCGCATCGGCCCGAGCGCACCGGAGAGGATGAGCTGGCCGGCGCGCAGCGGCTCACCGAAGTCGCGGGCGTAGCGAGCCAGCCACTGGACGGCGTTGACGGGGTCGCCCAGGCAGGCTGCCCCGGTCCCGGTCGAGACCTCCTCGTCGTCGATCGACATCGACATGGTGACCTCGCGGGGCTCGAACTCGTCGAGACGCCGGCGCTCGGTCCCGAGGACGTACGCACCCGCGGAGGCGTTGTCCGCGACGGTGTCGCCGAACGCGATCTTCCAGTCGGCGATCCGGCTGCCGCAGATCTCGATCGCAGCGACGGCGTAGTCGATCGCCTCCCGGACCTGGTCGTAGGTGAGGTCGCCGTCGGCCAGGTCGGCGGCGAGCACGAAGGCGATCTCGGCCTCGGCCCGCGGCTGCAGGATGGCGTCGGCGGGGAGCACGCCGCCGTCCGGGTAGGCCATGTCGTCGAAGAGCACGCCGAAGTCGGGGGTGTCCACGCCGATCTGCTCCTGCACCGCCTTGGAGGTGAGCCCGATCTTGCGGCCCACGATCTTCGCCCCGCCGGCGAGCCGGGTGGCGGTGAGCCGCTCCTGGATCGCGTACGCCGTCTTCAGGTCGGTCGCGTCCAGCAGGTCCCGCATCGGCGGCACGGGGGTGCCCGTCGCCGCGGCGGTCAGCAGCCGATCTGCCGCGGCATCGACGGCAGCATCGGACGGGGAGGTCACTTCGTTCATGTGGCCACGGTCTCAGCAACTGGGCGAAAGAAGCGGGGTAGCCGTCCCGCTGACCGGTACGGTGATCTCATGCCGCACCAGCCTGCCGATCTCGACACCGTGCTCGGCAAGGCGGTGACCATCCTGCGGGCCTTCACGGTCGACGACCAGGTGCTCTCGCTGGCCGAGCTCGTACGCCGCACCGGACTCCCCAAGGCGACCGCCCATCGCGTCGCCGGTGACCTGGTCACCAACCGCCTCCTGGACCGCACCGACCTCGGCTACCGCCTCTCCGGCGGCCTCTTCGAGCTCGGCATGCGGGCCTCGGTCGAGCGCTCGCTCCTGGAGCTGGCGATGCCGTTCCTCCAGGACCTCTACGAGCGCACCCACGAGACCGTCCACCTGGGCGTACGCGAGGGCCACGACGTCGTCTACGTCGCCAAGATCGGCGGCCACCGCCAGGCGAAGTCACCCTCCCGGCCGGGTGGGCGGATGCCGGTCCACTGCACCGCGATCGGCAAGGTCCTGCTCGCCTACGCCGATCCCGAGGCGCAGCAGGAGATCCTCAGCAGCCCCCTCGAGCGGCGTACGCCTCACACGATCGTGGCGCCCGGTCTGCTGGAGCGGCAGCTCGCCGCCGTGCTCGAGAACGGCGTCGCCTTCGAGCGCGAGGAGTCGGCCGCCGGGCTGCAGTGCATCGCGGCCCCGGTCCTCGCCGACGGCGGCGACAAGGCGCTCGCCGCGATCAGCGTCACCGGCCCGGTGGGACGCTTCCGCCCCGAGGCCCACGTGACCATCGTCCGTGCCGCGGCCCAGGGCCTCTCCAGCCTGGCGAGTCGCCGCCGCTCCCTGTCCAGCTGAGACAGATCAGTCCGTGCGAGCGGGCGGCAGGTCGGCCAACCTGGCGTCGGGATGCGCCCGGACCGCGTCGAGGAGCTCCAGCCAGCCGCGGCCGACCTCGTCGAGCCGGTTCTCCGAGACCAGCCGGAAGGCAGCGGCGCGCAGCACATCGACACCCACCTCGGGCGTACGTCCGGTGCTGCGCAGCGCCGTCAGCACCTCCTCGACCTGCTCGGCAGGCGCAGCCGGGTCACCGGCCAGCGCCCACTCCACCTCCCCCTCGGTCGCGACCCCGTCTTCACTCACAGCTTGACCCAGTACCGCCGAGTGAGCCCGTAGCCGTACGCGGCCGCGTCGATGACGTCCTGGAGCTCGCCGCCCTGGGACTCGATGGTGCGCGCCGAGGCGCCGTTGTCCTCGTCGCAGGTGATCAGGACGCGCTCGAGGCCCAGCGCCCGGGCCTCGTCGAGCACGAGGCCCAGCGCTCGCCGGGCGTGCCCCTGACGACGGGACGAGGGCCGCACCGAGTAGCCGATGTGCCCGCCCACGTTCTCCAAGAACTCGTTGAGCTCGTGCCGCAGCTGGATGAACCCGACGACCTGGCCGTCGTCGGTGATCCAGAAGGACGAGGCATGCACCCGCCCGGCGGGCGGCGGGATCGTGAGGTTCCGGTCCCGCGCCGTCTTCGCGACCAGCCGCTCGCACGCCTCGCGGCTCACGTCGGCGGCCTCCTCGTCGGGGATGGCGGCGCCGTCGACATGAGCCCCACCGAACTCGGCGACGGACGCCGCCCAGGAGTCGTAGAGATCGAGCGAGGGAAGGGCAAGTGCTGTCATGTCGCAAGCAGACCAGCCCACAGCCCACCGGAACAAACCCTTATCGCAGGACGACGGGGATCAGCCGTCGATCACCACGGTCCCCTTTGCACGCGAGACGCACAGGATCATGTGGCCATCGCGCTCGTAGTCGGCGAGCGCATGGTCGCGGTGCTCGACCTCGCCCTCCAGCACTCGCACCCGGCAGGTGCCGCAGAACCCCTGCTGACAGGAGTACGCCTGGGTCGGCCGCACCCGGCGGACGGCGGTCAGCGCCGACTCCTCGGCACCGACCTCCACCTCGACGTCGGAGTCCTCGAGGCGCACCCGGAACGGGCGGCCGCCGAGCACCGGCGGCGGCGAGAACCGCTCGTAGTGCAGCGTGTCGATCTGCGGGTCGGGGATCTGCGCACGGATCGCGTCGATCATCGGCATCGGCCCGCAGCAGTAGAGAGCCGCACCCTCCGGAGCGAGCGAGATGATCTTGGCCGCGTCCGGCGTGCCCATCTCGTCGTCGGGCCACAGCTGGATCTCGTGGTCGCCGACGATCTCCCGGATCTCGGCCAGGAACGGCATCGTCTCGCGCGAGCGGCCGGTGTAGACGAACTCGTACGGCACACCCCGCCGCACCACGTCACGCAGCATCGGCAGGATCGGGGTGATCCCGATGCCACCGGCGACGAAGAGGTAGCCGGCGGGCGAGGCGACGAACGGGAAGGCGTTGCGCGGCCCCTTCAGGACGAGCCGGTCGCCGACGGCGAGGAAGTGCGCCTCGACAGAGCCTCCGCCTCCGCCCGCGGTCGGCTCGATCCGCCGCACGCTGATCCGGTAGGCGGAGAGGTCGTCGGGGTCGGAGTTGAGCGAGTACTGCCGCAGCCGGCCGCTGGGCAGCACCACGTCGACGTGCGCGCCCGGGTCCCAGTCCGGCAGATCGGTGCCGTCCTCACGCTCGAACCAGATCGCCCTGACGTCGAGGCCCTCCTCGTCGATCCGGCTGACGCGTACGTGCAGGTCGCGGTCGATCCTGCCGAGCGGCTTGCGGCGCCGCCAGGATCGGTAGGCGGCCTTGGTCCAGTAGCCCCCGACGATCGCCTCGAAGCCCCGGTAGAGCCGCGAGTCGGGGATGTCCGGGACCGTGTAGTGCGCAGGCTTGGTCACCGCGCCGTCTCCTGTGCCGTCTCCTGTGACTCTGCGATGGCGTCGGCCCGCAGCGCCGCCGGAGACTTGGCCAGGTAGCTCACCGCCTGGGAGGTCGAGCCCTCCGCGGACGGGTCGTAGTTGGGCAGGAAGAACTTCCAGGTCGCCCACCCGATGCGTACGACACCCGGCACCAGCCCGCGACGCTCGGCGTCGATCAGCTTGAGCAGCCCCGCCTTCGGCCGCTTCGCCGGGTCGGGCTCGGTGGGGTCGTTGTTCATCAGGTAGCCGGCGCCTCGCCACCACAGGACGAGCAGCGCGGTGCCGCCGAGCAGGTAGGAGCGGATCCGACGGGAGTAGCGCCCGTCGACGTGCTGGAATACGTCGTAGGCCACGTTGCGGTGCTCGACCTCCTCCGCGCCGTG
This sequence comes from Nocardioides sp. NPDC127514, assembly GCF_040302125.1. NCBI lineage: Bacteria > Bacillati > Actinomycetota > Actinomycetes > Propionibacteriales > Nocardioidaceae > Nocardioides > Nocardioides sp. NPDC127514. Next base: position 56,014 of record NZ_JBEORF010000025.1, on the reverse strand, counting down.
CCAGCGCAGCAGGTCGAGCATCGTCTCGTCGGCGCCGATCTCGTCGAGCGCGGGCGAGTTGAGCACCCAGTTGCCGAGCACGGCGGTGAGGTGCTCGAGACCCGCGATGATCGCAGCGCGCTCGATCAGCCACTCCTCCTTGGCCCGGCCGGTCAGGTCGCGGTCGCCGAGGATCTTGCGGAACAGAGCCTCGATCTCGGCCGCGAACGGACGTACGTCGAGACCGTTGTCGGTGAAGTAGTCCTGCACCTCCTGGTGGGCGGCGGCGTGCACGCCCTCCTGGCCGATGAAGCCGATCACGTCCTCGCGCAGCTGGTCGTCCTCGATCAGCGGCAGGATCTCGGAGAACACCTTGACGAACCACCGCTCGCCCTCGGGCAGCAGCAGATGCAGCACGTTGACGTAGTGGGAGGCGAAGACCTCGCCCGGGATCCACACCAGCGGCAGCTTGCTCCAGTCGAACTTCACGTTCCGCGGGTGGAGGGCCACCTTGGCCGGCTCGTGCCCGCGCTTGGTCTCCTTCGTCAGCTTGCTCATCGCACACCCTCCTTCTCGATGAAGGCCGCGATCTCGCCCGCGACCAGCTCCGGATCCGCGGCCACCACCCAGTGTCCGCCGTCGATGACCTGGGTGACCAGCGATGTCGCGTACGCCCGGGGCGCCTCGGTCTGCAGCGGCACCGTCACATAGGCGTCGTCGCGAGGGGCGATCACCAGCACCGGCACCTCCGTCGACCGCGGCGTCGGACGGAGCAGCTTGCCGAGGAAGTTGGCCCGGTAGAGCTCGACCCCGTTGACTTGGTCCTTCGTCGGCCGATCCTCGCCACCGACGAACTTGGCCAGCAGCCCCGAGCGCACCATCGCCTCGGGCAGCAGCGGCAGCTGGAAGGCGAAGACGTACCAGGAGTGGGCCAGCTGCCGCAGCGAGCTCCCCAGGTGGGTCCGCTCGCGCAGCCAGGTGGTCGCCATCCCGAGGTCGGGCCCCGAGATCGAGACGTACGTCGCGATCCGGCTCCTCAGCGCCGGGTCGGTCACCGACTCCCAGGTCTGGATCGAGCCCCAGTCGTGCGCCGCGACGTGCACCGGCGCGTCGGGCGAGACGGCGTCGATGACCGCCTTGAAGTCTGCGGAGAGCTGCGCCAGGCGATAGCCGGCGGTCGAGTCCGAAACCCCGGACTCCCCCGTGCCGCGTACGTCATAGGCGACGACATGGAAGCGCTCGGCGAGCACCTTGGCGACCCCGTCCCAGACGGAGTGGTTGTCGGGGTAGCCGTGGACGAGCAGCACGGTCTCGGCATCGGCCGGCCCCTGCTCGTAGACGGCGAGCGTCAGCCCGTCAGTCGTGTCGACCAGCCGTTTGGTCACCTGGGTCACGCTTCCTCCTCCGTTCGCGGGTGTCTCACCGAACAGATTAATGAGACACCGTGTCCGCAAACAATAGCAAGCGCAGATCCGGACTCACCGAAAAGACCGGCCCGCCGCAGACGTGTCTGCGGCGGGCCGGGGAGAGAGCTGCGGCTACGAGGCGCTGTGGGAGTCGGCCAGGCGCGACTCCTCGGCGGCTTGCTCCTCGAGCTCCTTGCGGCGGCGTTCGACCTGCAGAGCAACCTCGGCAGGGTCGTCGATGAGAGCGGCCATGCCGCCTGGGACACGCTCGAGCGCCTCCCGGGCGAAGATCTGCTGCATGGTGGTGGTGCGCTCGGAGCGGTCCTTGCCGATGAACGACATCATCCAGTGCAGGGTCGCGGTGAGCCGGTTGCGGAACCCGGTCATGTAGGCCAGGTGCACCACGAGCCAGCCGAACCAGGCGAGGATGCCGGTGAGCCTGAAGTTGCCCATCATCAGGACCGCGTTGAAGCGCGAGATGGTGGCCATCGAGCCCTTGTCGAAGTACTTGAAGTCGCCGGGCTCCGGCTTGTTCTTCAGGCGGGCCTTGATCGTCTTGGCCGAGTGCTTGCCACCCTGGATCGCGACCTGCGCGACACCGGGCAGGTGGTTGAGGTTGATCATGTCGCCGACCACGAAGATCTCGGGGTGGCCCGGCAGCGTCAGGTCGGGGTTGACCGCGATCCGGCCGGCCCGGTCGAGCTCGGCGCCGGTCTGCTCCGAGAGCGTCTTGCCGAGGGGGGAGGCCTGGACACCCGCGGCCCAGATCTTGGCGATCGAGCCGATCCGCTGGGTCGTGCCGTCCTTGAACTTCATCTCGATGCCGAACTCGTCGACGTGGGTGACCATCGCGCCGAGGACGACCTCGACACCGGCCTTCTCCAGGGCCTTCTCGGCCTTGGCACCGAGCTTCTCGCCGAACGGCGGCAGCACCTGCGGCGCGGCGTCGACCAGGACCACCCGGGCCTTCTCCGACTGGATGTGAGTGAAGTCCTTCTTCAGCACCCGCCGGGAGAGCTCGGCGATCTGGCCGGCCATCTCCACACCGGTCGGGCCGGCGCCCACGACGACGAAGGTGAGCAGGTCACCGATCGGCTCGCCGCGCGAGGCGGTCAGCTCGGCGATCTCGAAGGCCCCGAAGATGCGGCCGCGCAGCTCGAGCGCGTCGTCGATCGACTTCATCCCAGGCGCGAACTCGGCGAAGTGGTCGTTGCCGAAGTAGGACTGGCCGGCACCGGCAGCGACGATCAGGGAGTCGTAGGGAACGTCGATCTCTTGGTTGAGAATGCTCGCCTTGACCGTCTTGGCCTCGGTGTCGATCTCGTTGACCTCGCCGAGCAGCACGCTGGCGTTCTTCTGCCGGTGCAGGATGTCGCGGGTCGGCGGGGCGATCTCGCCCTGCGAGAGAATTCCGGTCGCCACCTGGTAGAGCAGCGGCTGGAAGAGGTGATGGGTCGTCTTCGCGATCAAGGTCACCTCGACGTCGTCGCGGCCCTTGAACGCCTTCGCGGAGAAGAGACCCCCGAAGCCTGAACCGATGATGACGACCCGGTGCTTTGCCTGGTCCGCTGACATTGCTTATACCCTCCGCTACCTCAACACAAGAGACCGTTTGAACGTTCCACTCACTATTCTGAACCATCACACCGGTTCTGTTCATCCCGGGGCGCACGACTGCTACGTCACAGTTGCCGCCACGCCGCTGAGCATGCGTGCTCACCGCGTGTCCGTCGCCCGGCCGAAAGCATCTGACTTTAATCTGTGAGGGTCACCGGGACCTTGTGCCCTAGTGGTCCATGGCCCGGATCAGACACCTTCAAGTGCGGAAAATCCTTGCAACGAACAACACACAACGAGATCGTGTGTACGCCGACCCGCGAGATCGGAGGAGACCATGCCGTTGAGCCGGCCAGCTCTCCTGCTCCGCACCGGCTCCCGCGCCGTCCAGGACGCCCGCGTCTGGGTCCGGACGGCCTGCGAGGAGATCGACCGCACCGACCTCGTCGACTGTGCTGAGTTCGGCGTCTCCGAGCTGGTCTCCAACGCGCTCTTCCACGGCACCGCCCCGGTCACGATCCGGATGCGCGGCACCGTCGACCACCCCCGCGTCGAGATCCGGGACGGCTCGACCGAGCCGCCCCTGCTGCCGGTCCCGCTCGCGCTCGACGACGAGGACGAGGTCCTGCTGACGGTCGGTCGCGGCCTCTCGATCGTGGCCAGCGTCTCGGAGGCCTGGGGCGCCGACATCGACACGTCCGGCAAGACCGTCTGGTTCACCCCCGCGACCGAGATCGACGAGGGTGACGGCGTCGAGGGCGTGATCACCGGACCTCCCGGCGCACCCCCGAGGCCCGAGCGCCTCGGCACCGAGGCGGTCGAGGTCAGCATCCTCGGCGTACCTCTCGCCCTCTACAAGGGCTTCCAGCACCACTTCCGGGAGCTGAGACGGGAGGTACGCCTCCTCTCGCTCGCCCACGCCAACGACTACCCGCTCGCCGCAAGCCTCTCGGCCCTGTTCGGCTCACTGGAGCGCCAGCTCCTCGACGGCCTCGGCCACGGCCAGCTCTCCGGGGTGATCGGGTCCAGCTCCGGCCGCGATCGGGAGACGGCCGACCTGCACGTACGCATGCCGCGGTCCGCGGCCGAGACGATGCGCCGCTTCCTCGACATGCTCGACCTCATCGACGAGTTCTGCCGCCAGGAGCGGCTGCTCGTCCTGGCCCGCTCGCCCGAGCAGGTCTCCTTCCAGCGCTGGTTCCTGGGCGAATACCTCACCCAGGCCGCCGGCGGCCGCCCCACCAGGTGGAGCGCGGCGCAGATGACCGGCCTCCGTTAGAAGCCGTACGCTGTCGGCGTGCTGCGTGAGCATGGCGACCTGCTCGCCCCCATCGCCGTCGGCGGAGCGCTCGGTTCACTGGCTCGCTGGGGCCTCACCACCGTCCTCCCCCACGGCGGCCACTCCTGGCCGTGGGCGACCTTCCTCACCAACGTCTCCGGCTGCCTGCTGCTGGGCGCGCTGATGGCATTCGTCCTGGGCCCGTTGGCCACTGTCCCGTTCTGGGGCCGCTACCTGCGCCCGTTCCTCGGGGTCGGTGTGCTCGGCGGCTACACCACGTTCTCGACCTACGAGCTCGAGACGTACGTCCTGAGCGGGCCCGCGCCCGCGCTAGCGATGCTCTACGTGCTCGCCTCGGTGGTCTGCGGGATCGGCGCCGCCTGGCTCGGGCTGACGCTCGGCCGGGTGATCGTGCTCGACAGCGGCCGGAAGGTCGTGGCCGACGGCATCGACCCCGACCTCGATCCCGACCCTGCCCGAGGAGAGGACGGATGACCGCGCTCCTGGTCCTGGTCGGCGGCGCGATCGGGGCGCCGGCGCGCTACCTCACCGACCTCTACGTCCGGCAGTGGACCGGCGGAGACTTCCCGTGGGGAACGATGGCGGTCAACGCCGCCGGCTCGCTCGTGCTCGGCCTGCTGGCCGGGGCGGCCGCGAGCGGCGTACTTCCGGGGTGGGTGCTCACCCTGGCCGGAACGGGCTTCTGCGGGGCGCTGACGACGTTCTCGACGTTCTCCTACGAGACCGTCCGCCTGGCTGAGAACGGCCGGTGGCGTTCGGCCGCACTGAACGTCCTCGGCTCCCTCGCGGTTGGGACCGTCGCGGTCACCCTCGGCTGGGTTGCGGGCTCGGCGCTCTAGGCCCAGCCGGTCAGGCCCAGCCGAGCTGGTGCAGCTTCTCGTCGTCGATGCCGAAGTGGTGGGCGATCTCGTGGACGACGGTGATGCGGATCTCGGCGGCCAGGTCGACCTCGTCCACGCACATCTGCTGGAGGGGCTGGCGGAAGATGAAGATCCGGTCCGGCAGCGTGAGGCCATAGAGGTCGTTACGGTCGGTCAGCGCCACGCCGTCGTAGAGACCGAGGGTGTCTTGGGGCTCGCCCTCGGGCGGCCACTCCTCGACGAGCACGACGAGGTTGTGCACCTGGGCGGCCAGCTCGTCCGGAATGGCGTCGAGCGCCTGGTCCACGAGTTCGTCGAAGCGCTCTGGGCTTATCTCAATCCCCACAGCAGACATTCTGCCGGGTGACAGTTACCCCTACGCAACTGCTTCCGAAGTATTTTTCCGAAGGTTTGCGCGAGCCTGGCGCTCCAGGTCCCGCTGGTGGAGCTCTCCGTTGCGCGGGCGACCGCGGGTGCGCTTGCGCGCGACGACGATCCCCTCGTAGAAGACCTCGCCACCCCACACACCGTGCGGCTCCTGCCGGGCGATCGCACCCTGCAGGCAGGAGCGCTGCAACGGACACGTACGACAGAGCTCCTTGGCACGGTCCGCGTCCGCGCTGGTCGCGGCGAACCACAGATCGCCGTCCTCGATCGCGCACGGCAGCTCGCTCCAGTGCACGCCGGTCGTCTCTCTTGCCGTCGCCACAGGCGAAACAGTCATCACAGCCCCATCCCCTCGCTGATCCCCCTCGTCAGGGATACCCACTGAAGAGGGTGGTCGGATGGCCTGTCAGTTTTCTGTCAATAGGCAGGTGCTTGGAGTGGTCACGCAGAGTTGAGACGTCATCTACATCAGGGGATTCCACAACATCGCGACCCTGCTGGTACAAACTGTCCACACTAGAGGGTGGAAGGGCTAGGGTTTGCGAACATGCGCTCAATGAGAAGGGCCTCGGCGTCCATCACCGTAGGCCACCGACCCGTGGAGGATTTCCACCGACGGATGGCGCATGATCCCAACAGTCGAGCCATCGCCTCGGAGACCCGCGACTGGCTCCTGGTGAAGTCCCTGCTGCAGCCCGGTGAGGTCCAGTGGGCCCGGGTCGCGGTCAAGTTTCCCCACGAGGGAAACGCCTCGGGTCACGCCTTCCTGACCGACCGCCGGGTGATGTTCGAGTTCCACGAGCGCGTCTTCTCCGTCAACCTGGCCGTCCTCACCTTCATCGGCGTCCCGCCCCCGCCCAGCCTGGGCGACTTCATCATCGAGGCGCTGGTCCCCGGATCGTCGTACTCCACGACGATGAAGATCCGGGACAAGGACGCCTTCCACGACTTCTTCCCCACCCTCGACTACGCCGCGCGAGCCGCCGGCGCCCAGGTGAACGTCGACGCCAGCTGGGGTGGCGAGTACGGCACGGGCAACCCCTACGGCCAGCCCTCCCCGAACAGCTACGGCGTAGCGCCCGCCCCGGGCTCCTACCCGAACCCGGGCTCCTACCCGAACACCGGCTCCTACTACCCCAACCAGGGTTCGTACGGAACCAACACCGGCTCCTACGGCCAAGCGCCGAACACGGGTGCCCAGCGCGCCGTCGGCAACGGCCCGTACGTCGGTCAGCAGGGCGCCCAGCAGCGCGCCCGCGAGGAGGCCGCGCTGATCGAGGCCAACCTCGCCCACGCGCTGCCCGCCTTCCTGCACGAGGGTGAGTCGATCCTCGCCGGGGCCGACATGATCCAGAACATGACCGACGTCGAGATGAAGGTGATGGCCACCGAGTCACGCCTGATCGTCGTCGAGGGCAACATCCTGTGGGCTTCCCCGCTGGAGCACACCCACGTCATCTACGCCGGTGGCGAGCGCAGCCACCTCCGGCTGCTGGCCGACCGGGTCACCGAGACCATGGCGCTGACCCCAGGACCGCCGACGGCCAACCCGTCCGACCGGCGCCGCCTCGTACTTCGTACGCTGCGCGACGCCGCTGCCGGCGAGCAGCTGCACAACCACCTGACCACCAACGGTGGCCAGGTCTTCGACGCCTGGCCCGAGTAGCCGGGCCGCGGCGTACGAGATCTGCTTCCACCTACGACGAGAGCCCCAGCCGATTGGCTGGGGCTCCGTCTTTACTGCTGAGATCTCGACACGCGGGTCGCGGCTTCGCAAGCTCAGCCGCGCCGCTGCTCGATCTGCCGCTCTCGCGCCGACTCCACTCCTTCGTCGTGGAGTCGGCTGGTCGCGTCAGTCCTGCGGGTTGAAGAACAGCCCGAGCGCGACCGCCCAGACGAGGTGCCACAGGTAGACACCCAGGACGGTGCCCCACCCGAGGTTGATCGAGAAGAAGCCCGGGTCGACGCCGATGACGTCCTCCGGGTGCAGGGCCGGGATCCACCAACCGCAGGACGCGGTGGCGAGGAACATACCCATGCCGAGCGAGCGCGCGAGGTTGCTCGAGGTGGTGTGGGTCTTGCCGAGCCACGGGAAGATCACCAGAGCGTAGGCCAGCGCGAAGACCATGCCGTTGAAGTAGTGGAAGCCCATACCGGCGAACCACTGCGAGACGGCGAAGCCGGCCTCGTTGGCGGTGGCGTTCGGGGTCAGGATGACGCCGTTGAAGAACGCGAAGTCCAGCGGGCCCTCCATGATGCCGAGGCCGTAGATCCAGTAGCCGAACATCGTGGCGAGCTGGGTGGCACCGAAGCCGGCAACGAGCGCGCCGATGAGGCGGTTGTTGTTGACGAACTGCGGCCAGTGCGTTCCGGTGGTCTGCGCCATCACGGCCGGCTGCTGGATCGCCGGCTCCTGGTACTGAGGCTGGGCCTGGGACTGCTGCGGACGCTGGTCCCAACCAAGGGCGGGGGGCTGCTGCTGCGCGGGGGCGGCCGGGGTGCGGTAGGCACCGTTCGTCTGCATCCGTGACGCAAGCTCGTCCGCACTCGCCGCATGGGGCGGCCGATGCGGGTAGTACGACGACATGGTGGTGTTGCCTCCTGAATACCGAACGTCTTAGTCGTTCCCCCGTGCCCTGCCGAATTGCGACGTCGACACAAGCGGCAGAATCCTCTCACGAGAGGACAGCAGCCCGCACGTTACCGCCAAATCGGCTTATATCCCACAGGGACGAACGGCCCGAACCGGGGGTGAGATCGAGGGATCTCTGGCCCGAGACTCCTGCCGAAGCAGGACGACCACCCTCCCACGCTCGAGGCCCCCCGCGCTCGCCACACCCCGGCGTGTCACGCCCTCCGGGAACAACACCCGACCCACAAGTCACACCGGCAGAAACAAGCCTCTCCAGCCACACCAACCAGAGCGCAAAGCGGCCCCGACAGGCTCTACCCGCACCAGAGCGAACGATCCCCCGAGCAACTAAGGGGGTGCGGGGGATATCCCCCGCCGCGGCCGGAGGCCGCCATGTAAATAACGAAGAGGACGTGGTCGCATTTTTGCGACACACGTCCTCTGTGATTCGTTCCGCGACCCTGACGAGACTTGAACTCGCGACCTCCGCCGTGACAGGGCGGCGCGCTAACCAACTGCGCTACAGGGCCTTGTTTGTTTCCGCTGTGTGCGGCAACGGGAAAAACATAGCCCATGGGTGCGGAGGATTCACAATCGGGGAGGGGTCCTACTCCTCGAAGGGCTCTTCGCCCTTGGGTTCCTCGTCGGTGAGGCCTTCCACGAGCCGGTTCTTGACCATGTAGGCCATGGCTCGTTCGGCCGCACGGGCCTTGCGCCGGAGGGCCTCGACACTGGGAGCCTTCTCGTCGCTGTAGGCCGCGAGCCGGGCGACCTCGCGCCCGGTCTGACGCTGGATCTCGGACATCGCGAGCCAGACGCCGAGGTCCTGCTCGAGGCCTTCCCGGGAGCGCAGGATCGCGGCGGTGAGGAGCTGGATGACGGTGACCTCGACGTCCTCGGCGGTGGACGAGCTGGAGACGAGGGTGGCGGCGATCGTGCCGGCGCCGGTGGTGGTGATCGCCCCGGCGGTGACGAGTCCGCCGACCATCCCGCCGGGACCGAAGGCGGAGAGCGCGCCGATGATGGCCGCTCCCCCGGCGAGCCCGGCGGGGGCGGCGAGGGCGAGCCCGATCGGTCCGGCGACCAGCACGGCGGCGCCGATCCCGATGCCGACCCACAGCTTCCACTGGTCGACCGGGTAGACGGCCTTCGAGGCGGACTGCATCGCGATGTGCAGGTTCTCGCCGAGCCCGCCCCCGAGCCCCATCCAGACCGTCAGGTCGTGGAATGCCTGGCGGCGTACGTCATCGGGCACGTCGATCTCGTAGGGCCGCACCGGGTTGGCGGTCGCCAGCGCCACCAGGGCGAGGACGGCCTCCTCCTTGGAGAGCTGGGTCAGCGGCTTGGGCCGGGGCAGGTCTCGGTCACTGGGTGTGTCTGGTGAGACGCGCAGGTCGAGGAGCTGCTGAGGGATGCGTACGCCGTCGTTGCGGTAGTTCTCGAGCAACCGCTCCAGGACCTCGTGCTGGACGACGCGCAGCGCGGCGCCGAAGCGCTCCTGGGTGGCGCCCTTGAGATGGTCGCGCAGGAACTGGGCGTACGCGAGCCACAGGGCCAGGCGGACCTCGAGCGAGTTCAGGGAGACGTCGGGGGTGCCCTCGACGATCGCGAGCTCCTTGGTGAGGGAGCCGAACAGGCCGCGCCCGATCGCGGTGGCGACCGGCTTGGACCGGAGGTAGGTGGTGGTGCGGTGGTCGAGGCCGAGCCCGACCTGGAGGTCGAGCGCCCACGGGAAGTGGCGCCAGATGCCGCGCAGGCCGGTCACCGCGTCGCCGTTGCTCCAGACGTTGACCCACCAGCCGACGTGGTCGACCGGCGCCTTCATCTCCAGCCGGTCGGAGTCCTCGTGGAGGTTCGGGTGAGCGGCCGGGCTGCCGATCGTCACCAGCCCGGTGACCGTCAGCTTCGGCGGGAGCCGGCGCAGCAGGTCGATCGCGATGATCGAGCCGAGACTGTGGCCGACGATGACGATCTCGCCCTCCTCCGGGAGCTCGTCGAGGACCATCCGCAGCGTACGTGCCCGGATGCCGGGCTTGGTCACGTAGTTGTGGGCCTGGCGGAGCACGCGCAGCACGATCGGCGCCAGCGAGTCGGTGACGCCGACCGGCGAGGCGGGCACGGGTTCGCCGAGGATCGACTCCAGCTCGGCGGTCGCGCGCTCGACCCGGCGGCGTACGTCCCGCTGCTCGGCGGCGCTCAGCCTCGGGGTGGTGACCGGCGGGATCTTGATGGTCTTGTCGCCGTCGTCGGTGCGCAGCACGTCGGGATACTTCGGCGCGATCACCTCGACCTCGTCGAGCCCCGGGTAGCCGGCATCCTGCAGCGCCTGGTCCAGCGCGCGGCGCCAGGCGTCGCGGGGGTCGCCGTTGCCGACGCCGTGAAGGTAGAGAAGCGAGACCACCTCTCGATTCTCCCCCATGTCGGGAGCAGCTTCGCCTATTGGGACGTCGGGGTCAGTCGGCGTCCAGGCCCTGCTCGATGGCGTAGCGGGTGAGCTCGACGCGGTTGTGCATCTGGAGCTTGCGCAGGGTGTTCTGTACGTGGTTCTGGACCGTGCGGTGGGAGAGCACGAGGCGGTCGGCGATCTGGCGGTAGCTCAGGCCCTTGGCGACGAGCTTGAGGATCTCGGTCTCACGGTCGGTGAGCATGGGCTTGTCGCCGCGCACCTCGGTGGCGGCGCTGTGCTGGAACTCGCCCAGGACCAGGCCGGCGAGGCCGGGGGTGAAGACCGGGTCGCCGGCCGCGACCCGGCGTACGGCTTCCAGGAGCTCGTCGCGGGAGGCGGACTTGACCAGGTAGCCGGTCGCGCCGGCCTTGACCGCGGCGAGCACGTCGTTCTGCTCGCCCGAGGCGGAGAGGATGAGGACCTTGGCCACCGGGTGCAGCGCGATGATCTCGGTGGTGACCTGGACACCGTCGGGCTCGGGGATGTGCAGGTCGAGCACCACCACCTCCGGCCGGGTCGCGGCGAACCGGGTGATCGCCTCACGCCCGGTGCTGGCGGTGGCCACCACCTCGAAGCCCGCGCCGATCAGGTCGCGCTCGACCGCGTCGCGCCACATCGGGTGATCATCGACGACCATCACTCTGCTCATGCGTGCACTCCTGTTCGAGGGACCGTGAGCTCCCATTCGGTCCCGGTTGCTCCGGTGATCAGTTCAGCCTTGCCGCCGAGGTCCTCGATCCGGCCACGGATCGACTCGCTGATGCCGAGCCTGCCCTGCTCCCCGGCCTCGGCGACCCGGCCGTCCGCGATGCCCGGCCCGTCGTCACGCACCGAGACCTCGACGTGGTCGGGGAAGGCCTGCAGGAGCACCCAGGCACGGGCGTCCTCACCGACGTGGCGGCGTACGTTGTCCAGGGCCGCGCGGGTCGCCGCGACGATCTCCTCGGCCGGGCGTGCGGGCATCTCGACGGCGGTCGCGGGTCCGGACACGGTCACGGTCCCCGTCTCGAGCTCGGCGAGAGCGGCGGCCAGGTCGACCATCCCGACGGCCGGGCCCCGGCCGGGCTGTTCGCCGCGGATCAGCGCTCGCAGCTCGCGCTCCTGCTCCCCCGCCAGCCTCCCCAGCTCGGCGGCGTCCCCACCCAGCTCGCCGCCGCGGCGCTGGACCAGTGCCAGGACCTGAAGCACCCCGTCGTGGACGGCTCGAGCCAGCCGTGCCCGCTCCTCGGCCCGTGCGGCCGTGCGCTGTGCCTCGTCCCGCTCCAGCGCCATCCGCTGCACCGACTCGCACATGTAGCCGACCACCGGGCCGCCGATGACCAGCAGGAACGCGTTTCCGTAGATCGACTGGTCGATCTCCTGCCGCAGCACCAGATCGACGGTCGCCAGCGCCACCCCGGCCAGCAGTCCGCCGAGCCAGCGGTAGTGGATCGCGCACGCGAGCAGCGCGCCGCTCACCCAGAACCCCGGCACGCTCGCCTGGAACCCCGGCCCCTTCACCAGCGGGGTCACGAGCATGAGTCCGAGCGCGATCGCCAGGTCGGCGCCGACCAGCACCGCCGTGCGGCGGGCGGGTGCTGCGTACGCCCAGACGGCGAAGGCGGTCCACCCCACCATGACGAGCGCGCAGACCAGCGCGGCCGCGGGCGGGTCGAAGTTGGCGGCGCGGTAGATCGTCAACCCGACCGCGTTGACGAGCACGACCACGCGCAGCACCGCGAGAGCACGGAAGAGCCGGCTCTCGACCTCGATCGCCGCCGGCGACGTCCACGCACTCACAGTCGGAAGTGTCGCATCTGCGCCGCCGCGTACGCCTCGGATATGAGTATCCGTGCGGATGCCGGGACTGCGCACGGGCACGAGACTCGAAGGCATGGAGAACCAGGCACCTTCGAGCAAGCCGACGACGCTCTTCTTCGCCCAGTCGGCACTCGCCTTCGCGATCGCTCTGGTCACGACACTGGCCGCGATCCTCTATCTGCCCACCGATCCGTGGCCGAAGGCGTTCCTCGCTCTCGCGACGATCTTCCTGACGACCTCGGCGTTCGCGCTGGCCAAGTGCGTGCGCGACTCACAGGAGAGCCAGTACGTCGTATCCCGCCTCGACCAGGCCCGCGTCGACAAGATCCTCGCCGAGCACGACCCATGGAAAGAGGTGAGCTGACGCGTGGCAGCCGCACCGGACGCTCTTCACTCTCGTCTTGACCGCGCCTGCCGGGCCGACTCGTGTTCGGCCTGGAGGTCATGGACACAGCAGCCGCCACCGGACGCCGGTCCCCCCGTGGAGGTTCCTCCGGCCGCGCGGTGACGCGGTGCTTGCCAACCTTCCATGCACGCAAGGGGCGCCACTACGCTGGGCTTTGTGATGGTGTTCTGAGCGAAAGGACGGTATGCGTGTGCGGTACCTACTGGCCTGCGAGCACGTGCCCGATGAGGTCGCCGACCGGATCCGATCCATTCTCTGCAACGCGCACCCGTGATGGACACCGACGAAGTCCTGGGCAGCCCACCCCCGGCAGAGCCTCCGAGACCGTCGAGCAAAGCCCAGCGCTGGCGCCTCGGGGCTTCTATGGCCGTTGTAGCTGTCGTCGCAGGACTTCTCGGCGGCTTGGTGGTCCTCGCGGTCCAAGACGACGACCGATCGTGTTCAGCCATCTCCGTCGCCCGTGACGTGCTGCCCTCGGTGGTGACGGTCTCGGTCACAACAGCCGAAGGTTCGGGTGGCAACGGGACCGGGGCCTTGTTCAAGGACGGCGGGTACATCCTGACCAACCAGCACGTCATCGCCGCCGCGGAAGCGGGCGATGCGAACGTGACTGTCCACTACAGCGACGGAACGACGTCGGCCGCGACGGTGATCGGCGCGGACTTCGCGACCGATCTGGCCGTCATCAAGGCCGACGACGGCGCCGAGGGCCGACCGCTGCTGGAGGCCGGCGACTCCGACGATGTGCTGGTCGGTGAGCCGGTCGTCGCGCTTGGCGCTCCGCTCGGCCTGTCGAACACGGTCACGGCAGGAATCGTGAGCGCGCTCGGTCGCTACGTGCCCGTGCCGGCTGCGACCGGACGAGTCGCCCATCTGCTCGACTCGATCCAGACCGACGCCGCCATCAACCCCGGCAACAGCGGGGGGCCACTCGTTGACTGCTCCGGCGCCCAGATCGGCGTCAACTCGGCGATCTCCACAGTCCCGGACCGCGAGGGCGTCGCCGGAGGCGGCAGCGTCGGCCTGGGGTTCGCGATCCCGATGAGCATCGCAGAGCCCATCGCTGGACAGCTCATCGACACCGGACGAGCCGACCACCCGGTGCTCGGCCTCGCTGCCCGCACCGTGACCGACGAAGAGGGGCAGCCCACAACGGGACTCGAGGTGACCGCCATCGTGCCGGCAGGACCTGCGGCACGGGCCGGCCTGGAGGTCGGAGACACCATCGTCGACCTCGATGGCAGTCCCGCCCGCAACACCGAGCAGCTGGTGCTGGCGACTCTGCGACACGACATCGGTGACACGATCCCCATCACCTACCTGCGGACGGGCGAAGAACGCACCACAGAGATAACCCTCGACGCCCCACCGTGACGGTCAGCGGACGTGGAAGACGATTCTCCTCTCGGCCACGGCCACGGCCACGATCAGCAGGGTCACGTTGAGGTCGACCTGGTCGGCGGTCTGGGGGTCGACGACGGCATCACTCCTCGGATTCGCCGGCTCCTCCGTGGTCGAGGTGCTCGTCCAGCCGTCGGGTGTCAGCGTCTGTCCACCCATCAGGCGGCAGGACGGCGGCCCATCCGTCGACATAGTCGGCGGCGTAGTCGTGTCCGAAGCCCGGGGGCGGGCTGAGCTGATGTACCTGATCGGCGACGGCCTGGGCAGCGGTGACGATGGGGAACCAGCGAGCCGCTGCAGGCACGTCGAAGCCACGCGGCTCGTCCATCCATTCCGGCGGCTCCCACAACGCGTCGAGGCCCCAGAACGGCACTGGGTCCGACGGATGCTGGAGGTAGACCACCTGTGGGCCGGGCGCTGTGCTGGGCTGCTGTTGCTGCGCGGGGTCCCGGTTCAGGAAGCGCGCGGTGCGTTCACTGTCGAAGACCGGCTGCCACACCGGTGAATCACTGTCCCGCTCGTCAGTGAGCTGGGTCGTGATCGGATTGCCGTGCTTGGTGCCGACGATGAGCGCGCCGTCCGTGCGCGCAGTCAGGTTGCCAAGCGACGCGGTGGCGTCGATGGCCGCGAACGGCGCTTCCACACCCGCGGTGCCGAGGCTCTTCCCGAAGAGCAGGAGCTTCGGACGGGACGCGGCCGGCAGGCGTGACCAGTGTTCGGCGACCGTGTGGAGGAGAATTGAGCCGGCTTCGACTGCGAGCCCGGCGTCGAGGAACACCGAAAGCAGGCTCGGCAGGTAGGAGTACTGCATCCCGACGATGGCGGTGTCACCTGCGTACAGCTGCTCGAGCGCCTCCGCCGCTTCGGGAATCATCCACCCGGTCCCGGTGGGAACCCATACGACCAGAACCTCCCGGTCGAACCCCCCGGCGCGTTCGAGCTCGCGAACAGCGAGCTCGGCCCGTTCCTGGAGCGTGTCGGCGGACTGCACGCCGGCGTAGACCCGTACCGGTGCCGTGACCCGGGTGCCAGCATCGTGAAAGTCCGCGAGCTCCTCAGGTGTGGTCGCCTTCGCGACGAAGTCGCGACCGGTTCGACCAAGACTCTCCCAAGAGACCAGCGATACGGGACTTCCTGAGACCGTCGCCGAGGACGGCTGGGTGATGCCCGCCTCGGTCTCCTCGTTCTGCGCCGCGTAGAACGAGTTCGCCCAGGTATTGAGTCCGGCGAGTGCCATCCCGATGACCAGGACCGCAGTCAAGGCCGACAGCGCGAAGGTAGTCGCGGCCGCGGCCGGCCGCACCGGAACGCGCTGCCGCACCCGCCGGTGCAGCGCCGCGATACCACGGGCGATCAGCCGGCCCACGAGCACGAGCAGTGTCGCCGCCACTACGCCGGCCACCGCCATCTGCGCGGCGTCAGCCACGTCGATGCTCGGCATGCCCATCAGCTCCAACTGGTCCTGCTGCCAGCCAAGCCACAGGGCAGACCCCCAGCAGAGCGCGACGAGCCAACAGACGCCCAGGACGATCCACGCGCCCCGTCGCTGCCGCGGCGACGGGTGCCGTCGCGTCCCGGAGAGAATTGCGCTGATCACATGCCCGGCTGACGCACCGATTCCGTATCCGATAGCCAGGCACACGCCACTGACCAGCGCCTGGGTCAACCACGACCTCGGGATGAGAGTGGGTGTCACGGACTGCAGCCAGAAGACGAGGCCGACTACCAAGCCCCACCACGACGGCCTCGCCAGAATCGACCATCCATGTGACGTCGAAGTCACGACCGAGCGTTCACCGTCATCCATGAGGGCACCCCTGTCCGGGCCTCCTCGACGATGTCCACGCGTGACCGGGTCACCGGCGACCGCCCACCTCACGATTTTACATCAGCGCCGTCGATCGCAACGAAGGACCGCATCAGCGGCTCCGCTCAGCGTTCCCGCTGATCAGAGCCGCTGTTCGGAGTGGTACCCCCTACCGGATTCGAACCGGCGCTACCGCCGTGAAAGGGCGGGGTCCTGGGCCGCTAGACGAAGGGGGCCTGCCGGGACATCCTAGAGGCCTGCGTCCGAGGCCGCCAAAGCGAGGCCGTACGTCCGGTTTCGGGTCCCGATTCGGAACGTCGCGGTCGCTTCCGGTAATGTTTCACCTCGCTTGGGCAGGTAGCTCAGTTGGTACGAGCGATCGCCTGAAAAGTGATAGGTCGGCGGTTCGACCCCGCCCCTGCCCACAAGCAACAACCGGCTTCGACCAGCAGTTATGGGTCGAAGCCGGTTGTCATTCTGGATCAAGTCTCAGCGCACACCCTGCGTTTCCCGCACGCGCTTCGGCGGAACTACGCAAGGATGGTGGGCTGTGAAGTACGCCGATCCTGGTCGCTGCCCCGACTGCCGGGAGGCCTTCGAGCCCGGCACCAGCCCCTGCCCCCACTGCGGGCTGCCGCTGGAGAACGCCGTCGCGCAAGAGCTCTACGGCACCCTGCTGCGGGCCGACGTACTCATGACGCGGTTGCGCTCGATCCGGGAGGAGGCGAGCCGAGCCGCGCGACGGACCCCGCCGCCCGCTCCCCTGCCGGTCGCCGCGCCGCCCGCGGCGCCGCCGCAGATCCAGCCCGAGCCCGAGGCCATCCCGCTCGCGGACCCGGCAGCCACCGCGATGGCCGGACCGGCGCCGTTCCCCGGTGCTCCGGTCGCCCGGCGGGCGCCGATCACGGTGCCGCTGATCCTGGTCGGTGTCGGCGTGCTCTTCCTGCTGGTCGCGGGCGTCATCTTCCTCGCGGTCGCCTGGGCGACGATGGGCGTCGGCGGCCGCACCACGATGCTGCTCGTCTTCACCGCGCTCTTCACGATCGGTGGCGCGGTGCTGATGCATCTGGAGCTGCGTGCCGGCACCGAAGGCGTCTGGACGCTCGCGCTGGGACTGCTCGCCCTGGACATAGCCGGCATGAAGTACGCCGGCTGGCTCGACGGAGTCGACTGGGACCGTGGCTTCCTGGTCATCGTCGGCGTGGTCGTCTTCCTGGCGGGCACCGTGATGTCTCTGATCGGCGCGCGCAGCGAGAAGCTCACCGCGGTGATCGGGCCACAGGTGGCGGCCGCCGCCGGCGTGCTCACCGCCCTGATCGGTCTCGAGCTCATCTCCGACCTCATCTGGTTCCCGCTGGTCGCAGCGGTCATCGCCCTCCTCGTGGTGATCGTGGCGAGCAAGACCGACCTGCAGGCGCTGACCCTCGGCTCGATGGTCGTGATGGCGGGCTTCTGGTTGATGCTGCTCGTCCGCGGCCTGGCCGACCCAGCCCTGACCGGCTCCGAGCTGCTGCGAGGCGGCACCCTGCCGCTGCTGCTCGGTGCCGCCGCAGTGCTGACCGTCGTGGCGCTGCTGTTCCCGCTGCCCAAGGACGCGAAGGTGGCGATGGTCGGGGTGTCCCTCCTGATCGCCGCCTACACCTTCACCCAGCCCGCTCTCGACGACGGCGCGGTCACCCTGACGGTCGTCGCCGTGGTGGTCACCCTGGTCGCCGCCGGCGCGCTCGTCGCGCTCCCCCGGCCCTGGCGCTGGGCCGCCACCGCGTTGACGCCGTACGCCGTGGGCCTCGGCATCACCGTCCTCATCCTGGCGGTCTCGGCCGCCGTCCGGCTCGCGGCCGTGCCGTGGACCGAGTCCGCCTTCTCCCCGGTCACGGGTCCGGAGCCGTTGCTGCCGGGCTGGCTGACGCTGCCGTCGATGCTCGCGATCCTCGCCCTCGGGACCGCCTGGTTCTACCGGTACAACCCGCCCGCGTTCCGGACCTACCGCCCCACGATCGGCTGGATCACCATCGCGGGCGGCGTCTCCGGGTTCGCGATCACGGCCGCCTGCTACGGCGCCCCGCTGCTGTTCCCGGCGCTGCTGCTGCTCGGTGTCGCCGTCGCGCTGGCCTGGTGGGCGGAGCGATGGCCACGCCTCCTCGCCGCCGGCATCTTCGGGCTGGTCGCGCTCGCCGCGGCACTGCCCAGCGACCTGCTCACCGTGGTCGTCGCGCTCGCGCTGGCGGCGGTGGCTGCGTACGCGGGTCAGGGTCTGCTCGGCGTCGACCGCGAGGTCGCCGCCAGCTACTCGGTCACGACGCTCGCCCTCGGTCTGTGGTCGCTCGCGCCGCTGATCGACGTGGAGCGGCAGTGGGCCGCGTGCGTGATCGTCACGGTCCTCGGGCTGATCACGCTCTTCCGCTTCCGCGGGTCGGGCTGGTGGGCGGCCGTGGCCTGCGCCGCGATCTCGATCGGCATCGGCGCCGTGGACGTGACCTGGGCGGCGGTCCTGCTGACCATCGCCACCATCCTCGCCGCAGCCATCGGCCTGCACCATCGCCAGCCTCCCGCGCTGGCCGTGGCGGGCACCGTCGGCCTCGGCGGCGCCACGGCCGCGGTCCTCTCCAACGACGTGCTCGCGCTGGCCGTGACCCTCATCCTCACCGCGCTGGGCATCATCGTCGACCGCGTCCAGTCCGGCACGACCAGAGAGGTCGCGACCGCCTACTGGATCCTCGCCCTGACCGCTGCCGTGTGGCAGGCGGCCCGGCTGGCCGACATCGAGCGTCCCTACACCGCCGTGGTGGTCGTCGTGGCGATGGGCGTCATCGTGCTCGTACGCCGCAGCCCCGCCATCGAGGCCGCGGCCGCCACCGGCACCGCGGTGTCGATCGGCCTGGGTGCCTTCAACGAGGCCGGGGCGTTCGACACCGACTGGCTGGCGATCCTCCTGCTGATCGCCGGTGTCATGTGCATCGCGACGATCCTGCGTCACGAGCCGCAGCAGTCCGGGCCCCGGCTCACGGTCGCCGGTCTGCTCGGCCTGGGCTCGCTCGGCGCCGCCTTCACCAACGAGCTGCTGGCACTGGTCGTGGCCGGCGTGCTCACCGCCGCGGCCGTCGCCGTCGACCGGCTCACCCAGGAGCTGCAGACCAAGGCCGTCACCGCGCCCTACTGGATCATCACGCTGACCGCGTTCTGCTGGATGTTCGCCAACCTCAACGACATCCCCAAGCCGTACGCCGCGGCCGGGATCATCGTCATCCTGGCCGTCGTCACCATCTTCCGTCTGCTGCCCTCGGCCGAGATCACGGCCGCCGGCGCCGCGGTCGTCACGATCGTCGTCGGCACGGTCAGCCTCGGCCCCACGATCGTCCTGACCCCGGACGGGCCGACCGCGGTCGGATCTCGCGGAGTCGACCTGCCCTGGTTGAGCATCCTGCTGATCCTGGCCGGAGCCGCGGTCTCCGCGCACGCCATCGCCCACCACGAGCGTCGCTGGCTGGGGTGGGTCGGCGCCGGCCTGGCCACCGTCGCGCTGTGGATCCGGCTGGCCGACACCTCGGTCACGACCTGGGAGTACTACACCCTCCCGCCCGCGATCGCGCTGGTCGTCTTCGGCGTGGTCAAGCTCCGCCTCGACAGGGAGGTCGCCTCACTGCCGGTGCTCGGGCCGGGCGTCTTCCTGGCGCTCATCCCGTCCGTCCCGGCAGCCCTCCAGGACCCGGTCTCGATGCGGACCGCCCTGCTCGGCATCGCCTGCCTGGTCTTCATCCTCGGCGGCGCCTGGCTGCGCTGGGCAGCACCGCTGGTCGGTGGCGCCCTGGTCGCCTCGGTCCTGGCTCTGGCGCAGATGCCGTCGGCGCAGGCGCTGCAGCAGTGGTGGGTGCTCGGCGCGGCCGGGCTGCTGCTGCTCTTCCTCGGCATCACCTGGGAGGCACGCCTCCACGACCTGCGCCGGGCCACGGCTTATGTCCGGGGGCTGCGCTAGTCCGTGCCCCGCGATCCGGAAGACTGGAGCCGATGTTCCCCGAATTCAAGATCGTACGTCGCCAGCGCCCCGTCACGATCGCAGTCGAGTCGAGCAGCTTCTCCCGGCCCGCGGCCAACGCCGCGATCGAGGCGGCCTGTGACGGCCCGGTCTCGCTGAGCTTCACCTCGGGTGGGGATGTGCTCACCGGGCTCTACGACGGGCGGCGGGTGCGGCTCGAGGTGACGACCGGGTCGCGGCGTACCTCTCACGCGAGCCGGCGCCACGGCAGGGTCGGCCGCGGTGTGACGCGGTTCGCGCTGACCCTGACCGGGACGATGCTGACCGCGCTGACCTGTCAGGAGACGACCGGAGCGAGGTCGAGCGGCGAGCTTGCTCGTCCGCTCGCGCCGAGCGAGGGAGTAAGCGCGCGAAGCGCGAACGGCGCGTGGGTGGCCCGAGCGCGCGTCGATCTCACCGAGGTCGGGATCGAGCCGCGAGAGGAGTCGTGGCTCGCCGGCCTCGCCGCCGGCCACGAGGGCTCCGCCGCGGACGTACGTAGTGGCGCCTTCGGACAGCTCGGCCTGCGCGACATCCGGGTGGTGACGTACGCCGACGGCTCGCCGTTCCGCGAGGACGACGGCACCATGCTGCTCACCGCCACCAGCGCAGGGCCCGGTTTCTTCCCCACGGCGCACACATCGGTGTGGGCGCTGGACCCGGTGACGTACGACCTCGTCCATCGCGGCGCGCTCTACTTCCGCCGGGACGGACTCGTCTACGGCGACCATGCCACCCACCTCGTGCGCGACGGCGACGAGTGGCTGGTCACGACGAGCACCTGGGGAGGATTCAAGGCGCCCGACAAGACCGACCCCAGCAAGCCGTGGAGCCCGGTCGGGGTCACGATCGCCCGCTCACGCGCGGACCTGACCCGAGGCGAGCACGTCCTCGACTCGACCCCGCTCGCGCTCCCGACAGACGGGCTCAGGTCGGTCGGCGTCTGGGATCCCCACGTCCTACGCCGCGACGACGAGTGGCTGGTCGGCTACGTGAGCGCCAGGAAGTACTTCGACTTCCATACCGTGCTCGCCAGCGGACCTCGCCTGGACGCGCTCAGCCTCCGGGCAGCACGAACCGACCGGACGGCCACCGAGGGCACCACGCTTGTCCCGCTGGGCGGCACAGTCGTCGTCGGCGCAAGCGACGGACGCGACAACCCGCGTCACGTCCGTGCTCGCTACCCGATCTTCGACCTGGACCTCAACGAGGTCGCAGAGCTCCGATCGGCGTACGTCACGAACCTTCCGTGGCCCACTCTGATCCCGGTGGGGAACGAGTGGTTGCACGTCGCCTTCGACGGCACGCCTCACGGCGGCCGGCTACCCGGCTACGGCACTCACGGGGAGGTTGTGATCAGCCGATCAGTCTGAGGGGATGTCGACCACGACGTCGCCGCCGTTGGCCGACAAACCCTAGTCGCGCGAGGATCCCGCGTCGTAGTCCGACCAGTCGTCGTAGTCGTCCGGCTTCGGATCGGACTTCTGACTGGTGTCTTCATCACCGTGAAGTTCGCGCGCAAGGGCCCCGAAGTCCGTCTCATAGGTCCGGTACTTCAGGTCGCGTGCGACCTTCGTCTGCTTGGCTTTCGCTCGGCCGCGCCCCATAGGGTCCAGCCCCCTCGTCGCACTTGGCCGGGATAGTCCCGGGCTGTTCACAGGTTTCTCGTAGGGATAACGCTACCGGTTCATGCCAAGAATCCGCACGCCGGGGTGTCGAAAATCCGTTCGCTAGGAGCGAATGTTACTGAGGTCACACGAATCTGAGCCTGACGACTCGTCATTCGCCGTTCACCCGAGCGACAGATTGAGGGGTCGGACGGTTGTCCCACCGCGCATAGCCTCCCTTCCGATTCTTGGGAGACCTGACAACAACGCGTCTTGAACGGAAATGCAGTGACCGAACTGAGCGACATCCAGACCGACACCGCCTGTCCCTCGTGCAGCGACGAGGCTGCGCCCGCCGTCACCGACGGCCGGCGCTCCATGTTGTCCCTGCTTCCCATGGCCGGACACACCCGCGGCAAGCGCAGCGCGGTGACCTGCGCCCTCAAGTGCGACAGCGCTTGCGCCAAGCCCGCGCCCAACACTTCCGACAACGGCTACTTCCGTGACATCGCCGGCAAGGCGCTCAGCCGCCGCCACGCGCTGGGTCTGGCCGGTGCGGGCGCGGTCGCGCTCGCGGTCGGCAGCAGCGGTCTGGCGGCCGCCGCCAGCCCCGTCCAGGCGGGTCTCGCCGCCGGGCGCGGCCACGGTGGGCGTACGAACCTGCCGTTCAAGGCGATCACCCCCGTCGCGGCCACCGAGGACACCTTCGTGGTGCCCCAGGGCTACACCTGGGAGCCGATCATCCGCTGGGGCGACCCGATCCTGCCCGGCGGCGTTCCCTTCGACGTCACCAGCCAGACCGCCGAGAAGCAGGCGCTCGCCTGGGGCTACAACAACGACTACACCGACGTCATCGTGACCAACAAGGCCGGCACCAAGGGCCTGCTGTGCTGCAACCACGAGTACGTCAACCCCGACATCATGTTCCCGCCGGACCTCGACGCCACCGAGCAGCTCAAGATCGCGATGGCCGCCCACGGCTTCGGGATCGTCGAGCTCGAGCGCTCCGCGCCTGGCAAGAAGTGGAACTACGTGCCGTCGGCTCCGAAGAACCGTCGCATCACGGCCTCGACCCCGTTCGAGTTCACCGGTCCCGCGGCCGGCAGCGACCTGCTCAAGACCGCGGCCGATCCGACCGGAACCGTCGCTCTGGGCACGATCGGCAACTGCGCCGGCGGCACCACGCCCTGGGGCACGATCCTGTCGGGCGAGGAGAACTTCAACGGCTACTTCCGCGCGACCGGCACCTCGGCGGCGGAGAAGCGCTACGGCCTGACCGATGCTGCCTCGACGTACGGCTGGGAGGCCATCGAGCCGCGCTTCGACGCGCGCTCGGCCGACTACGCCAACGAGCCGAACCGGTTCGGCTACATCGTCGAGATCGACCCGACCGACCCGACCTCGACCCCGCGCAAGCACACCATGCTCGGCCGCCTCAAGCACGAGGGCGCGAACGTGGTCATCGCCGACAACGGTCACGTGGTGGCCTACACCGGCGACGACGAGCGGTTCGACTACCTCTACAAGTTCGTCTCCAAGGGCCGCTACGACAAGCACAACCGTCGCAAGAACCTCGAGCTCCTCACCGAGGGCAGCCTCTACGTCGCCCGCTTCCACGGCGACTCCCCCGCCACCGAGATCGACGGCACCGGCAAGCTGCCCAGCGACGGCAAGTTCGACGGCTACGGCCAGTGGATCCCGCTCGTGGTCAACGGCCGCAGCAAGGTCTCCGGGATGAGCGTCGAGGAGGTCCTCGTCCACACGCGCCTGGCCGCCGACAAGGCCGGCGCCACCAAGATGGACCGCTGCGAGGACGTCGAGCCCTCGCCGAAGTCCGGCAAGGTGTACGTCGCCTGCACCAACAACTCGCAGCGCGGCACCACCGGCAAGGCCGGTGTGGACGAGGCCAACCCGCGCAACACCAACCGCGACGGCCACGTCATCGAGATCACCGAAGACGACGGCGACCACACCTCGCGCGTCTTCCGGTGGAACCTCATGATCGTCGCCGGCGACCCGTCGACCAACGCGTCCACCTACTTCGCGGGCTACCCGAAGGACAAGGTCTCGCCGATCTCCTGCCCGGACAACCTGGCCTTCGACTCCGAGGGCAACCTCTGGATCTCCACCGACGGCCAGCCGAGCTCGATCCAGAAGAACGACGGTCTGTTCAAGGTTCCGCTGGAGGGTCGCGAGCGCGGCCACGTCCAGCAGTTCCTCGCGGTGCCTCGCGACGCCGAGACCTGCGGCCCGGTCATCCACGACCGCGACGGTTCGGTCTTCGTCGCCGTCCAGCACCCGGGCGAGGAAGGCACCTGGGACGCGCCCAACTCCCGCTTCCCCGACTACGTCGAGGGCACCGCGGGTGAGGGCGAGTTCGCCGGCCCGCGGCCGTCTGTCGTGCAGGTGCTGAAGGCCTGAGAACATCGAAAGGGCGCCGGAGCGATCGCTCCGGCGCCTTTCGGCTGTTCGGGTCGCTCAGGCAGTCCAGCCCGCGTACGCCCCGGTGAGCTCGACCTTGCCCCCGGGCGTGGCGGTGACCTCGCCTGCGGCCCAGGCGCGGATGTCGTAGCCGGCGAGGATGCGTACGGCCTCGTCGACGTCCTCGGGGTCGATCAGCGCGACCATGCCGACGCCGCAGTTGAGGGTCATCTCCAGGTCCTCCAGCGCCACGGAACCGGTGCGGCGGACGAGGCCGAAGACGGGCGCCGGGGTCCAGGTGGTGCGGTCGATGCGCGCGGAGAGCTCCGGCGGCATGACCCGCTCCAGGTTGGCGGCGAGGCCGCCCCCGGTGACGTGGGACATGGCGTGGGTACGCGTCCCGCGGGCCAGGTCCAGACAGGCCTTGGCGTAGACGCGGGTCGGCGTGAGGAGCTCCTCGCCGAGCGTACGGCCGAACTCGGCGATCTGCGCGTCGAGCGTGTAGGCGCCGGAGTTGAGCAGCACGTGGCGCACCAGGGAGTAGCCGTTGGAATGCAGGCCGGAGGCCTCCATGGCGAGGACGACGTCGCCTTCCTTGACCAGGTTCGCACCGAGCAGGTTGTCGGCCTCGACGACGCCGGTGGCCGCGCCGGCCACGTCGTACTCGTCGGCCGCGAGCAGCCCCGGGTGCTCGGCGGTCTCGCCGCCGACCAGCGCGCAGCCGGCCTCGACACAGGCCTCCGCGATGCCCTTGACGATCGCCGCGACCCGCTCCGGGACGACCTTCCCGGTGGCGATGTAGTCGGTCATGAACAGCGGCTCGGCGCCGCAGACGACGAGGTCGTCGACGACCATGCCGACCAGGTCGAACCCGATCGTGTCGTGCTTGTCCAGCGCCTGCGCGATCGCGACCTTGGTGCCGACACCGTCGGTGGAGGTGGCCAGCAGCGGGCGCTCGTACGCCTTCAGGGCACTCGCGTCGAAGAGGCCGGCGAAGCCACCGACCCCGCCGAGCACCTCGGGGCGCCGGGACTTCTCGATCCAGACCTTCATCAGATCCACGGCGCGGTCGCCGGCGTGGATGTCGACACCTGCTGCGGCGTACGCGTTGGTCGGCTCGGTCTGGCTCACTGGTGGATCTCCGATCACGGGTTGTTCAGGACCGGAAGGGCCTTGCCCTCGGTCGGGGACTGCAGCGAGACCTCGAGGAGGTGCTTGCCGAGCATGCTCTCGTCGGGCAGCTCTACGGGGTATTCGCCGGTGAAGCAGGCCGTGCAGAGCGCGGTGCGCTCCTGGCGGGTCGCCGAGATCATCCCGTCGAGGGAGATGTATCCGAGCGAGTCCGCACCGACCGAGGCGGCGATCTCGTCGACGGAGAGACCGTTGGCGATCAGCTCGGCGCGGGTGGCGAAGTCGATGCCGTAGAAGCACGGCCACTTGACGGGCGGCGACGAGATCCGCACGTGGACCTCCAGGGCGCCTGCCTCACGCAACATCCGCACCTGGGCACGCTGGGTGTTGCCGCGCACGATCGAGTCGTCGACCACGACGACCCTCTTGCCGCGCACCATGTGCTCGAGCACGTTCAGCTTGAGCCGGATGCCGAGCTGGCGCAGGGTCTGGGAAGGCTGGATGAACGTACGCCCCACGTAGCCGTTCTTCACGAAAGCCTGGCCGAAGGGCAGGCCACTCTCCAGCGCGTAGCCGGTCGCGGCGGGGATGCCGGACTCGGGCACCGGGATGACCAGGTCGGCGTCGACGGGGAACTCACGAGCCAGCTCGCGGCCCATCTCGACCCGGGACTCGTGGACGTTGCGGCCGGCGATGTTGGCGTCGGGGCGGGCCAGGTAGACGTACTCGAAGACGCAGCCCTTGCGGTCGGCCTCGGCGAACCGCACCGAGCGCAGACCGGACTCGTCGATGATGATCATCTCGCCGGGCTCGACCTCACGGACCACGCTCGCGCCGACGGTGGCCAGCGCGGCGTCCTCGGAGGCGATCACCCAGCCGCGGTCGAGGCGGCCGAGGACCAGCGGGCGGATCCCCTGCGGGTCACGCGCGGCGAACAGGGTGTCCTCGTTCATCCACACCAGCGAGAAGGCGCCGTTGATCGTCGGCAGCACCTCCAGCGCGCGCGCCTCCAGCGAGGAGTCGGGGTGGAAGGCGAGCAGCTCGGTGAGCAGGGAGGTGTCGTTGGTCGAGACCGGGGCGTGGCGGCCCTCGGAGTGCTCGGGCAGCGCCTCGACGGCCGAGCGCATCTCGGCGACGTTGATCAGGTTGCCGTTGTGGCCGAGGGCGACGGAGCCGTCCGGCGTCGGCTTGAAGATCGGCTGCGCGTTCTCCCACACCGAGGCTCCGGTGGTGGAGTAGCGGGCGTGGCCGATGGCGACGTGGCCCTTGAGCGACTCCAGGGTCGGCTCGTCGAAGACCTGGCTGACCAGGCCCATGTCCTTGTAGACCAGGATCTGGCGTCCGTTGCTGACCGCGATACCCGCCGACTCCTGGCCACGGTGCTGCAGCGCGTACAGGCCGAAGTACGTCAGTTTCGCGACGTCCTCGCCCGGCGCCCACACACCGAAGACTCCGCAGTGGTCCTGGGGACCCTGGTCGTGGGGGTCGAGGGCGGCGGTGAGCCGGCCGTCGCCACCCTTGCGTCGGGACACGTGCCTACCTGAGCTGGTGAGGTTGACCACGGCATCGAGTGTAAGGGCGCATGCTGGCGATCACCGAACCCTTGACAGTCCTGTAAGGGTGGTCACATGAACGTCTCGGAATCATGAATGTAAAGAACGATCCACGTCTGCCCTACCGCCCGGGACCGACATCCCGGATAATCGATCCGATGACTTCTCCAGCGCCCAAGCCCGCCGGCGGTCACCGTCTGACGGTGCCACCGGGATTCGCCCCACCACCGTTGGGCGGGAAACGCGCCAGAAGCGACCTCACCACGACGATGACGACCATCACGACCGATCTGGCCGAGATCGGTGGTCTGCTCACCCCCGGTGAGGATCTCTCCGACCTCCAGCTGATCGCCGACAGCCTGACCGCGCTCGCGGGCTTCGAGATGGCCACGATCAGCGTCGCGCGCGCCGACGGCAACCTCCACATGGTGGTCGTCTCGGGCCAGGACTCCGCCCGAGCCGACCTGCTCGGCACCGTGACCCCGATCGAGCGGCTCGAGGCCGAGCTCGCCCGGGCCGACGACTGGGGCATCTTCAAGTTCGTGCCGGCGGAGCGGCTGGACCCGACCGCCGATGTGTACGGCTGGATCCCGACGATGACGACGGTCGACGCCGCCGGCGCCTGGAACCCGCTCGACCTGCTGGTCGCGCCGCTGCGCGACGACGCCGGCAAGCTGCGCGGCACCCTGATCGTCGACGTACCGACCGACGGCCTCCGCCCCAACCCGGAGAAGCGCGCCGTCCTCGGCCGCCACGCGGTGCAGGCGCAGCGCGCCATCCTGCTCGCCCTGGAACGTGAGGAGCTCTCCGAGCAGGTACGCCTCGCCGAGGCCGCCCGCGACGTGATCCGCCGCGCCGGGCGCGAGCTGGACCCCGACGAGATCCTCAACTCGCTGAGCACCGGGCTGGTCGACGTACTCGACCTGACCGACTTCTGGCTGCACATGTCCAAGCCGGGCGGTCGCGGTATCCGCACGAAGGTCTACCGGGAGGACTTCAAGCTCCCGATCGAGGACCTGACCAGCCCGTTCATGGTCGACTACGGGCAATACCTCTGGGACCAGCGCAGCATCACCGTGCAGACCCCCGACGGCGCCGAGCGGCTCCCCCACCCCGACCCGGAGACGCAGCAGCTGATCACCGAGTGGATCCGCCACTACAAGGTCGGCTCGATCGTCGGGGTCCCGATCGGCTCGGGCCAGACGTGGTACGGCGCGATGCTCCTCGGCCGCGGTCCCGACAAGCCCCACTGGAGCGAGCTCGAGCTGATCACGGCGGCCGACCTCGGCCGGGACTTCGGTCGTGTGGTCCACAACTCCAGGGCCTACCTGCGCCAGAAGGCGGCGGTCGACTCGCTGCGTGAGCTCGAAGCCCACAAGAGCCGGCTGATCGCGACGGTCGCCCACGAGCTGAAGAACCCGCTCTCCGCGTTCCGGTGGAACATCGAGTCGCTGCCCTACGCGGAGTCCGAGGAGGAGTACGCCGAGGTGCTGACCGCACTGACGCGCAACCGCGACCGCACCGAGAAGATCGTGGCCGACCTGGCGATGCTGTCGAAGGTCTCCGACCCCGACCACCTGCCGACCACGGTGCCGATCCAGGTCGCGGCCGTGCTCGAGGAGGTCTACAGCCAGCTCAGCGCCGAGATGCCCACCAGCGACGCCCACGAACTCGTCTTCGAGATGCCGTCCGACGACGTCTACGTGACCCTGGCTCCGGGCGATCTGGACCGGGTGGTGATCAACCTGGTCACGAACGCGATCAAGTACAGCCCCGACGGCGGTCAGGTCATCGTGAGCACGCGCACCAGCCCCGGCTGGTTCGAGCTCCGGGTGACCGACCACGGCCTCGGGATCTCGCCGGAGGACCAGGACCGGCTCTTCACCGAGTTCTTCCGCTCGACCAACCCCACAGCCCTCAAACAGCCAGGCACCGGACTCGGTCTGACGATCGTGTCTCGAATCGTCAGCCGACGCGGCGGACTGATATCCGTCGACTCGACCCCTGGCGTGGGAAGCACATTCCGTGTGACGCTGCCCATTGTTTAACCTTACGCACCGGTAACGGGTTGCATTTCCCATCTCGGCGGAGAGCTCATGACCAGTACGCCCTCAGAGGGTCCGGACGCGCCAAGCGGCGCCTCCGGGGCGTACCCGAGCCCGGATCCCGGTCTGCAGCTGATCGCCGAGGGGGTCACCGAGCTCGTCGGCTTCGGCGCCGCTGTGATCAACATCCGCCGCGGGGACGAGTTCGAGATCGTCGCGGCGT
This sequence comes from Nocardioides sp. NPDC127514, assembly GCF_040302125.1. Taxonomy (NCBI): domain Bacteria; kingdom Bacillati; phylum Actinomycetota; class Actinomycetes; order Propionibacteriales; family Nocardioidaceae; genus Nocardioides; species Nocardioides sp. NPDC127514. The sequence continues at coordinate 27,041 of NZ_JBEORF010000025.1, read as the reverse complement.
ACGGGGACGAGACCGGCCACACCGTCGAGGGCGAGATGACCGTCGCCGAGATGCTCGGCACCCGGTTCCCGGTATCGGTGGTCACCGACCTGCTGGAGATGTCCGTGGACTGGGGCGACATCAAGTTCGTCCCCCACGAGAAGAACACCATCGGCGAGGCGGAGGGCTACTGGGTCCCCGACACCGACGAGGACATCCTGAAGGACCCGCAGGACTGGCACCGGCTCGACGAGCTCCTGGCACCCTTCTACGACGAGAACGGCGAGCTCGTCGGCGTACTCTCGATCGACCGCCCGACCAACGGCCGCAGGCCCGGCCGGCGCCAGCAGCGGATCCTCAACCGGTTCGCCCGCCAGGCGCGGCGCGCGGTGCTGCTCAGCCTGCAGCGTGAATACCTCGAGGAGCGCGCCAACAACCTGCTCGAGGCCCAGAGCTTCCTCCGCGAGGCCAACTCCCAGCTCGGTCTCACCGGGGTGCTCGAGGCGACCCAGGAGGCGATGAGCCGCGGTCTCGACGCCGACGGTCTCTACGTGCAGGCCCAGGACGGCGAGGGCGGGTCCGTGGCGTACGCCTCGCCCGGACTGGGGTGGACCGCCACCGAGAGCAACATCGCGGCCGGTCAGGCCTACCAGAGCACTCGGCTGTGGAATCGGGGTGAGCACGCCATCGTCAACCGCGAGCTGCTCCTCCACACGCTGCATCACGGTGATGCCGAGCAGCGGAAGTTCGCCAGGATCGGCATCGAGTTCCTCGATGCCGTCGGGGCCGACTCGCTCCTGGTCGTGCCGATCGGCGTGGAGACCACCGCGCTGGGTCATCTGGTGCTGGTGCGTGGCTCGGGCCGGCCGCGCTGGACCGACGCCGAGGGGCGCCTCGCGATGGAGTTCGGCCGCGACTTCGGGCGCATCGTGCTCACCTCGAACGCCTACACCCAGGAGCGTGATCTCGCCCAGCGGCTGGCCACCGCCGACAAGGTGCACAGCCGGCTCATCGAGGCCGTCGCGCAGGAGCTGCACAACCCGCTGACCGCCCTCACCACCGGCATCGACGCGATGCGTCACGAGGACCGCGGATCCCCGACCTGGTTCCAGCAGGTCGGCAACCTGATCAGCCGGTCCGACCAGCTGGTCGCGATGGTCGACGACCTGCTGCTGTTCTCCCGCTTCTCCGACCCCTCCTCGCGCCCGGCGCTCGCCCACGTCGACCTGACGTCCCTCCTGCAGGAGATCTTCGAGCAGAGGACGTACGAGTCGGAGAAGCGTGGCATCGAGATGAGCATCGACGTGCCCTCGCGCAGCGTCTACGTGATGGGCGACCGCAGCGAGATCAAGGCGGCGATCCTCCGGCTCGTCGACAACGCGCTGGTCTACACCCACCGCGGCGGTCACGTGCGGCTCTACATCGTGGAGAGCGCCAGCGAGGCGGCCATCTCGGTGACCGACAACGGGGTCGGCATCCCCGCGGCGGAGCAGATCCAGGTCTTCACCGAGTTCTACCGCGGGTCGAGCCAGGCGATCGGCGGCCGGAAGGGCGTCGGCCTCGGGCTCAGCATCGTCGACCGGGTCGCGCGCCGCCACGACGGCCGCGTCACGCTGCGCTCGGAGCCCGGCACCGGCACCCGCGTCTCCCTGGTCCTTCCGTTGGCCAACGACGCCACCTCGCCTGGTTAACCAAACGTCACAATCTGGTCGAGACGGACGTCTACGGCTGCACAGCGCGCGCGTTTCGTGCAACACTCCGTGGTGCCCAGGTCCTCAGGACTGCCACGCAGTTGCAACACCCGCCCTGACCGACCTACCCGAGAGCAAGGATGCCCCCACCACAGTCAGTCGATGCCCTCGACGTGCCTGCGAGCACGCCGAGCAGGACGTCGCTGCCGGTGGCGGATCCCGCGCTCCAGATGATCTCCGAGGGCATCTGCGAGCTGCTCGGCTTCGGCATCTCCGCGATCAACGTCGTCCGCGGCGATGAGCTCGAGGTGGTCGCGGTCCACGGCTTCACCAGCGGCCTGAACGCACACGGACGACGGCAGACGGCCGAGGAGATCCTCGGGACCCGGTGGGCCCTCTCCGACCTGCGTGACAACCTCTCCCGCGGCGAGAACTGGGGCTCCTGGCGGTTCATCCCCCAAGAGCGGGTGAACCTTCACGAGGGCAGCTGGGTCTCCACCACCAACATGATCGACGCTCCCGACGCGTGGCATCCCCACGACATGCTGATCGCGCCGATCCTCGGTGACGACGGCTCCATCCAGGGCTGCCTCTCGGTGGACATGCCGGTCAGCGGGCGTCGGCCCGACTTCACCCAGCGCCGGGTGCTCAACCGGTTCGCGAAGCGCGCCCAGCGGGTCGTACGGGGCTACCTCGAGCGCGAGCGGCTCTACGAGCGCGCAGCGAACCTCGAGACCGCCAAGGAGTTCCTGCGCGACGCCAGCTCCAAGCTCAGCCTCGCCGACGTGCTCGACGCCAGCCACGACGCGCTGATCCGCGGTCTGGGCGCCGACGGGATCTGGATGGCGACCAAGGGCCCCCACAACGAGATGGTCGTGCACGCCACCCCTGGCCTCAACTGGGATCCCGACCCAGGCCTGGCCGCGCTCACCTCGCGGAACACCTCCCGCTACTGGGCAGATGGCACGTACTCGATCCTGTGCCGCGAGCGGATCACGGACTCCTCGGAGTGGAACGAGCAGGCCACCGTCGTCAACAAGTTCTTCGAGACCCTGGGCGCGGGGAGCGCCTTGGTCGTCCCGGTCGGCGCCGACCACGAGTGGCTCGGCCACATCGTCCTGCTCCGTTCGCCCGGGCGGCCCACCTGGACCGACGCGGAGGGCCGGCTGGCGATGGAGCTGGGCCGCGACTTCGGACGCATCGTGCTCACCGCCAACGCCTACACGCAGGAGCGCGACCTCGCCCAGCAGCTCGCCCATGCCGACCGCGAACGCAACCGGCTGATCGAGGCCGTCGCTCGCGAGCTCCGGATCCCGGTGAACGCGCTCGGCACCTCGCTCAACGCGCTGGCCGGCGAGCAGGTCAACACGCTGCCGTGGATCGTCCAGGTGGAGACGCTGACCGTACGCAGCGCCCAGATCGAGGGCATCGTCAGCGACCTGCTGCTCCTCTCCCGGATCCGCGACCCAGCCAACGCCCCCGGCCAGACCACGATCGAGGTCTCCGAGATGCTCGACGACGTGCTCGACGAGCTCGATCCCGACGCCGCTCACAAGGACATCGAGTGCGTCCTGACGACGCCGACCGGGCCTGCGTACGTCGTCGGTGACCCGCGCGAGCTGCGCGCGGCCTTCCTGCACCTGGTGAAGAACGCGCTGACCTACAGCCACCGCGGCTCGCGGGTGCAGGTGATGCTCTACAGCGCCGGCAGCGAGGTCACGATCATCGTCGCCGACGCAGGTGTCGGCATCGCGTACGAGGAGCAGCCGGAGGTCTTCGACCCGTTCTACCGAGGCTCCAACTCCGCGCTGGGTGGTTCGCGCGGAGCTGGGCTCGGGCTGACGCTGGTCGAGCAGATCACCAGGCGCCACCACGGGTTGGTCGAGCTCGACTCACACCCTGGCGAGGGCACCCGGGTGGCGCTGACGCTGCCTGGAAGCTAGGAGCTGCCCAGCTTCTGGAGCAGCAGCGCCTCCGCGACGACGACCCTTCGGAACTCGGCGAGGTGGAGCCCCTCGTTGGCGCCGTGGGCGCGGGTGTCGGGGTCCTCGACGCCGGTGACCAGCACGCTGGCGTGCGGGAACGCCTCGAGGAACTCCGCGATGAACGGGATCGAGCCGCCGACGCCCATGTCGATCGGGGCGGTGCCGTCCCAGGCCTCGGTGAAAGCGGCACGGGCCGCGTCGTAGGCCGGGCCGGTCGCGTCCAGGGCGATCGGCTCACCGGTGTCGACGACCTTGGTGGTCAGCTCGGCGCCCCACGGGACGTGCTTCTCCAGGTGCTGGGTGAGGGCGGCGACGGCGTTCTCACCGGTGTCGCCCGGAGCGATCCGGATGGTGACCTTGGCGCGCGCGCTCGGGGACAGCGTGTTGGAGGCGCCGTCGACCTTGGGCGCGTCCAGACCGGTGATCGTGATCGCCGGCTGCGTCCACATCCGCTCGACCGCGCTGCCCTTGCCGACCCACTGCAGGCCGGCGATCGCCCCGGACTCGGCGCGGAGCCGCTCCTCGGGGTAGTCGACGTCGGCCGCCGGGCCGGAGACGAGCCCCTCGACCGCGGGAGCGCCGTCCTCGTCCCAGAGGCTGTTGAGGAGGCGTACGAGAGCCATGATCGCGTCGGGAGCCAGACCGCCCCACATGCCGGAGTGGACCGCGTGACCCAGGGTGCGGAGCTCGACGTCGACGCGGATCAGACCGCGCAGCGAGGTGGTCAGTGCCGGGACGCCGATGTCCCAGTTGCCCGAGTCGGCGATGACGATGACGTCGGCCCTCAGCTTGTCCTGGTACTTCCCGAGCAGCTCGGGGAGCGTCGCAGAGGCGACCTCCTCCTCGCCCTCGATGAAGAGGCGCACGGTGACGGGGAGCTCACCGTTCTCGTCGAGGCTGGCAAGAGCCCGGACGGCGCCGATGTGGGCCGCGATGCCGGCCTTGTCGTCGGCCGCACCGCGCCCGTAGAGCCGGTCGCCGACCTCGGTGGGCTCGAACGGCGGGGTGTCCCAGTCGGCGTGGTCGTTCTCCGGCTGGACGTCGTGGTGGGCGTAGAGCAGCACCGTCGGGGCACCCTCGGGGCCCTTCTTCTCCCCGACGATGGCCGGCGGGGCGCCGTCGAAGGCGCGCACGATCTCCACGTCGAAGCCCTCGGCCGCGAAGAGGTCGCGGGTCTTCTCCGCGCTCTTCTCGACCTCGCTCAGGCGCTCGGGGTCCGCGCTGACCGACTCGATCCGCACCAGGTCCTCGAGGTCCTTGCGGATCCCGGGGAAGAGGTCGTCTACACGGGCCTTGATGTCTTCGGTGGAGTGGCTCATAGGGTGAGATTACAAGGGCAGATACGGCGACAGGTCAGTGCGTTCTCCTGAGGCACGAACGAGTGCCTGATCGACGGCATCGGACCAGGTGATCGCGCCGGTGGCGAGGGCGATCCAGGTGACCGCGTCGGTCTCGATCACCGCCGGCGGAGTGCCGCGGGTGTGCCGGACCCCTTCGACGCACTGCACCGCGGCGTACGGAGGGACGCGCACCTCGACGCTCCTGCCCGGCGCACGCTCCTCGAGCACGGCGAGGAAGTGCTTGGTGAGGAGGCGGAGATCTGACTTGGCGGGCTCCTCGGCGCGTACGCGATCCAGGGCGTCGGCCACGTCGGCGGCGGCCGCGGGCTTGAGTCGAGCTGGCACGTTCTCACCCTATCTGCGGCAGTTGCCCACCGTGGCGGCGCGCGACCACTACGCTCCGGTGACGTGGGACTGGAGAGACTCGAGTCGGAGATGGTGCTGAAGACCGTCGAGACGCTGCACGGACGGATCGCGGCACGCTTCCCCGACCGGGGTCTGGTGAAGGTCGCCGAGGAGCTGGCCGGCCTGATCAGGGAGTCCTCCGGCGCCGGGGACCGGCTCCGGCAACGGCTGGTGTGGACGCGCGCGGCCTCCCGTGTGCTGATCGTGGCCGTCCTCGCACTGACGCTGGCCGCCATCATCTGGGGCCTGGCGACGGCGTTCGGCGACGAGACGCTCACCGGCGTTCAGTGGCTGCCGCTGATGGAAAGCACCGTCAACGACCTGATCTTCGCCGCGGTCGCGATCTTCTTCCTCTACACGATCCCGGAGCGGCTGCTGCGGTCACGGGCGCTGAAGCTGTTGCACCGGCTGCGTTCGCTGGCCCACATCATCGACATGCACCAGCTCACCAAGGACCCCGAGCGGCTGCGTACCGGGTTCACGCCGACCTCGGCCAGCGTCCGGTTCACCCTCGACGCCGACCAGCTGATCCACTACCTGGAGTACTGCTCCGAGCTGCTCAGCCTCGTCGGCAAGACGGCCGCGCTGTGCGCCGAGGACTCCCAGGACAACGTCGTCCTGGACACGGTCAGCACCGTCGAGGGCCTCACTGTCGATCTCTCGCGCAAGATCTGGCAGAAGATCCAGGTCGTCGGCGAGCTGCGCGAGGAGCAGTCATCCCCGGCTGTTTAGGCTCCGTTGCATGAGTTCACGGACGGAATGGTCGATCCTCGCGGTCGACACCGGCTCCGGTGAGACCCTGGTCGAGTCCGCTCCGGACCTGCTGCTGCCGACCGCCAGCGTCGCCAAGATCTTCCTGCTGCACCACCTCGCCGAACTGCTCGACGAGGACCGGTCGCTGGGAGAGCTGATGCTGCGCAAGGACAGCGTCGCGCCGGTCGCCGACAGCGGCCTGTGGCAACACCTCGACGTTCCCGCGCTGACCATGAACGACTGCGCCCGGCTGGTCGGCGCGGTCTCGGACAACCTGGCCACCAACGTGCTCCTCGACCACGTCGGCCTGGCTCCCGTCCAGGCCGTCGCCCGGCGGCTGGCCGCGGGCGGGTCGATGCTGCACGACTCGGTCCGGGACGTACGCAGGCCCGAGGACCCGCCGATGCTCTCCGTCGGCTGCGCCGCCGACTGGGTCGCCTACTTCCGTACGCCACACCCGACCGTCATGTCCTGGCTGGCGCCGTCCGCGGACCTGTCGATGGTCTCCGCCGCCTTCGGCCTGGACCCGCTGGCCCACACCGATCCGGAGCAGAACCTGCGGGTGTGGAGCAAGACCGGCACCGACGACGGTGTCCGCGCCGAGGTCGGGCTGCTCGACGTCGGTGGCCGACAGGCGGCGTACGCGGTCATCTGCCGTTTCCAGGGGGAGGTCGTCCCGGTGCTGGCTCAGATGCGGGCGTACGGCACGCTGATCCTGGATGCGTTGCAGGGCGGCTACGCTCCAGGTCCCGGTCCGGCACGGTAGGAGATCAGTTGTTCAGCATCGACCTCGGGAACGGCGCGGAGATGGTCCTGCGTGACCGATCGACCGACTTCGCCGTCCACCGGCTCATCAACGCCAACCTCGACCACCTCCGGGAGTGGGAGCCGTGGGCGCACGCGGACCAGAGCATGATCAGCGTGTCGTCCTTCGGCACCTACCTGCTGACCCAGTGGGTCAAGGGCGAGGCGATCCCGTGCGTCATCCGCCAGGACGGCCAGGTCGCCGGGGCCACGACCGCGCGGATCAACCTCTACGAGAAGTCGGCCACGATCGGCTACTGGCTGGGCGAGGCGTACGAGGGCCGCGGGCTGATCACCCGGGCCGTCTCGGCGCTGCTGGACACCCTCTTCAACGAGTACGACATCGCCCGGGCGATCATCGACACCTCGGTGATGAACAAGCGCAGCCGTGCGGTCGCCGAGCGACTCGGCTTCACCCACGAGGGCACCATGCGCGGCGCGCAGGCCTATCCGGGCGAGCGCCGGGACCTGGTGGTCTACGGGCTCCTGCGCGAGGAGTGGCTGACCCGCTCAGGACGTGACGGCGCCTGAGCGGACGAACCGCTCCCCCACCTGCTTGACCAACTCGGCCAGCTCGCCCGGCTGCTCGACGGTGAAGTCCGCGTCGACGCCGGCGAGGATCATCATCGGCCAGCTCAGATCGTCGACCTGCATCCGCAGTCGGCAGCCTCCTTCGGCGGGCTCGACCTCGCCCCAGCGCCCCACCCGCCGCGCGACCACGTCGGCCTCGACGCCCAAGAGGACGCAGACGTCGAAGGCCGCCGGGCGGGAGCGGATCCCCGCCTGCACGTACGCCGCCGCGTCCCCGCCCGGGATCTCGCGAGGGCGGAACATCTGGCCGGTGGTCATCGGGTCGCTGACCCGGTCGACGCGGAAGGAGCGCCAGTCCTGGCGTACCCGGTCGTAGGCGAGGAGATACCAGCGGTTGCCGAGCGTCACCAGCCGGTGCGGCTCGACGCGGCGCCGGGTCGGCTCGGCCTCGGGCGCCTGATAGGTGAAGGTGAGCGCCTCGTCGTCGCGGCAGGCCTGCGCCAGGATGCCGAGCACGCCGGCGTCCAGCGGCACCCGGCCGCCCCAGGGGATGGAGTCGGTCTGCGAGGTGACCGCATCCATCCGCCGCCGCAGCCGCGGCGGCATCAGCGCGACTACCTTCCCCAGCGCCTGGGCGGAGACATCCCCCATCCCCGCTACCATGCCGGCGGCCGCGGTGCGCAGCCCGACGGCGATCGCGACCGCCTCCTCGTCGTCGAGGAGCAACGGCGGCAGCGCGTTGCCGGCCCGGAGCTGGTAGCCGCCGGCCACCCCTCGGGTGGCGTCCACGTCATACCCGAGATCGCGCAGTCGCTCGATGTCGCGCCGCAGCGTACGGTCGCTGACCTCGAGGCGTACGGACAGCTCCGTGCCTGGCCAGAAACGGTGGGTCTGCAGCAGCGAGAGGAGCTGCAGCATGCGGGCGCTCGTACTCATGAGACCGACCCTAGGCGCCATTGCGGTCAGTTCGTGGCCTGATTCCTCAGCAACCTTAGCCTGCGCGTCGGTCGGCTCGCCCCCTCCTCGAGCCGACCGACTCCGCACTACCTCTCTCTTACCCATTCGCCGAACTTCTAAACCGGAACTCGGAAGAAATTTTCGAAAGCGGACAGAAGATGACCGGATGAGGTCAGAGGCTGAAGACATGACGAACCACAGCAACCAGCGGCCGGTGATCCGCACTCAGGCGCTGACCAGGCACTTCACCCGAAGCAAGAAGACCGTCGAGGCCGTACGCGGGCTCGATCTCGAGATCCACCAAGGTGAGCTCGTCGCCTTCCTCGGTCCCAACGGAGCCGGCAAGTCGACCACCTTGCGGATGCTGACCACTCTCATCCCGCCCACCTCCGGCACCGCCGAGGTCGCCGGCCACGACGTCGTCCGCTCGCGCGGCGCCGTCCGGCGCTCGATCGGCTACGTCGGCCAGGGCAACGCCGCCGCGTTCATCCAGCGCGGCCGCGACGAGCTGATGTCGCAGGCTCGCGCCCACGGCATCCCGCGCGCCGCCGCGAAGGCGCGCATCGAGGAGCTGCTCGTGGCCTTCGACCTCCAGGAGTACGCCGACCGCGCGGTCCAGACGCTCAGCGGCGGCCAGCGGCGGCGGCTCGACATCGCGATCGGGCTGCTCAACCACCCCGAGGTGCTGTTCCTGGACGAGCCGTCGACCGGCCTCGACCCGCAGAACCGCGCCAACCTGCAGGAGCAGATCCGCCGGCTCCACGAGGACGGCACCACGATCGTGCTCACCACCCACTACCTCGAGGAGGCCGACGCGCTCGCCGGACGGGTGATCGTCATCGACCACGGCCTCGTGATCGCCGACGACACCGCCACCCGGCTCAAGGAGAGGCTCGGCGACCTGGTGCTCCTCGGCTTCGGCACCGAGGCGGATGCCACCACCGCCGCAGCCCGCGCCGAGTCGGCGCTGTCCGGTCCGACCGTCATCGAGCGCACCGGGACGCAGGTCTCGATCCGCACTCCGCGCGGCGCCGACAGTGCGCCGGCCCTGGCGATCGACCTGGCCGCCCACGGCACCCCCGCGATCCGGATGGAGGTCCACGCCCCCACCCTCGACGACGTCTTCCTCGACCTGACCGGCCGCAGCCTGCGCGAGTCGGCCGAGTCCGCCACCACCCAGACCGAAGGAGCAGCAGCATGACCACCCTCACCGTCCCGACCGCACAGGTCCGGACCTCCACCCGAGTACCGAGCCGACCGACCGGCTTCCTCACCGACACCTGGACCGTGCTGCTCCGCGAGCTCACGCCCAAGCTGCGCCAGCCCGCCTCCATGCTCTTCGCGATGGTGCAGCCGCTGGTCTTCCTGGGTCTCTTCGCGCCACTCCTGCCCGACGTCGAGAACGGCAGCGCACTGCAGTGGTTCGTGCCGGGCATCGTCGTCATGACCGCGCTGATGGGCGCCTCGATGACCGGCGCCGACCTGACCGCGGAGATCCGCTCCGGCTCCCACGAACGACTCCTGGTCTCGCCCCTCTCCCGGCCGTCCCTGCTGGTCGGACGGGCCCTGAAGGAGGTCGTGCCGGTGCTGTTCCAGACGGTGGTCATCCTCGCCGTGGTGACCCCGTTCAGCTTCGACCTCCACCTCGGCGGGGTCCTGGTCGGAGCCGTCATCGTCTCGCTCTTCGCGATCGGGCTGGGCGCGCTCAGCTTCGCCCTGGCCACCGCCGCCAAGGAGCAGGACTGGATCTTCTGGACGGTGCAGCAGATGCTGATCTTCCCGCTGCTGCTCCTCTCCGGCGTCCTCCTCCCGCTCGACGGGGCTCCCGGCTGGCTGCGGTTCCTCAGCGACATCAACCCGATGACGTACGTCGTGGAGGCGGAGCGGGCGCTCTTCGCCGGTCAGTTCCCGGCCGATGTCGTCATCGGCGGCTTCGTCGCGGCCGCTGCCGTCGCGGTGGGCGGGGTGCTCGTCGGCGTACGGACCATGGAGCGGTCGAGCTGACGTCGGGCCGAAACCCCTTGACCTCAAGTTCACTTTAGCTTCCAGACTGGACGCATGACACCCCGACTCCGCACGGCCCCGAGCCCGACAACGATCGTGCTCACCGTCATCGCCGGCACGGTGATGATCCCGATCGACATCACGATCGTCGCGGTCGCGATCGCCCGTCTCTCCCAGGAGACGGGCGCATCGCTGCCGGTGATCCAATGGGTCGCCACCGGCTACACGCTCGCCCTGGCAACGGTCATCCCGGCCGCGGCCTGGGCGATCAGCCGGTTCGGCGCCCGCCAGGTCTTCCTGACCGCGATCGGCGTCTTCACGATCGGATCCGGCCTGGTCGCGGCGTCATGGAACGTCGAGTCGCTGATCGCGTTCCGGGTGCTGCAGGGGCTCGGCGGCGGATTCGTGATGCCGGCCGCGATGACCCTGACGCTGCGCTCGGCACCGCCGGAGGAGCGCGGCCGGCTGATGGCCCTGATGGGCCTGCCGGTGCTGGTCGGTCCCGTCTTCGGACCGGTGCTCGGCGGCTGGCTGCTCGACACGATGTCGTGGCGGTGGATGTTCCTGATCAACCTGCCGCTGGGCCTGATCGGCCTCGTCCTCGGGATGCGCAACCTGCCGCGCCTGGAGCGCGGTCCGAGCGCCCGCCTGGACGTACGCGGCCTGCTCCTGCTTCCTCCCGCGATGGCTCTCCTCGTGCTGGGCACCTCGTTCGCCGAGGGGACCCTGTTCGAGGCGCAGGTGCTGGTCCCGATCGGGGCCGGGATCGTCCTGGTGGCGCTCTTCGTCCGGCACGCGCTGCGCACCGCCGCTCCTCTGCTCGACATCCGGCTCCTCGGCCGGCGCCTGACCGGCGGCAGCGCCGCGCTGCTGGTCTGCTTCGCCGGTGGCTACTTCGGCTCGATGATCTTGGTGCCGCTCTACTGGCAGGTCGTACGCGGCGAGTCCGCGACCACCGCGGGACTGCTGATGGCTCCTGCCGGCATCGCGGCCGGGATCATGATCCAGGTCTCCGGCCGGCTCATCGACCGCTTCCCGCCGCTGCCGGTGATCGGCTCGGGCATCGTGATCTCCACCCTGGGCTTCGGCGCCCTGGCGCTCCAGCTGAGCGCGGACGCGCCGATGCTGGCCCTGGCCGCGACCCACGCCATCGCGACCGCGGGCGCCGGGTTCGTGATGCTGCCGACCATGACCATCGCCACCCGCTACCTCGAGGACAGCGCCATCCCGGCCGGCTCCACGATGATCAACGTGCTGAACCAGGTGGCCACCGCGCTGTGCACCGCCGGCGTCTCGGTGCTCCTGGCCGGCGCCCTCTCATCCCGCCTTCCCGGACTCGGCAGCGATGGCATCGGAGCACTCAGCTCCCTCGCTCCCGCCGAGCGAGCAGCCGTCGCGCCGCTGGCTGCCGAGGCCCTGCAGGTCGCGTTCTGGCTGCCGGTCACGATGATGGCGATCTCGGGCGTGGTCGCGTTCCTCGTCTTCCGGCGTACGCCGTCGGCCCGGAGCGTCTCGACCGACAGCCCGCGGCCCGTCGCCGCGGCGGTCGCCGACTAGGCCCTACCAGGGGCGGCGGTCGCCAGGATACTGCGTCGGGCCGCCCGGGTTGGGGCGACCAGGGTTGGGGCGACCAGGGTTGGGGAGACCAGGGTTCGGGTAACCCGGGTTGGGGCGGCCCGGGTTGGCGTGACCGGGACCGGGTCCGGCGGGGTGGACCTGGCCCCGATAGACCGGGCCGCCACCGGGGTACGGCCCGACGGGCCGGGCGTGCCGAGGGCCCTGCGGGCCAGGCCGGGGCGGTTCGCGGCGCCGGCGCCGGGCCAGGAGCAGGGCGGTGAGCAGACCCAGACCCGACAGCGCGAGCAAGCCGACGGCGATCTCGACAAAGCCGATCCCGAACAGCCCGCTCGAGCCAGGAGCAGGACCGTCCGAGACGTCGGTGAACGTGACCGGGCCCGCCGTCTCCGAGTCGCCCACGGGCGCGGCCGAGGAAGAATCCGACTCAGACGGTGACGCCGAGGGCGACGTCGAAGGCGACGCGGAGACGGACGCGGAGGGCGTACGCGACGGGGTCGGGGAAGCCGTCGCCGACTTCTTGGGCTTCGCGGTCTGCCGAGGAGTCGGGGCCTTGGTCTCCGCTGGGGTCGTCGGCGCCGGGGCGGTGGTGGCCTTCGGTTTCTCGGTCGGCCGCACGCCCGCCGGATACTTCGCGAAGACCTGGACGCCCCAGGTGGTGCCGTCGACCTCCACGAAGGCGATCCCGATGTGGGTGTAGTCGCCCAGGATGTTGGCCCGGTGCCCGTCGGAGTTCATCCAGCCCCGGTGCATCGCTGCGCCGGTCCGGTAGCCCGAGGCGACGTTCTCCCCGATCCCCTGCCACCCCTCCGGCACCTGCTCGGCGAGGTCGGGGTTGTGCGAGAGCGCCCCGTCGGCGCCGATCTTGTAGGCCCACTTCCGCGCCAGAGCGTCGAGTGCGGAGTCGCGTGTCAGCGGGTCCAGGCCCGCTTCGGAACGAGCCGAGTTCGCCAGCCGCTTGATCGTCCCACCCTCCCCCGCGGACGCCGGACCGGCGCTGACGAGCAGCGCGGCAGCAGCCAACAGCAGAGCGAGGACATAGGACACGGGGCGATGCAGGTGGGGGAACATCCCCGCCAGGGTATCTACCTTTACTTGGGAGTGCTGCGCCCCATGTGACGCTCGATGTGGGCCGCGATCCCCGCCATCAGCAGGCGCTGCCCGAAGGCCGACGGGTCGTCGGAGTCGGACTCCTCGCCCGGCCCAGCGGGCCGCCAGGTGGCCATCGACTCCATCAGGTTCGGGAAACGCTCCGGATCCGCGTACGTCACGAGCATCTCCTCGAACCTCGCATAGGGGTTCTCCGGGAACCGGGCGGCCTCGATCTCGATCCTCGCCTCACCCAAGGCGTACTGCGAGATGATGCCCAGAATCGCCATCTTCTCCTCGGGAGGCAGCGTCACCTCTCGGAGGTAGTAGAACCCGAGATCGATCCAGGCGAGGCGGTTCGGCCCCGGAAGCGTGCCGACGAGAGGCAGATCGAGGAACCACGGCCGACTCAGAGACAGGTCGACCTGCGCGCGCATCCAGGCTGCCAGACCATCGCGCCAGCCCAGGTCGCGCGACGGCGCCGGCAGCTCCGCACAGAGACGGTCGGCGAGCAGGATGAGCAACTCGTCCTTGTTCTTCACGTGCCGATACAGCGCCATCGGGGAGCAGCCCAGCGCCTCGGCGACCCGCGCCATCGAGACAGCGGCGAGGCCCTGCTCATCAGCGATGACGTAGGCGGCCTCGACGATCTGGGCAACGCTCAGCGCCGGCTTGGGGCCGCGTCGGCCGGGCGGGGACTTGCCCCACAGACGAGGGATCAGGTCGGAACTCATCCCCTCCATCATGCCCTGCTCCCTCCAGAAACGGGTTGACCGCCTCTCGCTTCTGCGTAATCTATAAACTGTTAATCACGTACGCTATTAGATCGGACGGCTCATGAGCACTTCGCAACGACCTCTGGCACGCCAGTGGTGGGTCTTCCCGCTGGCCGCCGCGACGGTGATCTTCCTGGTGACGGCGTTGCCGCGGTACGTCGGACTGGACCCGTCGCAGTCGCTCGTCGAGACCGACCGCGGGCCGGTCTTCTACCCGGCGCTGGTGACACACATCTTCTTCGGCTCGGTGATGCTCTGCTGCGGCGTACTCCAGCTGTGGCCGTGGCTGCGCGCCAACCATCCGACGATGCACCGCTGGACCGGGCGCACCTATGTCGCCACCGCGATCCCGACCGGTGTGGGAGCGCTGGTCACCAGCCAGTTCCCCGCCGCCGGACCGTCCCAGCAGGTCGGCAACACCTTCTTGGCCGTACTGTTCCTGCTGTTCACCGTGCAGGGCTACCGGGCCGCGCGACAGCGTCGCTTCAAGGACCACCGCGAGTGGATGTACCGCAGCTATGCGATGGCGTTCTCGATCGTCGCCAACCGTTTCTGGGGCATGGCCCTGATGTTGATCTTCGTGCCCGACATCATGACCAACGCCGAGCTCGGCACCGAGGACGCCACGCTCGCCAGCGCAGCCGCGGCCTCAGCGTGGGTCAGCTGGGTCGTGAACCTGCTGATCGCCGAGTGGATCATCCACCGCAAGCCGCGCCGGCGACGCGCCGATCAGGCCAGCGCGTCCCGCAGGGTCGAGCGCCAGACGCCGGTGAGCTCCTCGAGCGGGATCTCGACGCTGCCGCCGTCGTAGGAGATCGAGTACGCCGCGCCACCCGTCACACCGAGCTGCGTCGCCGCGACCCCGTGGCGCTCGGCCAGCGAGGTGAGCCGCTCGACATCGGCGGCCTTTACGGTGACGACCGCGCGGGCGACCGACTCCGAGAAGAGCGCGACGAACGGGTCGCCGGCGAGCGTGACCGAGACGCCGATCCCCGACGACATCGCCGGCTCGGCCAGGGCCTGCATCAGGCCACCGTCGGAGAGGTCATGGGCGGAGGTGACGAAACGTGCCTCCAGCAGCAGCTCGGCGAGCGCCTTCTCGGCCGCCAGGTTCACCTTGGGCGGCAGCCCGCCGAGGTGGCCGTGCACGACGTGGGCCCACTCCGAGCCGGAGAGCTCCTCGTGGGTCTCGCCGAGCAGGACGACGACCTCGTCGGCCGCCTGGAAGTCCGAAGGCGTACGCGTGGTGACGTCCTCGATCACACCGAGCGTCGCGACCACCGGCGTGGGGTGGATGGCGGTCTCGCCGGTCTGGTTGTAGAGGGAGACGTTGCCGCCGGTGACCGGGATGCCGAGCTCGAGGCAGGCGTCCTTCAGGCCGCGGGTGGCCTCGGCGAACTGCCACATCACGTCGGGGTCCTCCGGGGAGCCGAAGTTGAGGCAGTCGGAGATGGCCAGCGGCTTGGCGCCGACGGAGGCCACGTTGCGGTAGGACTCAGACAGCGCGAGCTGGGCACCGGCGTACGGGTCCAGCTTGGCGAAGCGGCCGTTGGCGTCGGTGGCGAGCGCGACACCGAGGTTGGTCGACTCATCGACCCGGATCATGCCGCCGTCGGCGGGCTGGGACAGGACGGTGTTGCCGCGCACATAGCGGTCGTACTGCTCGGTGATCCAGGACTTGTCGCACAGGTTCTCCGAGGCGACCAGCTGGAGGACGGTCGAGCGGAGCTCGTCGGCCGAGGCCGCACGCGGGAGCTTCTCGGCCACGTCGGCCTGCAGCGCGTCCTGCCACGACGGGCGGGCGTAGGGGCGCTCGTAGACCGGGCCGTCGTGGGCCACGGTGGTCGGGTCGACGTCGACGATGGTCTCGCCGTGCCAGTCGACGCGCAGCCGGCCCTCGCCGGTCACGGTGCCGATCACGGCCGCCTCGACGTCCCACTTGGCGCAGATGTCCATGAAGGTCGCCTCGTCCTCGGGCGCGATGACCGCCATCATCCGCTCCTGCGACTCGCTCATCAGGATCTCCTCCGGAGCGAGCGTCGAGTCGCGCAGCGGCACCCGCTCGAGGTGCACGTGCATGCCGCCGTCACCGGCGGCGGCGAGCTCGGAGGTGGCACACGAGATGCCGGCCGCACCGAAGTCCTGGATGCCGCGGACGATGCCGGCGGAGAAGAGCTCGAGGGTGCACTCGATCAGCAGCTTCTCCATGAACGGGTCGCCGACCTGCACGCTCGGGCGCTTGGCCGGACCGTCCTCGTCGAACTCGACGCTCGCGAGGATCGAGGCGCCGCCGATGCCGTCGCCGCCGGTGCGCGCGCCGTACATGATCACCAGGTTGCCGGCGCCGGACGCCTTGGCGAGGTGGAGGTCCTCGTGACGCAGTACGCCGACGCAGAGCGCGTTGACCAGCGGGTTGCCGAGGTAGGAGGCGTCGAAGACGGCCTCACCACCGATGTTGGGCAGGCCCAGGCAGTTGCCGTAGTGGCCGATGCCGGACACGATCCCGGGCAGCACCCGGTGGGTGTCCTCCTCAGAGAGCGGTCCGAAGCGGAGCGGGTCCATGACGGCGACCGGCCGCGCGCCCATCGCGAGGATGTCGCGGACGATGCCGCCGACACCGGTCGCGGCGCCCTGGTGGGGCTCGACGTAGGAGGGGTGGTTGTGGGACTCGACCTTGAAGGTGACCGCGTAGCCCTGGCCGACGTCGAGGACGCCCGCGTTCTCACCGATGCCGGCGAGCATCTTTCCTGCCGGGGTCTCCTGCGGGATCTCGCCGAACTGCTTCAGGTGCACCTTGGAGGACTTGTAGGAGCAGTGCTCCGACCACATCACCGAGTACATCGCCAGCTCGGCGCCGGTCGGCCGGCGGCCGAGGATGCGCCTGATCTCGGCGTACTCGTCCTCCTTCAGGCCGAGCTCGGCCCAGGGCTGCTCTCGGTCGGGGTCACCGGCAGCGTGGTGCACGGTGTCCAGGAGCGGAAGATCGGACGCAACGGCAGCGGACGAAGTCTCGGTCACGGGCAGAAATCTACGTCAGAAGTGCCCAATCCCCTTAGTCGTCAGCGGGGCAGCCCGCGCCACTCCCGCAGGTCGCGGATCTGACCGAACTCGTGGAGCGCCTGCCGAGCCACCTCGCCGTCCCCGGCGTAGGCGGCGACGCTCCAGCCGTGACCCTCGACCATCTCGGCGGTGACCCAGGAGGCCTCGCCGTGCGGGGTGGGCAACCGGCGCGGACGCCAGGAGAGCGACATCGCGCCGTCGAGGCGCTGCTCGATCCTCGGGGTCGAGCCGGTGGCGGCGTACTTCCTCTGACCGGTCCGCCAATCGCCCCAGTAGGCGTAGTGGAGGTAGACCTGGGAGCCGCGCCAGGACATCGAGCACTCCACGAAGAGGTCGCGCGCCTCGGTCTCACCGGGGGCGCACTCGGCGCTCCGGGCAGCGTCCTCGTAGCCGGGGAAGACCCACTTCATGCCGTCCGCGCCGCGCGGGTCCGGGCACCGGGTCAGGGAACCGGAGCCGTTGCCGTCCCAGCAGACATAGGGCGTGTTGACCTGCCTGGTGGTCGAGCTGACCTGGTCGGCGACCGCGAACGGCCCGATCACCTCGCCGCCGTGCGCGACATGGATGATCCCGGCGACCGTCAGCGCGAGCATGACCGTGATCGCGAAGAGGACCGGCGTCACCCGATCGCGTCGTCGCTGCCGCACAGGTCCCCACCCCCTTGGCGATCCATTCCTTTACCAAGGTAACGCCGCCAGGCGGGTTTGGTTAGGGCCCATATGTACCGGGACCAACGTCCCGTCGCGTCCGCCGACCGAGACCTCTGCCCGCAGGTTGGACCAACCCCTAGTCTTCTATTCGTAGTTATTCACTAAAGAAAGGCCATTCGGTGTCCTCCCCCAGCACGTTCAGCCGACGCAGCCTGCTCGCCACCGGGGCCGGCGCGGTCGCCGCCACCGGCCTCGCCACACCCGCCAACGCAGCCACCGAGACTCCGTTCAAGGCCCGTAAGGTCAACCGGCCCAAGCGCAAGCCCAACCTCCTGGTCATCCTGGGCGACGACCTCGGCTGGGCCGATCTGTCCGCCTACGGCTCCCCCGACATCAAGACGCCCCACCTGGACCGGCTCGCGGCCTCGGGCGTGCGGTTCACCGATGCGTACTCCGCTTCCTCGGTCTGCTCCCCCACCCGCTTCGGCCTCTACACCGGGCGCTACCCCGGTCGCCTCGCCGGCGGCCTGCCGGAGCCGATCAGCTCGCCCAACGAGCTGCACGGCATCCCTCTCGACCATCCGACGCTGGCCTCGCTGCTCAAGGACCAGGGCTACCGGACCGCGCTGTTCGGCAAGTGGCACTGTGGCTATCTGCCCTGGTACAGCCCGACCAGGGTCGGCTGGGACGAGTTCTTCGGCAACTTCTCCGGTGGCCTCGACTACTTCTCGAAGGTCAACCACAACGGCGACCACGACCTCTACGAGGACGAGGTGGAGGTCGAGGACCTTCGCTACTACACCGAGATCGTCACCGAGAAGGCCGTCAGCTTCATCGAGCGCGACCACGACGCCCCCTGGCTCCTCAACCTCAACTTCACCACGCCGCACTGGCCCTGGGAGGGACCCGAGGACAAGGCGGTGAGCGATGAGCTGACCGCCCGGATCGAGGACGGCGAGAAGGGCGTGCTCTTCCACAACGACGGCGGCTCGCTGGCGACGTACAAGACCATGGTCGAGGACCTCGACCAGTCGATCGGCCAGGTCATCCGGGCCCTCGAGCGCACCGGCCAGCTCCGCGACACCGTCGTCTTCTTCGCCAGCGACAACGGCGGCGAGCGGTTCTCCAACGTGTGGCCGTTCACCGGAGCGAAGTCGGGCCTCAACGAAGGCGGCATCCGGGTGCCCACCATCCTCAGCTGGCCCGGCACCCTGCCCGGTCGCCAGGTCAGCGACGAGCCCGCGGTCACGACCGACTGGACCGCGACCTTCCTGGAGCTCGCCGGCGCCACGCCGTCGCCGGAGTATCCGCTGGACGGCACCAGCCTGGTGCCGCTCCTCTTCGGCGGCCGGCCGCGCGAGACCCAGGACCTCTTCTGGCGCATGCGCGGACAGCGGGCGCTGCGCCGCGGCTCGCTGAAGTACCTGCAGCTCGACGGCACCGACCACCTCTACGACCCTGAGTGAGGACGTACGCGAGCAGGCCGACCTGGCCCGGAAGCGGCCCGAGGATCTGGCGGAGCTCCGTGCGGCCTGGGAGAAGATCGACGAGACCCTGCTGGCGTACTAAGGACGTACGCCTGGCGAGTCCACTGGTAACTGAGTGACGGTTGTGACTACCGTGACGAAATATGGGGGACTTCACCAGGTTCAAGTACGTCAGACGGGCGCTCGGCGCGGGCTTGATCTCGGGCGTCGTCGGCGTCGCGGGGCTGGCAATGCCCAGCCCCGCGGCCGCCGCGAACCGGGTCACGCCGGGCAACTTCACCGGCTATGGCTTCGACCAGTGCCAGGCGCCTTCGCAGACTGCGATGGACCGCTGGTGGAGGCACTCGAACTTCGGCGCGGTCGGCATCTACATCGCGGGCAACTCGCGCGGCTGCCGCAACCAGACCAACCTCAGCTCGACCTGGGTGCGCACCCAGCTGGCGCGTGGTTGGCGACTGCTGCCGATCACGCTCGGCCCGCAGGCATCCTGCAACCCGCACTTCCCGCGCTACCGCGACGACCCGCGGATCAGCGCCAACTCGACCAACCAGTACGCGACGGCGAAGCGCCAGGGCATCAACCAGGCCAACGCGACCGTGGACGCCGCCAAGCGCTACGGCATCGCCGCCGGGAGCACGATGTTCTACGACCTCGAGGGCTTCGACATCGGCAACAAGCGCTGCCGTGAGTCGGCGATGTGGTTCGTCTCGGCCTGGAGCCACCGGATCAAAGCGCTCGGCTACCGACCGGGCATGTACTCGAGCGCGTCCTCCGGCATCAAGGCGATGTACGCCGTCTGGCACGCCCAGCCGCGCGGCTTCGTCTACCCCGCGGACCTGTGGATCGCCGACTGGGACGGCCGCGCCGGCACGTCGACCCGCTACATCCCGGACACCCCCTGGAACCCGCACAAGCGCGTCAAGCAGTACCGCGGCCCGCACAAGGAGACCCACGGCGGCACCACCATCGAGATCGACTCCAACTTCGTCGACCTCGGCCGAGGCTCCTACGCGCGGCCGGTGACCCATTGCGGCGGCGTGCCGGTCAGCTTCACCAGCTACCCCGCCCTGAGGCCGCGCACCGGCTCCTACACTCCCTCGCCGATCTACACGAAGGCGCTCGAGTGCATGCTCCGCGAGCGCGGGAACTTCGGCGGCGCCATCGACGGGACGTACGACCGAGGGCTGGTGAGCTCGATCAACGCCTGGCAGCGCTCGCACGGCCTGACAGTGCGGAAGACCTGGACGCAGGGCGCCTGGAAGACGCTGTGGGCCGCCAACAGCCGCCCGCTCCTCAAGCGCGGCTCCGCCGGCGAGAGCGTCCGCGACCTCCAGCGCGCCCTCAGCGCCACCTCCGCGCCCGAGCGTCCGAAGATCACCGGCGTCCTGGACTGGAACACCCAGGTCGCCCTCGTCGCCTACCAGAAGCGTCTCGGCCGCACCGCGAACGGCATGGCCACCGAGGTCACCTGGTACGACCTAGCCCACGGCCGCTGAGTCCGAGCAGTACAGGTGCTGCTTGGCGCTCGCGTGGCCGACGATCCTGGTCCCGTCCTCCTCGGTTCGCGGAGTCATCGACTCGGGGAAGGGCGGGGTGACCACACCGAGGCAGAACCTGACTTCATCGACGTCCCTCGGGATCGACATCGGCCCCGTTCCGAGGTCGGTCCCGAACGGATGGAACCAGGTCAACGGCAGAGCCGACGTCACCTCCACCTCGACAACCTCGGCCGGCCCGACCTCGGTGACCCCGACATCCGGGATCGATGCCCAGGTCTGGTCGGTGTCCGGAAAACCGAACAGCGCCTGTGAGAGCAGTGCCCCGCCGTCGGCGTCCTCCGTCACGTACGCCGCGTCCTCCCGGTAGCGGACGCCGGCGCCCGCCGCGACCCCGGGCCGGTTGATGAGCAGCAGTGGCTCGTCACCGTCGTTGGCGAACCGGTAGGCCACCTGCACCTCGGCGTCCCGGACCGTCACCTCGGCATCGAACCTCGCCTCCGGCGCCGACGCTGAGCCCGACGGACCGAACTCGCCGTAGGGGGAGTCCTCGGCGCACCCGCTGAGGGACATCAGCAGCGCCACCACGAGTACGCCGACGCGCGTCATCAGTCCAGTGATGCTGGATCGGAGCAGAAGATCTGCTGGGACTCGGCGGCCGAGTCGGAGTGGGCGAGACCGGTCGCGTCGGCTGGGACGCCCTCCGGATAGAGGTCGCGGAGGTCGAGGACGCCGATGCAGAAGACGACCTCCTCGACCGGGTCCGGGAGCTCCGGGACGGAGTCGTCGTCGAACGGTCGATATTCCTCGAGCGGCAACGGCACGCGTACGTTCCGCTTCATCTCCTCTCCCGCCGCAAGCTTGGCCCAACCGACCGCCGGCATCTGCGCGAAGTCCTTGTCGTCGGGCAGCGCGAAGACCCGCTTGCTGACCTCGGCTCGGCTCCCACCGCTGCCCAGGACGTAGACGGTGTCGGCCGACTCCGGCTGCAGCGCCCCGTTGGCGTACGTCGGCACCGAGTCGACCACGTAGACGTCGGTGTCCGCGTCGTTGACCACCCGATAGCTGACCTCGAGCGCGCCGTCCGTCTGGGCGACCTCGGACTCGAAGCGCACCCCCTCGATCTCACGCTCCCCCTCCGGGACCTTCGCGCAGCCGCTCATCACCAGACCTCCCGCCAGCAGCGATGCCAGGAGCATCAACCTAGTAGTGGTCACGGTGCGGAGCTCCCATCTCGTCGCGGAGGCCGTTCTCGGTGTAGACGTACGGGTGGTCCGGGTCGATCTGCTCCGGCGTGCTGGGGTCGTTGTCGTGATCGACGGGAAGACCGGCAGCCTCACGCTCACGGTTGTTCGTCCCCTGGTTCTCGGGGTCGTCGCCGTGATACTCACCGGGCTCGAGGGTGTCGTGCATGTAGTCGTAGACGTGCGCCATCTCGTGGTAGAGCACCGCGACCGGCGGGCCGTCGACGGGCGTCTGGGGAGCACGGTTGCCGGTGTTCATCGTGTCGATGTCCGGCATGTACTCGATCTCGTTGCCGCCCATCGGCCCGTTGGACGCCGAGCTGTTCGGTGTGTCACCGACGTACTCGCGGATGGTCAGGTTCTCCTGCCCGATCCCGAACACGCCCGAGTCGTCGTGTCGCCGGTCCAACGCGGCGAGCATCTGCTGGCCGGTCGGCGACGCGGCCAGCATCTCGAGGTCCGCGCGGGTGCGGGCGACGAACTCCGGCGAACCCTCGATCTTGATCCACTCCGGGACCTCGGTGATCTGGACCGTCACGTGCTGCTCGACGTCCTCGTCGGTGTCGCCGGATTCGCTGTGGGCCTTGTCGTCACCCGAGCCACCGTAGGTGGTGTCGCTCCCCCGCCCGGCGTACGTCACGTCACCGCCGGCGCCACCGTGGATCCGGTCGTTGTCGTCGCCGCCGGAGGCGATGTCGTTGCCGTCACCGCCGACGAGCAGGTCGTCGCCATCTGCCCCTTCGAGATAGTCCTGGCCGCGACCACCGCTGATCCGGTCGTTCCCGGCCATGCCGTAGACGGTGTCGTCGCCGCCCGCTCCGGTGGCGAGGTCGTTGCCGCCCTGGGCGTCGATGTAGTCGCGATCGGTGCCGCCCGAGACCCGGTCGTCGCCGTCACCGGCGAAGACGTGGTCGCGGCCCTGGCCACCGAGGATGCGGTCGCTCCCGCTGCCGCCGTTGAGCCGGTCGTCACCTCTGCCACCGAGCAGCGAGAGGTTGACGTTGGTGCCCTGCGGGACGTTGATCTCGTCGTTGCCCTCGCCGGCGCGGATGACGACCTCGTTGCCGGGTGGCACCTCGTACATCTGGCCGTTGACGGTGACGACCTGCCGTCCGGTCAACGGGTTGATCCCGACCGTGACCACGTCGTCGCCGCTGCCGGTGTTGATGTAGGTCTTTCCGTCGACGTTGATCATGCCGACCGAGTCCACGTCGGCGGGGAGGTGGAACGGGTCCTGTCCGGACTCGGCGATCGCCGCCATGCTCGTCGCCAGCCCCCGCCAGGCAGCGGTGGTGTCGATCAGCACCTGCCGGTCTGCGTTGAGGTCGCGGTCGAGGCCGGTCCGGAGCTCGGAGGCACGCGCGATGGCGGCGGTGACCAGCTTGCTGTCCTCGGGGGTCTCGGGCTCGAACCGGATGTCACCCGACGGGCTGCCCTGGTGCGGGATGTGGGCCACCGTCGCCCAGGACTGGTCGAGGTGGCCCTGGGCGATGCGTACGGTGCCGGCGATCCGGGCCGTGGCCGAGGACGCCTTGTCGGCGAGCTCGCGCGCCGTGTCGAGGTCGGTCAGGAGCGTCTTGCGATGCCCTTCGTAGGACTCGGCCGTCTGGCCCTCCCAGTCGGCGACGACGTCCTTGGAGCCGCTGATGAACGCCTCGGTGACGCTGTCGAGCGCCTTCGCGATCGAGGTCCAGCCACGCGAGGCGTCGTCGATCGACGCAGCGTCGTCCCACAGCTTCCAGGTGCCTTCGGACATCTCGGTGCCTCTCAGCGCGGGGTCGGGGTCGGGCCCGGTGACGGGCTCGGAGTGGGTGAAGGCGGCTGCGGACCCGGGGTCGGCTCCGGAGGCCGCGGCGTCGGACCCGGCTCCAGCGAGTTGCTCGACTGGGCGGCCCGGGCGATCTCCTCGTCGGTCGCGGAGATGTCGAACGCGCACAGCATGAGGGCGTCGGCGTCCGCCTCGAAGACGGCCGCGAACGACTCGAGCGCGCTGGAGGCTGCCTCGACCAGCGGCCCGTGGGCAGCCATGGTGTCGTAGCCGCCCTGGGTGTTGCCGGCGTCGCGTGAGGCGACCACGAGGGCGCCGGCGTTGTCCGTGGTCGCACCGGTCAGGTCCATCGCCCAGTCGATGCAGCGGTCGGCGAGCCTGACGAGCTCGGCGGGACGTACGTTGATCTGAGATGACATCGGGGCCTCCTTCTCCAACGGAGTTCTTCCCCGGAACACGTGTGACTACACGGGAACGCCGCGCCTATCTCACGATCCGAGACGCAGGAGAAGGGTGCCCGTCAGGAGAACGGGTTGGGGAGGGCGCCCGGGAGGTCGGCGAGGAGCTCGCGGGCACGGCCGGCGACCTTGTGCTCGACGAGGACCTCGTACTTGGTCGGCACGATGACCTTGACGCTCGAGAAGTCGCGGGTGCCGCGGGTGGCGGCGTAGCCGATCAGCGACCAGATGAGGCCGAAGACGATACCGAGGAGCACGGTCGAGAGCAGGATGAAGAGGAAGTTCTCGTTGCCGAAGAGCGACATGATCAGGCCGACGAAGACACCGAGCCAGGCGCCGGAGAGGACGCCGGCGAGGGCGACCTTGCTCCAGGTGAGGCGGCCGGTGATCCGCTCGATCTGCTTCAGCTCGGTGCCGACGATCATGCAGTTCTCGACCGGGAACTCCTTGTCGGAGAGGAAGTCGACCGTCTTCTGCGCGGCGGCGTAGTCGTCATAGGTCGCGAGCGACTGGGGAAACTCCAGCTTCAGCGGGCTCTGCGGGCCGCTGACCGGCGAGGTGAAGGACATACGCCCAGTGTGCCCCAGGCGAGGTCAGTTCTTGAGGACGCCGTTCGCGATGACATCGAGCATGGGACGTACGTCCTTGGCCTCGAGCGAGGAGTGGTCGGCCATGGTCGCGACGCCACCGAGGAGACGGCACACGTCGAGGTTGTCGACACCCTCGCGGAGCACGCCGTGCTCGGCCATCTCCTTCAGGACGCTCTCGTTGGCGTCGGCGTAGGTCTGGCACTTGGTGCGCAGCGGGGAGTCCTGGCAGCCCAGGGAGGCGGTGATCTTGGCGGCGGCGCCCTGGTGGCGGGTCAGCAGCGAGACGTACTCCTCGAACCAGGCGAGGAGCTTCTCCCGGCACCCACCCTCGGTCGCCATCGCCTTCTCGACGTGAGCGGCGACCTCCTCGATCCAGGTCGCCATGATCGCCTCGTGGAGCGCCTCGCGGGTCGGGAAGTGGCGGTAGAGGGTGCCGGGACCGACACCCGCACGCCGGGCCACCTCGTCGAGAGGTGCGTCGAGACCGCGCTCCTTGAACACCGCGTGGGCGACCTCGATCAGCCGCTCGCGGTTGCGCTGCGCGTCGGCTCTCATCCGGACCTCCTCAGTGGCTCCCGCCTCGCTGCGGGCGCCTCAGGTTAACAGCAGCCTCCGCCACAGCAGCTAAATGCGTTGCTAACCGGAGACACTCTCCGGTAGTGTCGTCATCAAGCGGAGACTTCCTCCGCTTCACTGTACTCCTTCTCCGTCTCCAACAGGAGCTCTCGCATGACATCCACCGTGGCACCACCCAAGCCACCCGCGGCCACCAAGGCCGCCGGCGCCGGGATCGCCCTGGTCCTGATCGCCCAGCTGATGATCGTCCTCGACGCGGCGGTCGTGAACGTCGCGCTCCCCCGGATCGCCGACGACCTCGAATTCACTCCGGCCGCCCTCACCTGGGTGCTCAACGGATACACGCTCGCCTTCGGCGGGCTCCTCCTGCTCGGCGGTCGCCTCGGCGACGTCTTCGGCAGGCGGCGCGTGTTCGTGGCCGGCCTCTCCGTCTTCACTCTCTTCTCACTGGCCGGCGGACTCGCGCCGACCGACGACCTGCTCGTGATCGCCCGCGCCCTGCAGGGCTTCGGCGCCGCGATCGCCGCACCCCAGGTGCTCGCCCTGCTGACCACGTCCGCGAAGGACGAGGGCGGCCGGGCCCGGGCGATCGCGCTCTTCTCCGCGGTCTCCTCCAGCGGCGCCTCGATCGGGCTCATCCTCGGCGGCATCCTCACCGACATCGCGTCGTGGCGCTGGACGCTGTTCATCAACGTACCGATCGGGCTCGTCGTGCTCGCCCTCGTCGGCCGTCTCGTCGCCGAGACCGCGCCGCGACCGGGGCGCTTCGACATCGTCGGCGCCGTGACCGCGACCGGTGGTGCGGCCGCGATCGTCTGGTCGCTGATCGGCGCCCCGGAGCACGGCTGGACCTCCGCGCGCACTCTCGGCGGAATCGCGGTCGGCCTGCTCCTGCTGGTCGCCCTCGTGCTCACCGAGCGCCGGGTCGCCCACCCGCTGCTGCAGCTCCACCTCTTCAACAGCCACCGCCGCGTCGCCGCGTTCATCGCCGCGGTCGGGCTGGTCGGGGCTCAGTTCGCGACGTTCTACCTGACCGTGATCTACCTGCAGGGCGTGCTCGACATGGGGCCGCTCGCCTCCGGGCTGGCGTTCCTGCCACTGACGCTGATGATCTTCGCGGTGTCCCGGGTGGCGCCTCGGATCGCGGCCCGGATCGGGATGTCGCGAGTGCTGGTCCTGGGCGCCACCGGTCTCACCCTGTCGTTCGTGTGGCTGAGCACGCTGACGGAGACGAGCACGTACGCCGGCGCCGTACTGGTTCCCTTCCTCCTCAACGGCGCCTTCGCCTCCCTCGTCTTCACCTCCACCACGGCTCTCGGCCTGGAGGGTGTCGACGCCGCCCACGCCGGCTCGGCCTCGGGTCTGGTGCAGACGATGCAGCAGCTCGGCGGCTCGATCGGGCTGGCCGTGATCGCCTCGGTCTACGTCGCCAACGGCACCCCCGGCGAGGTCGTACCGGGGATGCGCGAGGCCTTCTATGCCGCGGCCGCCTTGGGCGCGCTCGGCATCATCGCCTCGCTGAGCGTGGTGGTCCGCCGACACTCCGGAACCCGTTCGTTCGCCCCCGGCCGGGCGGCGGTCGAGGTCGACTGATTCATCGCGGACGGGTGGCTCGCAGTATGAGTCACCTGGGCTATGGCGCGAGGGGTTGCCCGGTGCTCCCATGAACCATGGGGGGTATCAGTTCCAGGCGCACCCGGCGAGCACTGGGCGCCGGCGTCATCGCAAGCATCCTGGTCGTCGCGGGGCTGGCTTCGGCCGATCTCCGAGGCCAGGTCGCGCGCCTGGGCCTGGTCGACGTTGATCCGCTGGCGCTGGGCGGC